>NZ_JBMDIQ010000003.1:0-303741 GCF_057808735.1 Chromobacterium sp. FG89 | reverse complement strand
TACATTCCGCTTTTTCGCTCGTTTTCGCCTTGTCTCGCTCTTGCTCGCGAGACTTAGAACAGGTTCTCAGACACAGAGGCTTCCGCCTCTTCAAGCGCCGCAGGCCAGGCGTACTTGCTCCAGCAATGCGTCCGCCCGCGCCCAGTCGCTGTAGCGGCTCGGGCGCGCCGCGGCCTCGTAATCCCGCATGGCCTCATCGATATAGTCTTGCAGGCCCGGCGTGGCCGGGCCGTACTCCGGCGCGCCGCCGGCGGTTTTCAAGGCCAGCAGGCCGGCCAGCTCATCGCGCAGCCGGACATCGTCCAAAGTCCCAGCGACCAATTCCGCCAGCGCCAGCGGCGGCATGCCGCGCCGCGTCTTCACCCATTGCGCCGCCAGCAAGGGCCGCAGCACGTACAGGTATTTTTTCAGTCGCAGTTGTTGCTCGAGCTTGCGGCCGCGGTAGTTCTTACGCGCCACGGACAGATAATGCCAATAGGCCGCCTCGCCGGCGAAGTGCTCCGGCCCCAGATCCCGCAAGACCCGGCAGGCCGCCGGGTGCTGGCGGTAGACCTGCGGCGAGGCCAGCCACTCCAGTAGCGCGGCGTTGCCGCCCAGGCTCAGCCGCAGCGCCTTGCGCAGCTCCCAGCCGCTGATGTCCAGCCCGTCGGCCAGCGGCAGTTCGATCACGTCGCGCCGGTCGCCGGTCTCGTACCACGCATCCGGATGCAGGTAGACGAAGCGCACATCGTAATCGCTGTCCGGCGCGGCGTAGCCCCAGCAGCGGCTGCCGCCTTCGGCCGCGTAAAGGATGCGCACGCCGTGGCTCGCCTCCACTTGTTCCAAGCGCGCCAGCACCAGCCGCCGCGCGGCCTCCGCCGGGCGCTCGGCATGGTCCGGGCGGGTGCATGCTTCCATCGACATGCTTCGATTCTCCCTGTCTCGCCGCGGCGCGCCGGAAGATGGGGCGCCGTCCCGCCGATTGCAAAATTTCCCTTTACCCCATTTAAGCTATTTAATACAAATGGCGGCATGCCGTTGGAAACCGATGCCGCCGGCGGGCCCACACCATAATAACCGGGCCGGGAACCGGCGTCCGCTCGCAACGGCTTTTGGGGAAGAACACATATGAAGCGATGGGGACAACCATGATCACCACCATCAAGGGCAAGATTCTGGCCAGTTCCGGCCTGCTGATCCTGATCGGTTTTTGCGTGCTGGCCGGCGTCAATATCTACGCCAGTTATCAGAGCGCGGAGAAGGCGGTGCTGGACAACGCCAAGCTGTTGGCCGAAAGCGAGGCCGGCCAGGTGCAACGCTTGTTGGGCAAGACTTACGATTCGGCCCAGGTGGTGGCCGAGTCCGCGGTGGCGGTCAAGCACAATCTGCCGCCCAACGCCCGCCAGCTGATATCCGACATCGTCAAAGGCCAGTTGCCCAATAATCCGGACGCGGTCGGCTATTGGGCGATCTGGGAGCCCAACGCGCTGGACGGCCGCGACGCGGAGCTGGCCGGCAAGGAGCACAACGACAAGACCGGCCGCAGCGGCGTGTACTGGTATCGCAAGAGCGGCAAGATCGACGTGGTGTGGGGCGGCGAGGGCGTGGACGACAGCGCCTACTACACCGAGCCGCGCAAGACCGGCAAGCCGATGCTGACCGAGCCTTACGTCGATCCCGACATCAAGATCCTGATGGGCACCATTTCCTTTCCCCTGTCGAGCAACGGCAAGGTCTTGGGCGTGGCCGGCTGCGATATCGCGCTCGGTCATTTGCAGGAGCTGGCCGCCAAGGTCAAGCCTTACCAGAGCGGCTTCATGAGTTTGTATTCCAATAGCGGCGTGCAGCTGGCCGGCCGCGACCCGGCGCTCAACGGCAAGGCGGACGCCGGTCTGCCGGCGGCGGCCAAGACGGCGATCAAGGGCGGCCAGCCGGCGGAGTACGACAGCGACGACGGCTTCCGCCACTTCATCATGCCCATCACCGTGGGCGAGGCCGGCATGCCGTGGGCGGTGCGCATTTCCATCCCTTTGAGCGAGGCGTTCGCGCCGGTGCGCGCGGCTAGCTGGCAGTCGGCCTTGATCAGCCTGGGCATTCTGGCGCTGATCCTGTTGCTGCTGGGCGCCACGCTCAGCCAGTTGCTGCGCCCGCTGGGCCGGCTGCAATCGGCGATGAGCGAGCTGGCCTCCGGCAGCGGCGATCTGACCCGGGCGCTGCCCATCGCCAGCCGCGACGAGATCGGCCTGGCCGCCGGCGCGTTCAATACCTTCACCGGCTCGCTGCGCACGATGATGCTGGACGTGCGCCGCCACGCCGGCGATGTGCTGGGTTCTGTGCGCCAGTTGTCCGGCGACGTGGATCAGATCCGCGGCAGCTCGGCGCGCCAGTCCGAGGCCGCCAACGCCACCGCCGCCAGCGTGGAGCAGTTGTCGGTCAGCGTCAGCCACATCGCGGAATCGGCTCGCGTGGCAGAGCAGCGCGCGCGCGAGGCCGATACGCTGTCCAGCGAGGCTTCGGCCAATGTCGACGCCACCGTGCGCGAGATCGGCCGCATTTCGCAGACGGTGCGCGAGCTGGCCGAGGTGCTGAGCGGCATGCAGCAGCGCTCGGACCAGATCAGCGGCATCGTGTCGGTGATCCGCGACATCGCCGACCAGACCAATCTCTTGGCGCTGAACGCGGCGATCGAGGCGGCGCGCGCCGGCGAGATGGGCCGCGGCTTCGCGGTGGTGGCGGACGAAGTGCGCAAGCTGGCCGAGCGCACCGCTCAGGCCACGCTGGAAATCTCCGGCGTGATCCAGACCATGCAGCAGGACACCACCAAGGCCTCCGACAGCATGGACGGCGCGCTGCGCCAGGTGGACCAGGGGGTGAAGCTGGCCGAGGAATCGGCGCAATCGATCCAGCAGATCAGCGGCCACGCCCAGCAAGTGGTGGAATCCGTGGGCGACATCGCCGCCTCCACCTCCGAACAGTCCAGCGCCAGCCAGGAAATCGCCCGCCACATCGAAAACATTCACGGCATGTTGCTGCAAACCGACGAATCCATCAGCCAGGCGCAGCAGGCCACCACTTTGTTGGCGCGCCTGGGCGAGGAGCTGGATTCCCTGATTGGAAAATTCAAGCTGTAGCCGCGGCTTGGTCGGATTTTTTGATCGACTCTTGCGGTTTTTTGCGCTTTTTTCACGCCGCCCCGGCCCGTATAGTCCGTTCATGGCCGGCCGCCCTCCGCGGCCGGCGTCATCAATCAAGGCCGGCGCGCCGGCAGGAGAACGCAAGATGGACAAATGGATCGCATTGCTTGCCCGCGTGCTGTTGGCTCAGGTCTTCATCCTGGCCGGGATAGGCAAACTCGGCGCCGGCTACGCCGCCACCCAGGGTTATATGGCCGCGATGGGCGTGCCCGGCTTCTTGCTGCCGCTGGTGATCGCTTTGGAAATCGGCGGCGGTCTGGCCTTGGCGCTGGGCGTGCAAGCGCGCTGGGTGGCCTTGCTGCTGGCCGGTTTCTCGGTCGCCTCGGCGCTGCTCTTCCACTGGGAACCGGGCAATAGCCAGCAAATGATCCAGCTGACCAAGAACCTGGCCATGGCCGGCGGCCTGCTGATGGTGTTCGCCCACGGCGCGGGCAAGTTGTCCTGGGACGGCCGCAAGGACTGAAAGCCGGCTCAAAATGCGCTGCGCGTCGGCGGGAGAGTGAGGCAGGAGCGTTGAACAGGCTCTGCAGCGGCCCGGGCCGCGACGGCCCGCCCTCCTCTTGCCCGCCGACTCGTGCCACAATGCCGCATTGCATTGAATCGAGCGCGCCATGTCCCTGCATTTCCACGTGATTCCGGTCACGCCGTTTGCCCAGAACTGTTCCATCCTGTGGTGCGACGCCAGCGGCCGCGCCGCGGTGGTGGACGCCGGCGGCGATATCGAACGCATCGCCGACTGGACCGCCCGCCAGAACCTGACGGTGGAAAAACTGCTGCTGACCCACGGCCATATCGACCACGCCGGCGGCGCCGCGCGCCTGGCCGAGCAACTGGGCGTCAAGATTGAAGGCCCGCAGCGCGCGGAAAGCTTCTGGCTGGACCAGTTGCCGCAGCAAGGCCATATGTTCGGCTTTCCGCGCAGCGAGGCGCTGACGCCGGACCGCTGGCTGGAGGAAGGCGACACTGTCAGCGTGGGCGAGGAAAGCCTGAACGTGATCCATTGCCCCGGCCACACCCCCGGCCATGTGGTGTTTCACAGCCCAAGCGCGCGGCTGCTGATCGCCGGCGACGTGCTGTTCCAGGGCTCGATCGGCCGCACCGACTTTCCAATGGGCAATCACCAGCAACTGATCGACGCCATCCAGCAAAAGCTGTTCCTGCTGCCGGACGACACCACGGTGGTGCCGGGCCACGGCCCTTTGACCACCTTGGGCGAGGAAAAGCGCAGCAACCCCTATGTGGCCAACCCTCGCTACCGCTGAGCCGCGATGCCTCCCGAATTTGAACGCAAGGTGATCGCGCTGCTGCTGGCGCTGCCGCCGGGCCGGGTCACCACTTACGGCGCGCTGGCGGAGCAGGCCGGCTATCCGCGCCATTCGCGCCACGTCGGCCGTTTGCTCAGCCATTTGCCGGAAGGCCTCAGCGTGCCCTGGTTTCGGGTGCTGGGCGCCGGAGGGCGCATCTCGCGGCCGGGCAGCGAGCAGGCCGACTGGCAGCGCTTGCTGCTGGAAGAGGACGGGGTGGAATTGAGCGCGGCCGGCAAGGTGGATTTAAAGCGTTACGGCTGGCCGGACGCGCATTTTTGTAGCAAAAAACTGTAGTTTCACAACATTTAATGTTTCATGCCAAATATCTATAGCTCAAAATACATCGCATTTACATAAAATGACAAAAATGCGACAGGCGCATTGTAAATACTTTGCAAACGAATATTTCTGAGCTAGTCTGCGCCCGCGCCGACAGGTCTGTCCGCGCGCACTACACGCTACACGCACAATATTCTGGTGAAACAATGAAAACTCGCAATCTGCTGCTGGCCCTGGCTCTGGTGGGCGGCTGTACCCTGGCGCAAGCCGGTGATTACTCCTTCGGCAATGTCAGCTTCAACCAGCTGAACTGGTCGCCGAGCACCTTGGATCGCACGCAAGCCGGCCCGTTCGGCGCCAAGCGCAACTTCCAATACCTGGAAGCCGAAGGCGGCATCGGCCGTTCCTGGGGCGATGTTTACGGCTTCTTCGATCTGGAGAACTGGAACCGCAACGACAAGGAAATGCCGGCAGGCGATCGTCGCTACACCACCAAGGTAGTTGCGCGTTTCAACCTGGCTGAAGTCGGCGGCGTGCCGGTCAAGCTGTACACCCACGTATACGATACCCGCGGCCACAATTTCTTTGACCAGAACCGCGTAGTGGGCCTGGGCACCGACCTGAGCTTCGGCAAAGTCTGGTTCAAGCCTTTCCTCGGCTTCCACCAGGAACTGAAATATGGCGTTGGCGCCAATATGAACGGCTATATGGCCGGTTATGTCGCCGGTTTCGACTTCACCGCCTTCGGCCAGCCGTTCTCGGTGACCCAGTGGCACGAAACCGAATTCGACCGCGCCAAGGAATACACCACCCTGGCCACCCCGAACGGCGTAAGCGAACGCCGCACCGGCCAGAACGGCGCCATCGGCCTGTGGTGGACCCCGGTCAAATCCATGACCGCCGGTCTGCAGTACCGCTACGCCGTCAACAAGCTGGGCGTGGCCGGCAACGAAAACGCCGTCATCTACTCGCTGAAATACAACTTCTAAGCCCTATCGGCCTGGAAATGAAAGCCACCCTTCGCGGTGGCTTTTTTTATATTGGCCTTCTCCCGCGGCAAGCTTGGCCTCAAGGCCGATTGACACCTTACTTACTAGTAAGTATCTTCAACGCCAACACCGGCAAGCCCAAGCAATCAAACACTTGCCCACCGCGCTGGCGCCGGACGACGGCCGCGGCCACAATGATCTGCGCGAGAAATCTACACGAGGATGAAAACATGACGGCATACCCGCACCTGTTGGCCCCGCTGGACCTGGGCTTCACCACGCTGAAAAACCGCGTGCTGATGGGCTCGATGCACACCGGCCTGGAAGAGGCCCCGCAAGGCTTTGAGAAAATGGCGGCCTTTTACGCCGAGCGCGCCCGCGGCGGCGTGGGCTTGATCGTCACCGGCGGCGTCGGCCCCAATCCGGAGGGCTGTGTCGCCGAAGGCGCGTCCATGCTGGCCGACGAGGCCGAAGTGCCGCACCACAAGCTGGTCACCGACGCGGTGCACGCCGCCGGCGGCAAGATCGCGCTGCAAATCCTGCACTCCGGCCGCTACAGCTTCCAGGAAAAATGCGTGTCCGCCTCGCCGCTGATCGCGCCGATCAACTTCTACAAGCCGCGCGAGCTGTCCGACGCCGACGTCTGGCAAACCATCGCCGACTTCGCCCGCTGCGCGCGGCTGGCACAGCAGGCCGGCTACGACGGCGTGGAGGTGATGGGCTCGGAAGGCTATCTGATCAACCAGTTCATCGCCCGCGCCACCAATAAGCGCAGCGACGACTGGGGCGGAAGCTTTGAAAACCGCATCCGCTTCGCCATCGAAACCGTGAAAGCGGTGCGCGCCGCGGTGGGCAGCGATTTCATCATCATCTACCGGCTGTCCATGCTGGACCTGGTGCAGGACGGCAGTTCCTGGGACGAGGTGGCGCATCTGGCCGGAGAGATCGAGAAGGCCGGCGCCACGCTGATCAATACCGGCATAGGCTGGCACGAGGCGCGGGTGCCCACCATCGCCACCATGGTGCCGCGCGGCGGCTTCGCCTGGGTTACCAAGAAGCTGATGGGCAAGGTGAAGATTCCGCTGATCACCACCAACCGCATCAACACCCCGGAAGTGGCCGAAGAAATCCTGGCCGGCGGCTGCGCCGACATGGTGTCCATGGCGCGCCCCTTCCTGGCCGATCCGGACTTCGTCAACAAGGCCGCCGCCGGCCGCGGCGACGAGATCAACACCTGTATCGGCTGCAACCAGGCCTGTCTGGACCACATCTTCCAGGGCAAGCTGACCAGCTGCCTGGTCAATCCACGCGCCTGCCGCGAGACCGAACTGAACTACGAAAAAACCGCCCAGGCCAAGAAACTGGCCGTGGTCGGCGCCGGCCCGGCCGGCCTGGCCTTCGCCACGGTGGCGGCGGAGCGCGGCCATCAAGTGACCTTGTTCGACGCCGCGGCGGAAATCGGCGGCCAGTTCAACGTGGCCAAGCGCATTCCCGGCAAGGAGGAGTTCTACGAAACCCTGCGCTACTTCAAGCGCAAGCTGGAACAAACCGGGGTGGAGCAGCGGCTGAACACCCGAGTGGCCGCGGCGGACCTGGCCGGCTTCGACGAAGTGGTGCTGGCCACCGGCATCGCGCCGCGCACGCCGGAGATTCCCGGCGTGGACCATCCCAAGGTGCTCAACTACCTGGACGTGCTCAAGCACGGCAAGGCGGTGGGCAAGCGCGTCGCCATCATCGGCGCCGGCGGCATCGGCTTCGACACCGCGGAATTCCTGACCCACGAAGGCAAGTCCAGCTCGCTGGACACCGCCGCCTTCATGCGCGAATGGGGCGTGGACATGGCGGTGGAGCATCCGGGCGGCCTCAGTCCGCAAGGCCCGCAGCCGCACCCCAGCCCGCGCGAGGTCTACCTCTTGCAGCGCAAAACCAGCAAGGTGGGCGAAAGCCTGGGCAAGACCACGGGCTGGATTCACCGCGCCAGCCTGCAGATGAAGCGGGTGCGCATGCTGTCCGGCGTCAGCTACGACAAGATAGACGACGCCGGTCTGCACATCACGGTCAAAGGCGAGGCTCAGCTGCTGCCGGTGGACAATGTGATCATCTGCGCCGGCCAGGATCCGCTGCGCGAGCTGCAGGCGCCCCTGCAGGCCGCCGGCAAGAGCGTGCATTTGATCGGCGGCGCCGACGTGGCGGCCGAACTGGACGCCAAACGGGCGATCGATCAAGGCTCGCGCCTGGCCGCCCGCATCTGACTCCCGCCCGCCCTCTCGCCGGCCGGCCATGCCGTAAAGACATGGCCGCCGGACTGTCCTAAGCAGGCTCTCAGAACGTGTTTACGATCTCGCGAGCTAAGGCGGAACAAGGCGAAAACGGTTGAGAAAGCGGAGTGTACAGACGGTACATGAGCATTTCGAAACCATTTTCAACGCCGTATCGCCGACGCGCAGCAGATCGTAAACGGGCTCTCAGGCCCGGCTCCGCCGGGCCTGTACGCTGCCCCCGCCATCCCCGCCCGCGCTTCTCCGCGCAAAACACCGTCCTTTAGTACAGATCGGCCCTGATAAAACGTTTTAGCTCTTGTTTGGCGTTCATTAATTTGTCATCGTTGCGGCCATCGAATTAATTCATATATATGACCATATGACCGACATGCGTCAGGCGGACCTCCGCCTGCCTCTGTACCAGCAAGTGCGCGACGCTTTGGCGCGCGACATCGCCAACCGGGTATGGAAACCCGGCGAAGCGATTCCCACCGAGGCGGAGCTGGTGGGACGCTTCCACACCTCCATCGGCACCATCCGCAAGGCGGTGGATCAATTGGTGGCCGACGAGATGGTGGAACGCCGCCAAGGTAAGGGCACTTTCATCAAACCGGCCAACTTCCAATCCTCGCTGCTGCGCTTTTTCCGCTTTCACGACGCGGCGGGCAATTACCGCATCCCGGAAGCGAAAATCCTGCACCGCGAACAATTGACGCCGCCGCCGGCCATCGCCGACAGCCTGCAGCTATCGCCGGGCGCACAGGCCATCCACCTGACCCGCTTGCGCTATCTGGACCGCGAGCCCTTGCTGGCCGAGTCCATCTGGCTGCCGGCGACGCGTTTCCAGGCGCTGCTGGCCATTCCGCTACCCAGTTTCGGCGACCTGCTCTATCCGCTGTACGAGGACTGCTGTCATCAGGTGGTGGCCTCCGCGCGTGAAATCCTGACCGCGGAAGCCATCGCCTCGCCGCACGCGGAACTGCTGCAACTCGCGCCCGGCACCCCGGCCATCGTGCTGGAGCGGCTGGCCAAGGCCTATGACGGCAGCCCGCTGGAATGGCGCAGCGTGCGCGGCCGCGCCGATAAATTCCGCTATCAGGCGGACATCCGCTGATTCCGCGCCGCCCGCGCCGTGGCAGCGGCGCGCGGCGACGCATCGACAACAAGCAAGAACCATAAAGGGCAGCATCATGTTGCATTGGTATAAGCAGGTTTCGCCGGGCGAACGCAAGACCTTCTGGGGCTGTTTCGGCGGCTGGGCGCTGGACGCGCTGGACGTGCAGATGTTCAGCCTGGCCATCCCGGCGCTGATCGCCGCCTTCAGCCTGAGCAAGGCGGAAGCCGGGATGATAGGCAGCGTGACCCTGGTGGCCTCGGCGCTGGGCGGCTGGATCATGGGCGCGGTGTCGGACCGCGTCGGCCGGGTGCTGGCGCTGCAAATCACCATCGTCTGGTTCTCGCTGTTCACCCTGCTGTCCGGCTTCGCCCAAAGCTATGAGCAGTTGCTGGTGTTCAAGGCGCTACAAGGCTTCGGCTTCGGCGGCGAGTGGGCCGCCGGCGCGGTCCTGATGGCGGAGATCATCCGGCCGGAACACCGCGGCAAGGCGATGGCCTCGGTGCAAAGCGCCTGGGCGGTGGGCTGGGGCGCGTCGGTGCTGCTGTACTCGGCGATCTTCCTGCTGTTCCCGGCGGAAATCGCCTGGCGCGTGATGTTCGGCATCGGCATCTTGCCGGCCTTTTTCATCATCTATATCCGCCGCCACATTCCGGAACCGCCACGCCGCGAACGCCAGGCCGCGCCCGCGGTGCCGCTGCTGGACATCTTCAAACCCGACGTGCTGCGCATGACCCTGATCGGCTCCTTGATCGGCGTCGGCGCGCACGGCGGCTACGCCGCGCTGATGACCTGGCTGCCGATGTTCCTCAAGACCGAGCGCCACTTGTCCATTCTCGGCACCAGCGGCTATCTGGCGGTGATCATCGTCGCCTTCTGGTGCGGCTGCATGGCCAGCGCCTACCTGCTGGACCGCATCGGCCGCCGCCTCAACCTGCTGCTGTTCTCCGTCTGTTGCGTGGCCACGGTGCTGATCTACGTGTTCGCGCCGCTGAGCAATCCGCTGATGCTGTTCCTGGGCTTTCCGCTGGGCTTCTTCGCCGCCGGCATTCCCTCCAGCCTGGGCGCGCTGTTCAACGAGCTCTACCCCAGCGGCATGCGCGGCGCCGGCGTGGGCTTTTGCTACAACTTCGGCCGCATCCTGTCCGCCGGCTTTCCCTTGCTGGTCGGCTATCTGAGCGACAGCTGGACCCTGGGCGCCTCCATCGGCGTCAGCGCCGCGATGGCTTACGCCATCGTCGCGCTGGCCGTGTTCTGCCTGCCGGAAACCAAGGGCAAGCCGCTGAACGACTCGCTGCCGGACCCGCGCGGACCGGAAGCCCGCGACGCCCGCGCCTCGGCCTGAACGGCGGACGCGCCATTTCATCGAAATTGTGAGGTCACCATGGCATTAGACGAAATCGCCAACCAGATCACCGATGACGAGTTCGCCCTGGACACCATCCAGGGCGAGCGGGTCATCATCACCTCGCCCATCATCCTGGGCACGGCCGGCAGCGAATGGGAGGGCTCGCCGATTTTCCGGCGCGACTACCTGCTCGCCCTCTTGTCCCACAGCATCCGGCATCAAGTGCTGGACGCCGCCGACATCGACGCGGCGCTGGACCTGGGCGCCGTGCGCGGCGGCGCCTGTCAGGCCTGCGGCTGAATCCGGCGCCGATGATAGACGGGCACGCCCACATCTTTCTGCGTCAGCTGATAGGCACCGCCCCGCTGCGCTACAAGCCGTACCGGGACGCCCCCTTGCAAGCCTATCTGGCTCAGCTGGATCAGTTCGGCATCGCCGGCGGCGTCCTGGTGCAACCCAGCTTTCTGGGCACGGACAACCGCTATTTATTGCAGGGGCTGCGCGAGAGCGAGGGGCGGCTGCGCGGCATCGCGGTGATCGCGCCGGACTGTCCGCTGCCGGCCATGCGCGCGATGGACGACGCCGGCGTCGTCGGCCTGCGGCTGAATCTGATCGGCCGGCCGCTACCGGACCTGCACTCGCCGGCGTGGCGCCGCTGTCTGGCGCATGCCGCCAGCCTGGACTGGCAAGTGGAGGTGCACCGCGCGGCGCAGGATTGGCCGGTCTTGCTGCCGCCGCTGCTGGACGCCGGAGTCAAGGTGGTCATCGACCACTTCGGCCGGCCGCATCCTGCTTTGGGGGTGGACGATCCCGGCTTCCGCCGCATGCTGGACGCCGGCGCGGCCAGCGGCCGCGTCTGGGTCAAGATTTCCGCGGCCTATCGCAACGGCCTAGCCGGCCGCGGCGAGGACATCGCCCGCGCCGCGCTGCCGCTGCTGGACAGCGCGCTGGGGCCGGGGCGGCTGCTATGGGGCAGCGATTGGCCGCATACTCAGTTCGGCTCCATCCGCTACGCCCGCACGCTGGAGCTGTTGGAACAGTGGCTGCCGGACGCGGAACGCCGCCGACGCATCACTCACGATACGCCCGCCCGGCTGTTCCGCTTCGACGCGGCTACAGAAAGTGGCGATCCTCCGCCAGATGACTGGCCGGACAGCTGAACATCAACACCAGCGGCGCGGCGCCGGTATTGCTGAGTTGATGCTGGGTATTGGCCGGCACCACGAAGGAGCTCCGCTCCGCCACCTCATGGGCGCGCGCCGCCCCGGTGGCCACATCCACCAGCCTCATCTCGCCTCGGCCGCTGACGATATGGTAGTGCTCGTCGCCATGACGATGATAATGACCGTTGATGGCCACCCCGGGGGCAATTTCGGTTAAATACGTGCTGAAGCCGGCGTCGCCGGCCAATTTCAAAATCTTGATGCCCACGCTCTTGTCGTAAACGCCGTTTTCAAGTTCCAACTGCCAATCAATCACCTTCATGATATTCCTAACAAACCGTAATAGCGGACAAAACAAACATTAAAAGCGAGCTATTATTTCAAACCTGCGCGCCTTATGCGCCTTCTCCATGCGCCTTAATCCTTTAGTACAGTTAATCAAGGCCAAACGGCCATTCGCATTGACACTATCGGAACAAAAAATCTATAAGTGCCCAGCTTAGAGCCTGTTCAAAGCTTAGCGAACAAGAGCGAGACACGGCGTTGCGGCATTAGGGACGCGCGCGCATACGGCGCGCCGCGTTTCAAAACCGGTTTCAACGCCATTCCAAGCATCTCGCCAACGCTCAGCAACCATTGGACGGCGGCCGACGCGACAGCGAGGCCAAGACAGCGCACCCCGACATGACCAACCTCCGCACCAGGCGCACATTATGGACTATCAGCTCGTCTCCCCTGAACGCTTCACCGAAGAGCAAAGCGAATTCGTGGCTCAGTTCCGCCAATCCGTCACCCAGATCTCCGGCCAGACCGACATGATCGTCGGCGCCAAAGACGCCAACTCCCGTCATCTGGCGTCCAGCGACGCCTACGCCAGAATCGTGGCGCTCAAGCGCGGAGATGACGTGGTGGACCGTCTGGACAAGGAAATGCCCTGCGAAGGCACCGCCCAGTTCGCCGATTGCTATGTGCAGGAAGACTTGGCGCTGATGCAAACCTGCGATCCGACACGCAAGGTCTCCATCCTCAACGTGCATGAATACGGAGACGGCCTCAAGGCGCGGGTGTTCTCCAAGCATCTGCTCAAGCACGAGGCGACGCGCTCCATCCTGGGCACCATCTATTACGCGCATGAAATCGAGATCGCCAACTTCATCAACCTGATGCCCAATTACATTTTGGAATTCGGCGCCGGCTGCAGCATAGAACAGGTGCAGGGCGAATTGAAACTGCTTGACGTGGAATTGACGGAATACGAACAGGAAGTCTGCTTCCTGATGCTGCTGAATTGGGACTTCAAGCAAATCGCCGACTTCATGAACAAATATCGGCCCAAGCCCAAAACCCGGGTGGCGGATTCTATTATCAAGAGCAAAAACTATATCTGCGAAAAACTGGGCCTGCCCTCGCAACGACGCGCCGAATTATGCGATGCGCTGATTGCCGCCGGCATGCACCGCAAAATGCCGACCTCGCTTTTTAGCCGGCTGATCGGTTCCAAACAGCTGTGATATCCAACTGGGTATTCTCCATTTTTCTGGAGTTACCCCATAAGCATAAAAACGCTATGCTCTGAGCCTGGAGCGGTACACCGCGCGGCCGGACTGCCATCCCATGCCGATATCGCCGGCCCATCACGCGGCGAAGCCGGGCGGCCGACGCATCTCGCCGGTTCGCGCCTCAAGCGCGACGCCGCGACGCACTATCGGGATGCCGGCCGCTCGACAATAAAAAAACTTGAAACGCCGCCAAATCCAGCCCTTGCGCAACGCCAAGCGCCTCCCGCCTGCGCGCCGCCTCAGGCGGGCGTCGCAAGGCGACGCCAGGACGGCGAAGCGGCGGCCATTTCAAGATCAACGCGGGCCAAAGAGAAACCATGATGCGACAGGAGTCAGCAATGAGCATACGCGCCTTGAATTATGGCAAGCATTCTGCAAGATCCTTATCGGGAATCGCCAGAAACGTGGAGGCCTTCGCGCTGGACACGATAGACGGCGAACGCGTGATCATCACCCTGCCCGCCATCCAGGGCGAGCAAGGCAGCGAATGGGAAGGATCGTTGATTTTCCGTCACGACTACCTGTTGGAGCTGCTGGCCTACAGCGTGGAACACGGCATCATCAAGCCCGGCGAGGTCAGCAAGGCCTTGATCGACGGCAGTTCGCGGCCCAGCCAGGTCTAAGACCGCGAACAGACGCCAAACCCGAACCCGAGCATCCTCCAACCGCCGCGCCCTGCGCGGCGGTTTTGCTTTCAGCGGCCGCCCCGGCGGCATATCGCCGCCAGTTCCCCGGCCGCGGCGGCCGGGTCCGCCGCGCCGAACACGCCGCCTATCACCGCGATCGCATCCGCGCCGGCCGCCAGCGCCTGTCCGGCGTTGCCGGCATGGATGCCGCCTATCGCCACCAGGGGCGCGCCCAAGCTGCGCGCCTCGGAAAACAGACCCAGCCCCGCGCGCGCCGCGTCCGGCTTGGTGCCGGACGGAAACACCGCGCCGAAGGCGAGGTAGCTGGCGCCGGCCTCCGCCGCCCGTCGCGCCCGCTCCAGGCTGTCGTAGCAAGACGCGCCTATCAGCGCTCCGGCGCCCAGCCGCCGCCGCGCCGCGCTCAGGGCGGCGTCGTCGCGGCCCAGATGCACGCCGTCGGCCCCGACGCGCGCCGCCAGCTCCACATCGTCATTGACGATGAAGACCACGCCCTTGCGCCGGCACAGCTCGGCCAGCGCCTGCGCCTGCTCCAGACGCAAAACCGCGTCCTCGCTCTTGTTGCGGTATTGCAGGATGTTGATGTGCGGCGCCGCCACCTGCGCCAGGCTCAGCAGCCGCGCGCTGTCCTCGGTGTCCGGCGTGATCGCGTACAGCCCCTTAAGCCTGTCCGGCATCGTCGTCCTCGTCGTCGCCGCGCGCCCAGAACATCCGATCCGGCAGGAACTGGCCCATGCCGGGCCGGAAACCGTTCAGCAAGGCCTGGTAGGTGTATTCCTGCGCCTCCCGCACCGCTTCCGGCAACAGCAGGCCGGTGGCCAGCATGCCGGCGATGGCCGAGGCCAGCGTGCAGCCGGAGCCGTGGTAGCTGCCCGGCAGACGCTCCCAGGCGTCGGAGCGCACCAGGCCGCCGGGACCGTACAGCTGGTTGACCACTTCCTTGGTGTTTTCGTGGGTGCCGGTGATCAGCAGGTGCGGGCAGCCCAGCGCCAGGATGCGCTGCGCGCACTGCTCCAGCGTCAGATCCTCGTCCTCGTCGGCGTCGTTGCTGGCGATGCGCCGCGCTTCTATGCTATTGGGCGTCAGGATGGACACCTGCGGAATCAGCATGTCGCGCATCGCGGCGATCAAGTCCTCGTCGGCCAACTCGTGGCCGCCGCCGCTGGCCAGCACCGGATCCAGCACCACCGGGATGTCCGGGTAGTCCGCGATCAGCTGCGCCACCACCGCCACGTTCTCCACGCTGCCCAACATGCCGATCTTGAAAGCGGTAACCGGAATGTCTTCCATCAGAAAACGCGCCTGGTCATTGACCCAGTCCGCGTCCAGCACCATAAAGTCATTGATGCCGACGGTATCCTGCACCGTAATCGCGGTGATCACCGACAAGGGATGGCATCCCAGGCTGGCCAGCGTCAGAATGTCGGCCTGGATGCCGGCGCCGCCGGAAGGGTCCGAGCCCGCCAGGGTAAGGACCACGGGAGGAGTGGGCTGAGTGGTCAAGACGGAAACCTCTTCGTTCTGTATATGGGCGGAGCGGCCGGCGGGCGCATTGTCAGTGTCGCGGACCACTCTTAGAATAACTGTTTTACTCGATCACAAGGTGATGCGATGCGTACTTGGATGTGTCTGATCTGCGGCTTTATCTACGACGAGGAAGCCGGCCGTCCGGAGGATGGTATCCCGCCGGGCACCAAGTGGGAAGACATTCCGCCCAACTGGACTTGCCCGGATTGCGACGCGCGCAAAGACGATTTCGAAATGGTGGAAATCTGAGCCGGCGCCGCCCGCGTCCGCCGCGATTTCCCGCCGCGCCGCAGCTCGCCGTTCAGGCGGC
This sequence comes from Chromobacterium sp. FG89, assembly GCF_057808735.1. Lineage (NCBI taxonomy): Bacteria > Pseudomonadati > Pseudomonadota > Betaproteobacteria > Neisseriales > Chromobacteriaceae > Chromobacterium > Chromobacterium sp. FG89. The sequence continues at coordinate 288,067 of NZ_JBMDIQ010000003.1, read as the reverse complement.
GTCCGGCGCTCAAGAGGCCATACCGCAATGAAAAGTTTCTGGAGCAAAACCCTGGCCGGCCTGCTGGCCGCCGCCGCCCTCGCCGGCTGTGCCCAGGTCAACACCACCCAGGGCGGCGCCGTCGGCGTCAACCGCGGTCAAACCATGCTGCTGTCCAGCCAGGAAGTGGAGCAGATGTCGGCCAAATCCTATGCCCAGCAGCTGGGCAAGGCGCGCGCCGGCGGCCAGCTCAACGCCGACGCGGCGATGACGGCGCGGGTGCGCAAGATCTCCCAGCGCCTGATCGCCCAGGCGCCGGTATTCCGCCCCGACGCCGCCAAATGGCGTTGGGAAGTCAATGTGATGCGCAATGACGAACCCAACGCCTACGCGATGGCCGGCGGCAAGATCATGGTCTACTCCGGCCTGATCACCAAGCTCAAGCTGAGCGACGCCGAACTGGCGGCCGTCATCGGCCATGAAATCTCGCACGCATTGCGCGAGCACTCGCGCGAAAGCATGAGCCAGGCCTACGCGCAGCAAGTGGGTCTGTCGCTGGTGGGCGCGGTGGCCGGCCTCAGGCAGAACCAGCTGGACATGGCGGCGATGGCCGCCGACGTGGCCTTGTCCAAGCCCAACAGCCGCACCATGGAATCCGAGGCCGACATCATGGGCCTGGAACTGATGGCGCGCGCCGGCTACGACCCCAACGCCGCGGTCAACGTCTGGAACAAAATGCAGGCGGCCGGCAATGGCGGCGGCGTGGAATTCCTGTCCACCCACCCGTCCGGCCCCACCCGCATCCACGACCTGCAGCAGCGCATCCCGCAAGTGATGCCGCTGTACCAGGCGGCGAAGAAAGGCTGAACATGCCCTTGCGCAAAGAGGATATGGACGCGCTGCTGGCCCAGGCCCGCGCCTTGCCGGGCGCCCAGTTCGACATCAAGTGGGAAACCCGGCGCGTGCTCAGCCTGGAAAGCAAGATGTTCGCCTTGTTCAACGACGACACGGTGATGTACAAGGTGGCCGACGACGATTTTCTCGTCCTCAGCGGCCTGCCCGGGGTGCGGCCGGCGCCGTATCTGGCGCGGGCGCGCTGGATAGAAGTGTCGTCGCTGGAGGCGCTGAGCCTGGAGCAGCTGCACGACGGCCTCGCCGACGCGCGGCGCCTGGTGCTGGCCAAGCTGCCCAAGGCGGTCAGACAACGCTACGAGGCCAGCGCATGAGCGCAGCCGGCCCCATCGCCGCGGTGCTGATTCACGTCGCCGATTGGCGCGCCGGACTCGCCTGGTATCAACGGGCTTTTCCAGCGGCGCAAGCCGTAGACCTGCCCGAGTTCGACTTCGCCTGCCTGGAATGGCAGGGCGTCCGGCTGGAAATCGTGCGGGCCGACGCCAAGGTGGGCTCCGGCGCGGCCGGCAGCGTCGTCTATTGGCGCAGCGGCGACCTGGACGCCGACATCCATCGGATGACCGGCCTGGGCGCCGCCTTGTATCGCGGCCCGCTGGCGATAGAAGCGCAACAGGGCATCTGCCAATTGCGGGACCCATGGGGCAATTGCATCGGTTTGCGCGGCCCATGGACGCCCGCCACAAGGACAAGGACACCGTGAGCTACCTTTACCTGAAAGCCTTCCACATTTTCTTCGTGGTGTCCTGGTTCGCCGGGCTGTTCTACCTGCCGCGCCTCTATGTCAATCTGGCGCTGGCGGAACAGGACGCCGAATACCAGCGCCTGCTGCTGATGGCGCGCAAACTCTACCGCTTCATGACCCCGCTGGCCGCGCTGGCGCTGGCCACCGGTCTTGGCCTGTGGCTGGGCTTCGGCATCGGCGGCGGCTGGCTGCACGCCAAGCTGACCCTGGTGCTGCTCTTGGTCGGCTACCACGGCTGTTGCGGCAAGCTCTACCGCGACTTCGCCGCCAAAACCAACCGCCGCAGCCATACCTGGTTCCGCGTGTTCAACGAACTGCCGGTGCTGGTATTGCTGGCGGTGGTGATTCTGGTGGTGGTCAAACCGTTCTGAGGAGATGGATCGCATGCGCAAATGGATTGCATTGTGGCTGGGCTGCCTGCCCGCCTGGGCCGCCACCCCGCTGCCGCCCAAACCGGCGCTGCCGCCGGAAGTGGTGGCCACGCTGCGCCGCGACGGCGCGGAGCTGCTGCGGCTGCCGATGTGCGTGGACGCCAAGGGCGCTTTTTCCGGCCAGCGGGAGGTCGGCGACGCCCTGCTCAGCATCGGCGGCACCGTCTCCGTGGCGCGCGCCCAGCACAAGCCCTTGCTGAACGCCAACGCCAGCTGGAGCGACCAGGACGGCAAACGCGTGGTCAGCGCCCAGACCCTGATCGGCGCGCAGCCGGAATTGGTGGGGAGCTGGCCGCAACGCGCCACGCCTTACGGCCAGAGCAGCGGCGTAGTCTCTCAGCAAAGCAGCCTGTCGCTGTATCTGCAGATCTCGCCGCGGGCGGAAGCCTGCGGTAAACCCAAGGGCGAACAGATCGCCCATTAGAAGCTGTTCAATGTCCGCTGCGCTTCGGCGATACAGCGTTGAACTGGCTGGAGTAGGTATAAAATGGCAGTGGAAATCGAACGCCGCTTCATCGTCGTAGGCGACGCCTGGCGCGGCCTGGCCCCAGGCGTGCAATACCGCCAGGGTTATCTGTCGGTGGAAAAGGAACGCACCGTGCGCGTGCGCGTGGTCGGAGATCAGGCCTGGCTGACGTTGAAAAGCAATATCAGCAACGTCAGCCGCCACGAGTTCGAATACCCGGTGCCGCTGGCCGACGCGCAAATCATCATGGGAGCGATGTGCCCTATGGTGGTGGACAAGCTGCGCCACCGCATCGAGCACGGCGGCTTCATCTGGGAAGTGGACGAATTTTTCGGCGACAACGCCGGCCTGGTCTTGGCCGAAATCGAGCTGCCGGATGAAAGCACCCCTTTCGACCAGCCTGCCTGGATAGGCGAGGAAGTCACCGAGGACGGCCGCTACACCAACGCCTATCTGTCCAAGAACCCCTATAGCCGCTGGTAGTCTTGCCGGCCTGACGCCATGGATTAGCGATGGTTCGGACCAAGGCTATGCGAATGGGTTGCCATATTGCAGAACGTAATCATGGTAGCCCATTTTAAATAACTTATGCTCCATCTCTATTTCCGCCGAATTACCCGCGTGCAAAGATTTTAATACGCTTTCCGAAAACTCCATGGCCGCGGTTCCATTCGCTGTGATCAGGTTTCTATCCCGCACCGTTTGCGCTGCGATAAAGCCTGCGTGATGGCGGTATTCCGGATATTCCGCCCACAAGTGCTGAGCATTGCCGGTGTGGCGATAATCATTCAACAAGCCGTTCCGCGCCAAAAAATCCACCGCGCCGCAAATTGCCGCCACGACAACCCCTGTTGCCAAGCAAGCGGCAACCCTCTCCCTCAACTCAGGGCTGTCCAGGCCCCAGGCGTTGCCGCCGACTAAAACCAACAGCGCGGTATCGCCGGGAATATCCATCAGCGCGTAGTCAACAACCGTTGTAAAACCGCCCATGGATTTGCACACGCCCCGCTCCAAGGAGGCCGTGGCCACCGACCACTGCTTGCTCATCACCAGCCGGCTGGACAGAAAAGCGCTTTCCCACTCGGCGTACTCATCCAATAAGAAAAATACGGCTTTTTTCATGACGCGTTCTCTATCGAAAATGACATGGTCAAAAGCATATATCACTCATAGCCCACCCACGCCAGCCTCGGTTAAAATAGCGGCCAATGGCGGGTCCAGCGCCCGCGCCCAATCCGAACACACCCGCGGCCGCGGCCGCCCGACAAGGAAACGCACATGTCCCGCAATCTGGAACTGTTTGAACGTGGCAAGAAATCCATCCCCGGCGGCGTCAACTCGCCGGTGCGCGCCTTCGGCCAGGTCGGCGGCACGCCGCGCTTCATCCAGCGCGCCGAAGGCGCCTACTTCTGGGACGCCGACGACAAACAGTATCTGGACTATGTAGGCTCCTGGGGTCCGGCCATCGTCGGCCACGCCCACCCGGACGTGGTGCGCGCGGTGCAGGAAGCGGCCGTCGGCGGCCTGTCCTTCGGCGCGCCCACCGAGGGCGAAGTGCTGATCGCCGAGGAAATCCGCAAGCTGCTGCCCTCCATCGAGCAAGTGCGCCTGGTCTCCTCCGGCACCGAAGCCACCATGTCGGCGATCCGCCTGGCGCGCGGCTTCACCGGCCGCGACCTCATCGTCAAATTCGAAGGCTGCTACCACGGCCACTCCGACAGTCTGCTGGTCAAGGCCGGCTCCGGCCTGCTCACCTTCGGCAACCCGTCCTCCGGCGGCGTGCCGGCCGACTGCACCAAGCACACCCTGGTACTGCAGTACAACGACGTCGAACAGCTGGACAAGACCTTCCGCGAAATCGGCGGCCAAATCGCCTGCGTGATCCTGGAGCCGATCGCCGGCAATATGAATTTGATCCAGCCCTCGGCCGAGTTCGTCCAGGCGCTGCGCAGCCTGACCGAGCAACACGGCGCGGTGCTGATCTACGACGAAGTGATGACCGGTTTCCGCGTGGCGCTGAACTGCGCCCAGGGTCTGCACGGCGTCAAGCCGGACCTGACCACGCTGGGCAAGGTGGTGGGCGGCGGCATGCCGCTGGCGGCCTTTGGCGGCCGCGCCGACATCATGGCCTGCATCGCGCCGCTGGGCAACGTCTACCAGGCCGGCACCCTGTCCGGCAATCCGCTGTCGGTAGCCGCCGGCCTCGCCACCCTTAAGCTGATCCAGCAGCCGGGCTTCCACGCAGAGCTGGGCCGCCGCACCGCGCGTCTAGCCCAGGGCCTGGCCGACGCCGCGCGCGCGGCCGGCGTGACCATGAGCAGCGACAGCGTGGGCGGCATGTTCGGCTTCTACTTCAGCGAGCACGCGCCCAAGTCCTACGCCGAAGCCACCCGCTGCGACATCGAACGCTTTAAGCGCTTCTTCCACGCGATGCTGGACGAAGGCGTCTACCTGGCGCCGTCCGCCTACGAAGCCGGCTTCGTCTCCAGCGCCCACAGCGACGACATCATCGAGCAGACCCTGGCCGCCGCAGCCCGCGCGCTGAGCCGCGTCTAAGCCTGAACGCCGCCGCCTCCGCGCGGCGGCGCCTTCCCGCATGCACACTCCCCCCACCCGTCTGGCCTGGCGGCTGCGCGTCGAAGCCTCCGGCGTCGAACTGCAGCCCTGCGAGCAAACGCGAGGCCCCGACGGCTACGGCCGCGGCCGGCGCTTGCCGCTAGCCAGGCTGCTGGCGGAACAGGACGGCCTGGACTGGCTCGGCGGCCAGGACCGGCTGATCCTGCGCGCGCTGGCCGCCTTGCAGGCCGACATCGCCGCCGACGGCCACGCGGCGCTGGACGCGCTGGCCGCGCTGCCGCTGCTGGTCGGCCACCCGGCGCTGTACTGGGCCGACGCGCCGGAACAGCCGCTGCGGGTGGAGGCCGGCCAAGTGGCGCTGGAACTGGAGCGCCAGGGCGAACAGATCTCCCTGCGGCTGAGCCCGCCCGGCATCGCCGCCTGCGCCGGCGTGCTGTGGCGCAAGCTGGCGCCGGACCGTCTCGCGGTCTACCGGCTGGACGAGGAGGTGCGCCAGATCGCCGCCCTGCTCGGCCACAGCCTGAGCCTGCCCTGGCACGCCCGCAAGAAAGTGCTGGACGCCATCCGCGACATCGCGCCGGAACTGCCCTTGCACGACGTCAGCGCCAGCTTTGACGACAGCCTGCCCAGCCAGCCGGCCGACGCCGTTCTGCGCGCGCTGCTGCGGCTGGACGAGGCCGGCCTGCGGCTGCAACTGAAAGTGCGCCCGCACCCGGCCAGCGCGCTGTACGCGCCCGGCCGCGGCGCGCCCGGCCTGGTGGTGAGCGTGGACGGCGTCGCGCTGCAGCTCAAGCGCGACCTCGCCGCCGAACGCGCCCGCCAGCGCCGGGTCCACGCCGCCTGCCCGGCGCTGGCCGCCGCGCGCCGCGACGGCGACGAATGGGCGGTGGACGGCCAGCAGGCGGCCTTGGACCTGCTGGCCGAACTGCAGACGCTGGACGCGGACACCCTACAATGCGAATGGCCGTCCGGCCAGCGCCAGCGCATCCGCGCCGGCGTCGGCCTGCCGCAGCTGAAACTGAGCGCCAAGCGCAAGGGCGGCTGGCTGGAAGTGGACGGCGAACTGGGGCTGGACGACGGCAACATCCTGGCGCTGCGCCATCTGCTGGAAGCGCTGGCCGGCCAGTCCGGCCGCTACCTGCGCCTGTCCGACGGCGATTGGCTGGCGCTGTCCGACTCCCTCGCCGCCCGGCTGCGCCAACTGACGCTGCTGGCCGACCACGCCGCGCCCGGCGGCCTGCGCCTGAGTCCGCTGGCCGCGCCGCGGCTGGGCGAACTGGCGGCCGAGGCCGGCGCTTTCGACGGCGACGCGGGCTGGAATGAACAATGGCGGCGGCTGCAATCGCTGCAAAGCTTCGAACCCGAAATACCGGACACCCTGCGCGCCACGCTGCGGCCTTACCAGCGGCAAGGCTACAACTGGCTGGCGCGGCTGGCCCACTGGGGCGCCGGCGCCTGCCTGGCCGACGATATGGGCCTGGGCAAGACGGTGCAGACGCTGGCGCTCTTGCTCAGCCGCGCCGCGCTCGGCCCGCAGCTGGTGGTGGCGCCCACCTCGGTGGCGCTGAACTGGCTGGCCGAGGCCGCCCGCTTCGCGCCCAGCCTGCGGCTGCGGCCCTACCAGCAACAACGGCGGCTGGACAGCGCCTGCCCCGGCGATCTGGTGGTGGCCAGCTACGGTCTGCTGCAACGCGACGCCGACGCCTTCGCCGAGGTGCGCTGGGCCAGCGTGGTGCTGGACGAGGCGCAGGCGATCAAGAACGCAGCCAGCCAGCGCGCCCAGGCCGCCCACGCGCTCTACGCCGATTTCCGCCTGGCCGCCAGCGGTACCCCGGTGGAAAACCATTTGGGTGAATTGTGGAGTCTGTTCCGCTTCGTCGCGCCCGGCCTGCTGGGCAACGAGGACAAATTCCAGCAGCGCTTCGCCCAGCCCATCGCCGACGGCGACGAGGGCGCCCGCGACGCGCTGAAAGCGCTGATCCGCCCCTATCTGCTGCGCCGCACCAAGCAACAGGTGCTGACCGAGTTGCCGCCGCGCACCGACATCACCCGCGCCGTCCCGCTGAGCGAGGCGGAAATGGAAGTCTACGAGGCGATGCGTCAGCAGGCGCTGGACAAGCTGGGCCAGCCGGGCGAGGCCGAGGGCGGCGCGATGCAAGTGCTGGCCGAACTGACCCGGCTGCGCCGCTTCTGCTGCCACCCCACGCTGACCCAGCCGGACAGCGCCTTGCCCTCCGCCAAGCAGGCATTGTTCCGCGAACTGATGCTGGAACTGCTGGACAACGGCCACAAGGCGCTGGTGTTCAGCCAGTTCGTCGACCACCTCGCCATCGTCCGCCGCTGGCTGGACGAGCAAGGCATACGCTACCAATACCTGGACGGCGCGGTGCCCGGCCCGCAACGCAAGGCGCGAATGGATGCCTTCCAGGCTGGCGACGGCGAGGTGTTCCTGATCAGCCTGAAAGCCGGCGGCACCGGCCTCAACCTGACCGCCGCCGACTACGTGATCCACCTCGATCCGTGGTGGAACCCGGCGGTGGAAGACCAGGCCAGCGACCGCGCCTACCGCATGGGCCAGCAGCGGCCGGTGACGGTGTACCGGCTGGTGGCCCAGCACACCATAGAAGAAAAGATCGTGGCGCTGCACGCCAGCAAGCGCGAGCTGGCCGACAGCCTGCTGGACGGCGGCGATCTCAGCGCGCGGCTGGACGGCGCGGCGCTGTTGGCACTATTGCGCCAAAGCTGAGCATTGCCCTTTCGTCATAAAATGGGCAAGCTGGCGTCATTTCCTTGATTCCGGATTATCCATGCTCAAAGCCCTCCTGCTGTCCAGCCTGCTGCTGTCCGCGCTGCCCGCCTGGGCCGGCCTGTCCCAGACCGACACCGCCTCCGAGAAAATCTCCGTCGGCACCCTGTCCATCGTCGCCGCGCCGGCGATCAGCGTGGCCGGCAGCGCCCAGGGCAAGGGCGAATCGCTGCTGGCCCCAGTGCTGGCGGTGACCGGCAGCGCCTATGTGATCACCGGCCTGGCCCAGGGCGCCGGCGACACCGTCAAGATGTCGCTGGACGCGGCGCAAGGCGGCGCCAAGCTGGTGGTGGAGTTGTCCGGCAAGGCGCTGAAAGCCACCGGCGCCGCGGTCGGCGCCTCGGTGCAAGTCACCGCGGTGGCCAGCGGCACCATGCTGGTCACCTCCGGCAAAGTGCTGGCCTTCATCCCCAACAAGCTGGGCGAGGCCCTGCTGGAGCACAACCGTGTCCCGTCCTGACGCTCTGCCCGCCCGCCTCGCCGGCCTTGGCCTGGCGCTCTGCCTGCTGCTGCCGCACACCGCCCAGGCCGGCCGCAGCTGCGAGGAACAAACCATCACCCCGGCCACCTTCGGCAAGGCGATGGCCGCCGCCGAACAACTGCGGCAAAAGCTGGACGCCAGCGGCGGCGACGTCGCGGTGATCGGCCGCGTCGGCCAGGACCTGTCGCGCTTCAAGCTGCGCTACACCCATGTCGGCATCGCCTACCGCCAGCCGGAAGGCCGCTGGCGCGTCGCCCACCTGCTCAACGACTGCGGCAGCGCCAGCTCCGACCTGTGGTACGAGGGCCTGGGCAATTTCTTCCTCGACGATATGTATTCCTTCGAATCGGTGGCGCTGCTGCCGCCGCCGGCGCTGGCCGCCCGCCTGCGTGAACGGCTGCAGACGCCGCCGCGGCTGCGCGAACTGCACACCCCGCAATACAGCCTGCTGGCCTATCCCTTCGCCACCCGCTACGAAAACTCCAACACCTGGGTGCTGGAAACGCTGGCGGCCTCGGCCAGCCAGGAAGCGCGCATCGCCAACCGCGAACAGGCGCAAATGTGGCTGAAGCTCAACGGCTACGCGCCGTCGGAACTCAAACTGGGGCCGCTGACGCGGCTGGGCGGCCGCATGTTCAAGGCCAATGTCGCCTTCGACGACCACCCCAACGAGATGCGCTACGCCGACCGCATCCAGACCGTGACCGTGGATTCGGTGATGAACTTCCTGCAGGCGCGCAAGGAGGGCTGGCAAGTGTTGGACATCCCCGCGCCTTGACTTGGCCTAGAGCCTGTTCACGATCTTTTATGAGTACCTTGAGATACTGCGTAGATACGTAGGAGACTTCGTATTCGACGCGCCCCGGCGCCCTTCAAACCTGCCGTCGGGTGGCGGGCCCGCGGTTTTAGCTACGCAGCAACTTCGCTTCGCTCGTTTTAAGCGGCTGCTTGTTCGAGCACCGCGACCTTAGCGCCCCATCACTGAGAATCTTTGAGAATCTTTGATTCGCTCAGCGATGGGGCGATTGGGCCGCGCAAATCTCCCTTTCCGTTTGATTCCCTCGCGACGCTTCGCTCGGTCAGGGCGGAACCGGCCCTAAATCATCATTTAGGCCATTAGCCCGATCTGAAATGATCAAAAACGAGCTCCAGCCTACATAGCGCGGCGACGGGCCTGTGCCGCCGCCGCGACTGGCCTCAACCGCTGTTGCGCAGGCCGGCCGAAGTGCCGTTGATGGTCAGATGGATCGCGTACAAGGCCTCGGCGTCGTCCGGCTGACGGCGCAGCCGGCTCAGCAACTCGGCCTGCAACAGGCCCAGCGCGTCCAGATACGGCAAGCGCGTTTCCAGACTGCGGTGCAGCGTCGGGTTCTTCTCCAGCAGCGCGCTTTGGCCGGTGACGGCGTAGAAAGCGTCCAGCGTGGCCTGCCACTCGGCCTGGATGCGGCCGAACAGCGCCTCGGCCAGCGCGCGGTCCTCCACCAGGCCGGCGAAGCGGCGGGCGATGCCCAGATCCGCCTTGGCCAGCACCTGCTCCATATTGGACAACACCACCTGGAAGAACGGCGAACTGCGATACAGGCTTTGCAGGCGCGCGCGGCCGGCTTCGCCGTGGCGCTCGATGAAGGCGCGCACCGCCGAACCGACACCGAACCAGCCGGGCAGCATCACCCGCGATTGCGACCAGGAGAACACCCAGGGAATGGCCCGCAAATCCTTGATCGAAGCCAGGCTCTTGCGCGAGGCCGGCCGGCTGCCGATATTGAGCTTGGCGATGGCGTTGATCGGCGTCGCCTCCAGGAAGTACTGCATGAAGCCCGGCGCTTCCACCAGCTCGCGATAGGCGCGGTAGGCGGCGTCCGACAGCTCGTCGAACACCGTCTCGTCGGTCTCGCAGCTGGCGCAGCCGCTGAGGCTGGCTTCCAGCGTCGCCGCCACCAGGGCTTCCAGGTTGCGGCCGCCGATGGCCGGGTCCGAATACTTGGACGCGATCACCTCGCCCTGCTCGGTGATGCGGATGCGGCCGGCCACGCTGCCGGCCGGCTGCGCCATGATGGCTTCGAACGACGGACCGCCGCCGCGGCCCACCGAGCCGCCGCGGCCGTGGAACAGCCGCAGCTTGACCCGGCCGTCGGCGAAACAGCGCACCAGCCGCTTTTCCGCCTGGTAGAGCTGCCATTGGCTGGTCAGATAACCGCCGTCCTTATTGCTGTCGGAATAGCCCAGCATCACTTCCTGCATGCGGCCGCGGCTGTCCAGCAGTTGCTGGTACCACGGCAGCGCGAACAGCGCCGTCATCACCTGAGCGCTGCGGTCCAGATCGGCGATGGTTTCGAACAGGGGCACCAGGTTGACGCTGGCGCGCGGCTGCCCGTCCACCAGCCGGATCATGCCGGCCTCCTTCAGCAGCAGCGCCAGCGCCAGGATGTCGCTGACCTGGGCGCAATTGGAAATAATGCTCTGACCGATGGCGTCCACGCCGAACTGACGTTGGATCAAGGCCGCCTCGCGGAAGATGGCCAGTTCCTTCTCCGCTTCGGCACTGTAGTCCAGATAGGGCGAATACAGCAGCCGCGGCGTGGCCAGCTCGCGCAGCAGCACCCGGGTCCGCGCCGCCTCGTCCAGCGCCGCGAACTCCTCCAGCCCGGCGCGGGCGAACAGCTCGCCCACCACCGCCTCGTGGCTGCCGGCGAACTGGCGCAGGTCCAGCGGCATCAGGAAGAAGCCGAACACGTCCACCGCGCGGATCAGTTCCGCCAGCCGGCCGTCGGCCAGCGTCGCGCTGCCGTGTTCGCGCAGCGAGGCGTCCAGCACCGCGAGATCGGCCTGGAATTCAGCCTGGTCCGCATAGGGCCGGCCCGCCGGCCAGCGGCCGCTCAGGCTCACGCCCAGCCGCAGGCCGGTGGCCAGCACCCGCGCCTCCATCGCCGCCAGCGCGCGCCGGTACGGCTCCTCGCGGCGGCTCTCCTCCTGGTCCGGCGTCAACGCCGCCAAACCCACCAGGGCCGGGCTGACGCCGACCAGGCGCTGCGACAGCGACAGCTCGCGGTACAAGGCCGCCAGCTCGTACAGATAATGTTCGAAGGCCACTTGCGCCTGGCGCGTCACCGCGTGGCGCAGCACCACGGCGTCGACATTGGGGTTGCCGTCGCGGTCGCCGCCTATCCAGCTGCCGACGCGGATGAAGGACGGCAACGGCGTCGTCTGGCCCCAGGTGGCCTCGATCTGCCGGTCCAGGCGCTGGTACAGCGCCGGCAAGGCCTGGAAGAAGGTCAGCGGGTGGTAGGCGACGCCGTTTTCGATCTCGTCCTTGACCGCCAGCTTGAAGTGGCGGATTTCCGAGGTCTGCCACAAGGCGACGATCACGCGCTTGAGCTTGGCCTCCAGTTCCTCTTCTTCTTCCGGCGTCAGGTCCGCCGCCGCCAGCTTGCCCAGGAAACGGCGCACCGCGCGGTGGCCGTCCAGCACGCTCTGGCGCTGCACCTCGGTGGGGTGGGCGGTGAGGATGGCGCCGACATAGGCGTCGCGCAGGGTGTCGGCCAGCATGGCGATGCTGACGCCGTCCGCCTTCAGCTTGCCCAGCGCGCGCGACAGGCTGCCCTGTTGCGGCGCGGAACCGGCCTGGCGGTGGGCGCGGCGGCGGCGCACATGGTGCAGATCCTCGGCGATATTGAACAGCTGGGCGTACAGGCCGCAGGCGCGCACCAGCGCCATCGCCGCCGCCGGGCTCAATTCCGCCGCCAAGGGCTGGCTGCGTTCCTCCGCGCTGCGGCCGGCGATGGCGCGCACCTCGGCGTAGACCTCGGGGCCGGCCTGTTCGCTCAACACTTCGGCCAGCGCGCGGTCCAGGCGCGCCAGATCGGCGCGCAGCGGCAAGTCCTTGTCTAAATCGCTCATTCGGTATTCCTTGATGATGACGAGCGGCCGTGGCCGCTCCTAGTTTTGAATCGGCTCAAGTCAGCGCGGTCGCTGACTTCAGACGATTCGTTTCGCATGCAAAACATCATAAGCAGGCTTGCCGCTGTAGTGGCAACACTACTGTCATTTAAGCTGTTAGATATTGACCTGACTGCGCATTGCGCAACATCAAGCTTTACGCCCCCGCCTGGACGATGCCGCGGCGCTGCGCGTCGGGCCGGCGTGCTAGAATGCCCGCCATCCAAGCACATAGCCCAATCGGAAACCGGTTTTCATGGACAAAATCGTCATCGCCAGCCGCGAGAGCCGGCTGGCCATGTGGCAGGCCGAACATATCCAGGCCCGGCTGCAAGCGCTCTACCCCCACCTCAGCGTGGACATCCTGGGCATGACCACCCAGGGCGACCAGATTCTGGACAAGACCCTGTCCAAGATCGGCGGCAAAGGCCTGTTCGTCAAAGAGCTGGAAGTGGCGCTGGCCGAAGGCCGCGCCGACCTGGCCGTGCATTCGATCAAGGACGTGCCGATGGTGCTGCCGGAAGGCTTCGCGCTGGCCGCCATCTGCGAGCGCGAAGACCCGCGCGACGCGCTGGTGTCCGCCCGCTGCGCGGACTTGTCGGAGCTGCCGGACGGCGCGGTGGTGGGCACCTCCAGCCTGCGCCGCGAATCGCAGATCCGCGCCCGCTATCCGCGGCTGGTGGTCAAGCCGCTGCGCGGCAATGTGCAAACCCGGCTGCGCAAGCTGGACGACGGCGAATACGACGCCATCATCCTGGCCGCCGCCGGCCTCAAGCGCCTGGGCCTGTCCGAGCGCATCCGCAAGGAGCTGCCGCCGTCGGAAAGCCTGCCGGCCGCCGGCCAAGGCGCGCTGGGCATCGAAATCCGCGCCGACCGCGCCGACCTGATGCAGCTGCTCGCGCCGCTGAACCACGCCGCCACCCACGCCTGTGTCAGCGCCGAGCGCGCGCTGGCGCGCGAGCTGGGCGGCAGCTGCCAGGTGCCGCTGGGCGCCTTCGCCACCCTCAGCGAAGACACGCTGACGCTGGGCGGCTTCGTCGCCAGCCCGGACGGTTCGGTGATGCTGACCGCCAGCGCCAGCGCCCCGGCCGATTACGCCGACGCGCTGGGCCGCGCTGTGGCCAAGAGGCTGCTGGACGACGGCGCCGGCCCGCTGATCGAAGCGGTGCTGGCCGACCCGCGCTGAGACGGCGATGCCGCGCGTCCTGGTCGCCCGTCCGCTGGCGCAAAGCGCCGAGCTGCTGCGCCTGCTCGCCGCCGCCGGCTTCGACGCCGGCCATCTGCCGCTGATGGAGATCGCTCCGCAGCCGGACGCGCTGGCGGCGCTGCCGCGACAAGCGGCGGCGGCGGACTGCCTGGTCTTCGTCAGCCCCAGCGCCATAGATCAGGCCTGGCCGGCGCTGCAAACGCTGGACCTCGCCGCCAAGCGGCTGGTCTGCGTCGGCCGCGCCAGCGCCGCCAAGCTGGCCGCGCTCAGCGGCCGGACGGCGCTGCACCCCGCCGAGGGCAGCGACAGCGAAGCCTTGCTGGCCCTGCCCGAACTGGCCGATATGCGCGGACAGCGCGTGCTGATCGTGCGCGGCGTCGGCGGCCGGCCGCTGCTGGCGCAAAGCCTGGCCGCTCGCGGCGCGGCGGTGGAGTTCGCCGAAATCTACCGCCGGCTGGACGGCGCGCCGGACTGGGCGGCCTTCGACCTCGCGCCGCCGGACGCGGTAATCGTCACTTCCGGCGAAATCGTAGAGCAATTGTTCCGTCTCGCTGGCCCCAGTCGAATCAGGACGTTACAATGCCTGCTATATTGCGTGCCGCATCCGCGCGTGGCCGACCGGCTCGCCGCGCAAGGCGCGACGCGCATCATGACAACCCGGGCCGAAGACAGCGCGCTGGTCGCCGGCCTTAAAAAATGGTTCTGTCGTCACCCATGAGCGAATCCCAGATCACCGAAACCGCCAAACCCGAGTCCAAGAAATCGCTGAGTCCGGCCTTGCTGATCGCCATCGCCGCGCTGGGCGTGTCCGGCTGGCAGTACTTCAGCACCCAGCAGGAACTGACCGCCGCCCGCCAGGAACTGGCGCGCCGGCTGGCCGAAGGCAGCGGATCCGCCAAGGAGCTGCGCGCGATGACCGAGCAGGCGATCAGCGCCAACCGCGCCACCGAAGGCCGGCTGGCGCTGATGGAGGCCCGCGTCAACGAATCCGCCGGCCAATACGCGACGCTGAACGGCATGTACCAGGAACTGACCAAGAACCGCACCGACTGGCTGCTGTCCGAAGTCGAGCACACCCTGGCCATCGCCAGCCAGCAATTGCAGCTGGCCGGCAATGTGCCGGCCGCCGTGTCCGCGCTGGAAATGGTGGACGCGCGCCTGGCCAAGTTCGACCGCCCGCAGCTGATCGGCGTGAAAAAGGCGGTGGCCACCGACCTGGAAAAACTCAAGGCCCTGCCCTATCTGGACAGCGTCGGCCTCACCGTCAAGCTGGACCGGCTGATGCTGTCCGCCGACAGCCTGCCGCTGGCGGTGGACGCCCACCGCCTGGCCAGCCAGAAACCGCAGGCCAAGGCCGCGACGCCGGCCAGCGCGCCGCTGTGGGAACGCTTGGTGGCCGACGTCAGCAAGAGCCTGGGCGAGCTGATCCATATCCGCCGCATGGACAAGCCCGAAGCGCTGCTGCTGTCGCCGGAGCAAGCCTTCTTCCTGCGGGAAAACCTGAAAATGCGCCTGCTGGACGCGCGCCTGGCGCTGATCCAGCGCGACGGCAAGACCTTCGCCGCCGACATCGTGGCCGCGCGCAGCTATGTGCAGCGTTACTTCGACCGCGACGCTCCGGCCGTCACCCAATGGCTGGGCACGCTGGGCGAACTGGAAGGCGCGCCGCTGGACGTGGCGCTGCCGGACATGAACGCCAGCCTCAAATCGGTGCGCGACGCCCAAGGCGCGGCAGGAGAATAAACCGTGAAATTCGCCTTGTGGATTACCGGGCTGTTTGCCCTCGCGGTGCTGGTCGGCCTGGCCGCCACCCTGAACACCGGCTACGCCATCCTGTTCCTGCCGCCTTACCGGATGGAAGTGTCCTTCAACCTGCTGATCGTGTCGGTGGTGGCGCTGATCTTCGTGGTGCACCTGGTGCTGCGCATGGTGGCGGTGGCCGCCAATCTGCCGGCGGAAGTGCGCCGCTTCCAGCGCCAGAAAAAGCTGAAAGCCTCCCGCCACGCGCTGCGCGAAGCCGGCATTTCCTACTTTGAAGGCCGTTTCCAGAAAGCCGAGCGCGAGGCCAGCAAATCGCTGGACGACGAATACTCGCCGGAAAACAAGGCGCTGGCGCTCTTGATCGCCGCCCGTTCCGCCGGCGCCGCCGGCGATCTGGACAAGCGGGACGGCTATCTGGCGCAACTGGACGCCATGCCGCCGCGGCTGCAGCTGGCGCGCCATATGCTGGACGCGGAACTGAAGCTGGAAGCCAAGGACCCGCTGGGCGCCTTGGCCGCCATCGAACGCGCGCGCGCGCTGTCGCCCAATCTGACCAACGCCTTGCGGCTGGAATTGAAGGTCCGTCTGTTGCAGAAGCAGCCGGAGGCGGTGCTGGCGCTGACCGAGAAACTGCTCAAGGCCGACGCGCTGGAGCCGGAACAGGCGCGGCGCTACCGCTTGGCCGCCTACCAGCAACAGCTGGTGACGCTGCTGGGCGGTCAGGAAATCCGCGACTGGCTGCGCCGCATTCCGGAAGCCGAACGCAGCAACCCGCAGCTGATGGACCAGGTGGTGGCGCGGCTGATCGTGCTACAGGACTACGACTACGCCGCCACCTTGCTGGCCGGCGCGCTGGCCAACGACGACCACGACACCCCGGAGCTGTCTCGCGAACTGGGCAAGCTGGCCGAGCACCTGAGCGAGGACAAGCGCCTGGAGCTGCTGAAAACCGCGGAAAACTGGCTGAAGAAGCGGCCGCGCGACCACTGGCTGCTGATGGCCTTGGGCCGTCTGGCCCTGTGCCAGCAGCTGTGGGGCAAGGCGCAGAGCTATCTGGAAGCCAGCGCCTCGATCTCGCCGACGCTGTGCGCCCACGCCGAGCTGGCGCGGCTGTTCGAAGCCACCGGCAAGGAAGAGCTGGCGGCTCAGCATTACAACAAGAGCCTGGAGCTGGCGCTGAAACAGGGCTGCTGACCCCGGGGACTCCATACGAAAAAGGACATGCTCGCGCATGTCCTTTTTTATTGCCCTGATTGTTATCGGCTCAACTCGACAACAGCAGCACCCCCCAGGCCAAGGCCAGATAGCGCGCCGCCTTGCCCAGGGTCAGCCACAGAATGCTGGACCACCAGGGCAGCCGCAGCCAGCCGGCGGCCAAGGGGATGGCGTCGCCGACCACCGGCAGCCAGGACAGGGCCAGCACCGCCGGGCCGAAACGCTGGAACCAGCCGGCCAGCCGCGGCGGCAGCTCCTTGCGCGGCGCCAGCCGCCCCAGCCACAGACTGGTGACGCTGCCGGCGGTATTGGCCACCGTGGCCACCAGCAAGGCCGGCCACAGCCACTCCGGCCATTTGTACAGAAAGGCGGACAGCGCCAGTTCGGAATTGCCGGGCAGGATGGTGGACGAGGTGAAGGCCGACACCGCCAGCCCGCCCAGGCCCAGCCAAACCAAATGACTCATTCATCAAACCCGATGGTTTCGCCGCAGGCGGCGGCGATGGCGGCGCTGAGCGTGGAGAAGAACTCCGAACCGTCGCGCGCGGCGATCCAGCGGCCGTCGCGGAAGGCGAAGTGGTAGCCGCCGCTCTTCGCCGCGATCCACAGCTCCTGATTGGCGGTGTGGCGGTTGACGATGATCTTGGCGCCGTCGCTGAACTCGATGTCCAGCACATTGCCGGACACCAGGTAGTCGGCGTCCAGATCATTGTCGTCGATGGCGGCTTCGATGCGTGCGAAGATGGCGTCGGTGTGCCGCAGAAATTCGGTTTCGTTCATTGCGCTTTCCCGTTGAATGACGGCCTGGACGCCGTCTTGGCGCGGCTCAGGCCTTGATCACCGGGCGCATCGGAATCACACGACGCGCCGCAGCTTTGCTAGTATCCAGATTTTGCCACATTGGAACTCATTCGTATGCGCACCTTGCTGGCTTGTGCAAGCCTGACCCTGTTCCTGGCCGCCTGCGGCTTCAAAGGCCCCTTGTATCTGCCCGCCGCCGCCGCGCCGGCCGTCAAACCCGCGGCCAAGGCCAACGCCTCCGCCCCGCGCGCCGCGGCCGAACCCGCCGCTCCCGCCGTCCGCTGACGGTTCCCGCCGCGCTTTGGGCCCGGCGCGGCGGCCGCGAAATGCCGAAGACATATTGATATTCCCACGCGGTTTCCTGCGCTTCAGTCATATCCTTTACACTCAAAGGCTGTATCTGCAGATAAAGGAGCCGCCGATGTCCCACTTCGCCCGTCATCTGGAACATCACACCATCGTCAACCCCTTTCCCGGCATCGCCAAGCTGGAAGCGGCCTTGGGTCACCGCATCGGCGCGCGCATCGGCTCCAATGAAAGCATGGCCAAGCCGGCCTCGCCGCTGACGGCGGAATTCGGCGAGATGATGACGGAGCTGGCCCGGCTCTACCCGGACCCCTACGCGCACGGGCTGCGCCAGCGCGCAGCCGCCCACAACCGCGTGGACCCGAGCCAGGTGCTGTTCGACACCGGCGCCGACAGCCTGATCCTGCTGGCGCTGCGCCTGGCCTGTAATGTCGGCGACGCGGTGGTGTGCACCGCCGGCACCTATCCCACTTTCCGCTATTTCGCCGAAGGCGTGGGCGCGCGCATCCTGGAAGTGCCCTACCAGCAGCAAGGCGACCGGCTGCAAGCCGATCTGCCGCGGCTGGCGGAGGTGGCGCGCGCCGAACGCGCCGCCGTGCTCTATCTCGCCAACCCGGACAATCCCAGCGGCCATTACTGGGGCGCGGACGATATCCTGGCGCTGCGCGAAATGCTGCCCTCGTCCACGCTGTTGATTCTGGACGAGGCCTACGTCGATTTCTGCGTGGACGCGCAGGACGCGCCGCCGCAAGGCGCGCTGCCCAACACGCTGCGGCTGCGCACCTTGTCCAAAGCCTATGCGCTGGCCGGCCTGCGGGTGGGCTACGCCGTCGGCCCGCAGCACATCGTCGCCAAGGCGGACCAGATACGGCCTCAATTCGCGCTGTCCAGCTTCGCCCAGCTGGCGGCTCAAATCGTGTTGGACGATCCGGACTACTCGCGCCAGCTGATCGCCGCCACCATCCATCTGCGCGACAAGCTGTCCGACGCCTTGCGCGCGCGCGATCTGGTGGTGATGCCCTCGCACACCAACTTCGTCTGCATCGCCTATCGCGACGCCGCCAGCAGCGAGGCCATTCACCGCCAACTGCTGTCCGATGGCATCGCCGTGCACCGGCCGCCGCATCCGGCGGTGCGCCATCTGCTGCGCGTCACCGCGCAGCCGCAGGCGCTGTCGGCCAAGGTGATGGCGGCGCTGGCGGAAGGTTAAGAAGCGGCTCAACATACGCTGCGCTTCGTGATACGAGGCGCGGCGAGCACCGCTTCGTAAACGCCCACGCGCTACGCGTGCGTTTCGCTTCCTCAGCGGTTTTCGCCTTGTCTCGCCCTGGCTCGCAAGACTTTGAACCGCTCTCCCGCCCCATAAAAAACGCCCTGGACCGGCTAGCGGCCCAGGGCGCGGTCTTTTCCCCGCCGTCCTCACTCCGAGGTGCTGGGGTTCCAGTAAGCCTGGCTGATGAAAGGCTGGGCCACCAGCTTGGCGGCGATCTCCTCCAGCTCCTCCCACTCCACCGAGGTGGACAGCAAGGTGGCGGTCATCTCCACCTCGTCGTCGCCGAAGGGCTCCACGTCCAGATCCCCCACCGGGTATTTGGACTCCTCCAGCAGATCGCTGAGCAAGGCCATCGCGTGCTTCTGGCCGGAACGGCTGGAAATCACGCATAGCTGGTAAGTGACTTCGCTGGTTTCGTCGTCGATCGGCTTGCGGTTGATGGAGTTCACCACCGGACGCAGCAAGGTGTTGCTGGCCAAGACGAATAGCGTGATCAGAAAGGCTTGCGGAATCTGGCCGGCGCCGGCGCTGGCGCCGACCGCGGCCGAGCCCCACAAGGTAGCGGCGGTGTTCAAGCCGCGCACGTTCAAGCCTTCCTTCATGATGGTGCCGGCGCCGAGAAAGCCGACGCCGGACACCACGTAGGACGCCACCCGCGCCGCGCCGCCGGTGCCGTCCAGCTGCAGCGCCATGTCGACGAAGGCCGCCGCGCCCACCGCCACCAGGGTATTGGTTCGCAAGCCGGCGGTACGCTGACGGAACTGCCGCTCATAGCCAATGGCCGAGCCCAGGATGAAAGCCGTCAACAGGCTGAGCAAGGTTTGCAGCAGACCAGACCCGTTGAAGCCCAGAAACTGCAGTAAGGTTTCCACTTCTTATTCCTCCTGCGGTCGATTGAAAAAACAGCGCTCCCGTCGCGCCGGGAAACAGTCAGGCAGTTTGCCACATCCGCGTCACCGGGTCGTGTCCGACCAGGCGATTGCTGCGAGCGATGCACACGTGACGCCGGCCCAAGCAGGAAAATTGACGACGGCGGATGTCTGCTGACAGTACGCTGTCAGCAGGGGGGCCGCACACTGTCCTCCAGGCCGCAACGCCGCCTCCGTCCCGCCCGGAAGCGGCGCCGGGATGTTCCCGGCCGGATCTCGATAAAACCTGTTCAAGGAGTGTGCCATGTCCCCCGTTCTACACTGGTTTGAAATTCCCGTGCTCCAATTCGAGCGCGCCGTCGCCTTCTATCAACAGGCGCTGCGGGTGGAACTGCAAGAAGAGAGCTTCGACAATAATCGCATGGCCCTGTTTCCCCAAACCGGCGACAGTTGCGGCGGCGCGCTGCTCAGCTGCCCGCAAGCCCGCCCCCATGTCGACGGCGTGCGCGTCTATCTGGACGGCGGCGCCGATCTCGACGCCACGCTGGAACGGATCAAGAGCGCCGGCGGCATCGTGGTGCAGCCCAAGACCGCGCTGCCGGAGAACTGGGGCCAGATCGCGCTGTTTTCCGATCCGGACGGCAATCTGATCGGCCTGCACAGCGCCGCATGAGCCGGCGCTACTGGATAGGCGTGGCCAGCCGCGACCATGTTCGGCGCGGTCTGGCCGGCGGCTTCGCCCAGCTCTGCCACGGCAAGGCCGCGCCGCTCAGGCGGATGGCGGCCGGCGACGGCCTGATCTATTACTCGCCGGTGCTGAGCCTGGAGGGGCGCGAGCCCTGCCAACGCTTCACCGCCGTCGGCCTGGCGGCGGACGCGCGGGTCTATCCCTTCCGGGTCAGCGTCGATTTCGAACCCTACCGGCGCGACATCGCCTTCTGGCCGGCGGAGGACGCCGACATCCGGCCGCTGCTCGGCCAGCTGTCCTTCATCGCCGACCCGGCGCGCTGGGGCTACGCCTTCCGCTTTGGCCACCTGGAAATCGGCCGCGCCGATTTCCTGTTGATCGCGCGCGCAATGCGGGCGACACTGCCGCCATCCATGCTGCGGGAATCCGACTGAATGCGCCGAGCCGACCGACTGGTCCAAATCCTCTTGCTGCTGCGCGGCCGCCGCCGCACCACCGCCCGGCAGTTGGCCGAATGGCTGGAGGTGACGCCGCGCACCGTCTACCGCGATATGGCGGACCTGATGGCCAGCGGCGCGCCGGTCAACGGCGAGGCCGGCGAGGGGTATTGGCTGGAAGCCGGCTTCACGCCGCCGGCGGTGGCGTTTTCCGCGCGCGAACTGGCGGCGCTGGAAGTGGGCGCCCGCATGCTGGCCGCCTGGGCCGACCGCGACACCGCGGCGGCGGCGCAATCGGCGCTGGGCCGCATCCACGCGGTGCTGGGCTCGTCCGGCCTGCCGCCGGAACCGCTATACGCGCCGACGTCGGGCAATTACCCGCGCGAGCGCTTGGCGCCGCTGCGCGACGCCATCGTCTCCCGCCAGCCGCTATGGGTGGATTACCGCGATGAAAGCGGCCGCGGCAGCCAGCGCGCCTTGATGCCGCTGGCGCTGTTCTTCTGGGGCGACCGCTGGCTGCTGGCCGCCTGGTGTGGGCTGCGCCTGGACTACCGCAGCTTCCGCGTGGACCGGCTGCAAAGCTGGCGCGCCACGGACTTGAGCTGTCCGCCCGGGGTCAGCCTGGCCGGCTATCTGAGCCATGTGGACGCCGGCGGCCAGGCGCTGGCCTGGCTGGAACGACACCAGCGCCAACCCTGGCATCAAGAATAAGCGCCGCGTCGCCGGCTCAAGGCAGCAAGATGATGGAGCCGCTGGTCTTGCGTCCTTCCAGATCGCGGTGCGCCTGCGCCGCCTCGGCCAGAGGATAGCGATGCGAAGGCGCCACCTTGATCCTGCCGTCCGCCACTCGTTCGAACAGCGCCTGGGCCGAAGCCTCCAGCTCCGCGCGGCTGGCGATGTAATCGGCCAGCTTGGGCCGGGTGAAGAACAGAGAGCCGCGGCTGGTCAATTCCAGCGGCGCGAACGGCGGCACCGCGCCGGAGGCGTTGCCGAAGCTGACCAGCATGCCGCGCGGGCTCAGGCTGGCCAGCGAGATCTGGAAAGTGTCCTTGCCCACCGAATCGTAAACCACCGGCACGCCCTGGCCGCCGGTGATCTCGCTCACCCTGGCCACTACGTCTTCTCGGCTGTAATTGATCACATGCTGGCAGCCCAGACCGCGCACGATGTCGGCCTTGGCGTCGGAGCCGACGGTGCCGATCACCGTCGCGCCCAGCGCCGTCAGCCACTGCACCGCGATCTGGCCGACGCCGCCGGCGGCGGCGTGCCACAGCACGGTCTGCCCCGGCCGCACCGGGTAGCTGCGCTGCACCAGATACTCCACGGTCATGCCCTGCAACATCATGCAGGCGGCGGATTCGTCGCTGATGCCGTCGGGAATCTTCACCAGCACCGCCGCCGGCAACAGCCGCTCGCTGCTGTAAGCGCCCAGCGGGCCGCCGGCGTATGCGACGCGGTCGCCCACCGCCAGGCCAGACACCTCCGGCCCCAGCGCCTCCACCACCCCCGCCGCTTCCTGGCCCAGGCCGGACGGCAGCGGCAGCGGATACAGGCCGCTGCGCTGATAGGTGTCGATGAAGTTGACGCCGATGGCGGTGTGACGCACCCGCACCTGGCCCGGTCCCGGCGCGGCCAGCGTCTGGCTCTGCAGGCCCAGCACTTCCGGCCCGCCGGTATGGGAGAAAACGATGGCTTGAGTCATGGCGGCCTCCTCGGCGCAAAAAATCCAGTGTGCGGCAGCGCCCTCCCCCGGACAAGACACTGTCGCAGAACAGACTGTTTCGATGCTCAGGCCAATAATTGCCCGCGCCCCCAGGCCAGCGCCTCCGGCAAGACGCGCGGCCAGGCTTCAAGCCTGTGGTCGTCGCCGTTGAACACCGTCTGACGGCAGTCCAGATACAGCGCGGCCGCTTCGCGCCAGTCCAGCACCTCGTCGCGGCTGCCCAACAGCAGCCAGTAACGGCGCGCGGACGGCTGCGCCACGCGCTGCGCCAGCAAGGCCCGCATATCGGCGTCGCTCAGGGTATAGACCACGCCGGTATAGGGATTGGTTTGCTCGCCGATGAAGCGCGCCAGGTCGTCGTAAGGCCGCACCGCCGGGTTGATCAGCACCGCCGGGCGTTGATGACGCTCGGCCAGAAACGTGGCGTAATACCCGCCGAGGGAGCTGCCGATCAACAGGGTGTCGGCCGGCAAGGAGGCCACCAGGGCGGACACCTGCTCAATCGCCTCGGCCGGATGCGGCGACAGCTGCGGACAATGCAGGGTCGCATCGAAAGCGTTCTGTTGCAGATAAGCGGCGGTTTCGTTCGCCTTCAGCGATTGCGGACCGGAGTTGAAGCCGTGCAGGTAAACAATATGCATGCGGATGGGAACAAACGGAAAAGAAAGAGTTCATTCTAAATGGCCATCGTCCCAAGAAAAACCCTGGCAGCCGCGGCTGGCAACCGTCCTTTCGACGGGCTTGCCAATACATTCGCATGAATGATACAAAAACGCGGAAAAAATAATAAAACCGACGATTTATGCCATTGAGCGCGGTTTACAAAGATAACAGGAGAACATTAATGCTTGCCACCCTGCCGGACAACGCCCTCGTCGCCGACGCCACCACCACCAAGCCTTACTCCGTCGCCAGCCTGATCATGGCTTGCGGCTTTCTGCACCACAGCGCGCAGGCCTTTCTCGACGACGTGCGCGCCGATCAGGCGCTGATCCGTTCCGGCTTCTGCCCCCGTCACCATGTGCATGTGGACCGCGACGGCCAGGCCACGGTGGACGGCTTCGTCCACGAGCAAGTGGGTTTGTTGCTGCAACACAACGCCTCCCTGCATTTCGCCCTGCATGAGATGCTGATGCAGTTTGGCCCGGACGCCTGCAACGACACCCTGGCCGGCATCATCGTGCGCGGCCTGCGCGGGGTTCAGGACTGGCAGGCCGCCTGCCAGTGCCTGGCGGCGATGCGCCGCGGGCCGGCCCGCGCCTGAAAGCCCGGCTAGGGTTTCGAGGCCTATTTGGCCCTCTTGGCCAGATCCAGCGCCTTGAGCCTGGCGCCGACGTCGCCCTGAGCCGCCGCCTTGGCGTACCAGCGTATCGCCGCCGGCAGATCCCGCTCCACGCCGTCGCCGTGCTCGTACATGCTGGCGATCAGATATTGCGCGCCCATATCGCCCTGCTGCGCGGCTTTTTCGTACCAGTACGCGGCCAGCCGGTAGTCCTTGGCCGCGCCGCGGCCCAAGAAGTACTGGGTGCCCAGATCCAGCTCCGCCGGCAGATAATCCTGCCGCGCGGCCAACTGGAACCAGCGCGTCGCCTCGGTCTGCGATTTGGCCACTTGCTGGCCGCTTTCATACAGCGCGCCCAAGGCGTGCTGCGCCTGCGGCAGACCCGCGTCGGCAGCGCGGCGCAGCCAGCGCTCGCCCTGCGCCCGGTCCGGCGCGCCGCCTTCGCCGCGCCAATGCATCATCGCCAGGTCGAAAGCCGCCACCCGGTCGCCCGCCTGGGCCGCTTGCTCGAACTGCCGGCGCGCGGCGGCGAAATCGCCGCGCTGATAGCTGGCCCAGCCCGCCACGTCCGCGGCCAGGGACGCCAACGCCCACGCCGCCCATATCCCGCCTGCCCACGCCTTCATCGCGCCTCTCCTCATCGGGCCCGTACTACCAAAGCTTAGAAGCTGTTCAAAGCCCGCTGAAGCGCCAATGCGCTACTGACGCATTCCGCTTTCTCAGCGGCGTTCGCCCTGTCTCGCTCTCGCTCGCGAAACTTTGAACAGACTCTTAGTCGGCGGCGGCCGGGAAATCTGTCGGCGGCGGCTCGCCGCCCAGCTTCCGGTCGATGAACTCCAGGAAGGCGCGCACCTAGGCCGGCACGTGCTTGCGCTCGGGAAACACCGCGTACACCGCGTGCAGCGGCAAGGGATAGCGCTCCAGCAGAGGCAGCAGCCGGCCGGTAGCCCGGCGCAATGCTTGCTATGCTGAAAGTCCATCCCGCGCGACTAAACCACCATGGCTCCACCCCTAGGCCCTCATCCCGAGCGACAGCTGTACCGCGACGCGGACGGCCGATATTGCGCGCGTCTGGGCGGCTGTCAGCTCAGCAGCGTGTTCCAGCCCTTGTTCTACCGCAGCGGCGGCGTGTTCGGCTACGAGGCGCTGCTGCGCGTGCGGACGCAGGACGGCCAGACGCCGTCCCCCGACTCTTTTTTGTCCGGCCTGCCGCCGGAGCTGGCGCTGGAGGCCGATCAGCTGGCGCGGCTGATCCACATCCGCAATTTCGCGCAAAGCGGCCAATCCGGCTGCCTGTGCCTGAATCTGCTGGCCCAGACCGCGGTGGTGGACAACCACGGCCGCAATCACCTTCCCCTACTGCAAGGCCTGCTGGACTCGCTGGAACTGGACAGCGGCGGCGTGATTTTCGAACTGCCGGAATACGAGGTGGAACACCACGGCCAACCGCTGATCAACAGCCTGCGTCTGACCGCCGAGGCCGGCTTCGGCCTGTCTGTGGACGATTTCGGCGCGGTGGCCGCTCGCCACGGCAAGGTCAAGTCGCTGTGCCCGGACCTGATCAAGATAGACCGCAGCCTGCTGCTGGACTATATGTCCGGCGAACGCCACCGGCTGCCGGTGCTGCTGGAGCTGGGCTGGCAGATAGGCTGCCGCATGGCGGTGGAAGGCATAGAAACCCGCGAGCAACACCAGGCGATGCAGGAACTGGGGGTCGAGCTCTACCAGGGCTTCTACCTGGGCAAGCCGGCCGAGCTGCCGGTGACCTGCCAGCTGTGACCGGCGCGGTCCAGCCACAGGCTGAGCAAGGCCAGCGCGGCCAACGCCGCGCCCAGCCATACCGGCGCGCGCAGGCTCCAGCCGGCGTCCAACAAGGCGCCGCCGCCCCAGGAACCCAGCATCAGACCCAGATTGACCACCGACATGTGCAGGCTGTTCACCATAGGCCCGCTGCCGCCGGCGCGCACCACCCGCGCAACCATCGCCGGATTCATCGGCAGGCCGGCCAAGCCCAATAGCAGCACGCACGCCGCCGTCGCCGCCTGCCATTGCGCCAGCAAGGCCAACGCCACCAGGGCAGCCAGCAAGACCAGCAGACCGCCGCGCAGCACGGTGCGGGTGTGGCTGTCCGCCAGGCGGCCGCTGAACAGATTGCCGAGCACTGTCGCCAGCCCGTAAGCGGCGAACAGCCAGGGCAGCTCCGAAGCGGCGAAGCCGCTGACCCGGGTGAACAAGGGCGCCAGATAAGTGAAGGCGGCGAACACCGCGCCTATGATCAGGCCGCTGCTCAGATAAGCCGCCCACAGGCTGGGTCGCGCCAGCCGGCGGCCCTCCTCGCCCAGACTCAAGGTCTGCGGACGGACGCCGGACGGCGTCAGCGCGGCGATGCCCGCCGCGGCCAACGCCACCATGCCCGCCACCAGCCAAAAGCTCACACGCCAGCCCCAGCTCTGATCCACCCAGGCCGCCAGCGGCAGGCCGGCCACCGAAGCCAGCATCAGGCCGTTGAGCACCAGCGCGGCGGCGCGCGCCACCCGGTGTTCGCCCACCAGTTCCGCAGCCAAGGCCAGGGCCACGCCGAAGAAAGCCGATTGCGCCACGCCGCAGATCAGCCGCGACCACAGCATCTGCCGGTAATCGCCGGCCAGCGCGCCCAAAGCCTGCCCGGCCAGGAACAACAGCAACAGCCCGATCAAGCTGTGCTTGCGCCGCGCCGAACGCAGCAGCCAAGTCAGCGCCGGCCCGCCCAGGACCACGCTGGCGGCGAAGGCCGACACCAGATTGCCCACCGCCGGCAAGCCGACGCCCAGGGCCGCCGCCAACGACGGCATCATCCCCGCCACCATGAATTCCGACGTCGCCATCGCAAAAATGCATAAGCCCAACAGATACACCGTCGCCGGCATCGCCGACTCGCCGCTCTTGCCTGTCATCCCGCTTCTCCCGTATCGCGCATGAACGAGGGCTTATGCTAGATTCCTTGGCGATACGGAAAAATAGTCTTCAATTCCATACATAACGGAACTTGATTCCGTAATTTCGAGGCAAACCATGGAAAAAATGAGCGGCATCGAGCTGTTCGCCCATATCGCCCAGCAAGGCAGCCTGGTGGCCGCCGGACGGCAACTGGGCATTTCCGCCTCCGCCGCCGGCAAAGGCCTGGCGCGGCTGGAGGCGCGCTTGGGCGCGCGTCTGGTTCAACGCAGCACCCGGCGGCTGACCTTGACCCCGGCCGGCGAGCAATACCTGCAACGTTGCCTGCGCATTCTGGACGAAGTGGAAACGGCGGAGCGCGAGTTGCAACAAGAGCAGGCCGCGCCGCGCGGCCGGCTGAAGGTGGGCCTGCCGCACGAATGCGGCGTGCTGGCCCCGCTGCTGGCCGCCTTCATGCAAGACTATCCGGAGATCGAACTGGATCTGGACTACAGCGACCGGCTGGTGGACGTGATAGGCGAAGGCTTCGATGTGGTGATTCGCGGCGGCGAACCGGGAGACTCGCGCTTGAGCGCGCGGCGGCTGGGCGCTTACCGCATGCGGCTGGTGGCCGCGCCGGCCTACTTCGCCCGCTGCGGCGAGCCGGCGTCGCCGATGGATCTGACGAAGCACCGCTGCCTGCATTACCGCTATCCGCGCAGCGGCAAACTGGCGCCGTGGCCGCTGGCCGGCCAGGATGAAGACGCGCCGGCGCTGCCGGTCCATGCCTGCGCCAATACCGGCGACGCGCTGATCCAGCTGGCGGAGCAAGGCGCCGGCATCGCCTGCCTGCCGGACTTCACCGTGCGCCGCCAACTGGCGGACGGACGGCTGCGGGCGCTGCCGGAAGCCTGGGCCGAGCGCAGCGGCGTCCTTTATCTGCTATGGCCCGGTTCGCCCTATCCGCCGCCGCGGCTGCGCGCCTTCATCGACTTCTTCGCCAAACGCGGCTTCCCCGGCGGCTGAACCCCGCCGGACTCTGGCTCAGGGCGCCGACACCAGCCGGTCCGCCATCGCCTTGATCGCCCGCATCTGCACCCCGTTCTTCCAGGCGAAATTCACGCCGGTATAGCCGAACCAGTCCCAGCAGCCGTTCGGGTTGCCCGGCGGCATCGCCGTGGTCTGCGGATACAACACGATGATGCGATTGCTGTCCGCCCATTCGTTGTAGCCGGCATGGCCGTAGAAAGCGTCGCCGACCGCGCCCGCGTACTGGCGGCAACCGTGCAGCGCCACATGCACCTTGCAGGATTCGCCCTCGGCGCAGGCGCGCGGCACATAGACATAGCCCTCGTCGGCCAGGCTGCTGCCCGGCGGCGCGTACGGCTTCTGGTTGAAAGCGGACACCTGGCTGCTCAATTGGCCGGCGCGCGGCTGCAAGGGGCCGTAGATTTGCGTCAGGATAGCGCCGGCCTGGTCGTAGCCTTCGCCCTTCCAGTCGCAATGGTTGACATAGGGCGACTTGGTCTCGCCGCAGTCATTGCCGTAAGCCGGCGTGATCTGGGCATGGCCGGCCGGCAGGCTGCGCAGGTAGTCGATGCTCGCCGCCGGCACCCCCAGCTTGCGGAAGTAACGCTCGGCGCTGTCCACCACCGCCGTCTTGACGGTATTGTCCTGGCTGCCGCTGAACAGATAGACGCGGCGCTTGGCCAGGTTGGACAAGGGATCGATCTGTCCCGCCAGCGCGAACTGCTGCGTCGCCAGCACCAGGCCGCCCACCGCCGGCGGCGGACCGCTCATGCAGGCCGGCGCGCCCGCCAGCATGCCCTTGGAACAATAGTAAGGCCCGCCCGCCACCACGCCGACGCCTCGCACCGAGGCGGAAAACGCCACCTGATACTGCACCGCCATGAAGGCGCCGGACGACAGACCGGACACCGAAGACTGCCGCGCGTCGCCGCGATACGCCGGCAGCGGCTCCGCCGCCGCCATCTGCGCCAGCGTCAACGCCAGCGCCCCAGCCCACCACCAAGCAGGTTTCAACATAAGCCCTCCTTAAAGAACCCGTTCCCTGTCCGCCCCGCGTCGTCAAACGCGACACGGCGAGCGCGGCTTTGAAACGCCCATGAGCCACGAGCGTTCCGCGTGCTCGGCTGCTTCGCCTTCGCTCGCGAGACTTTGAACAGACTGCGGTATCGCGCGAGGATCGCGCTCCCGCCTGGATTATGGCGTCCCCAGCCGGCAAAAATCACCCCAACGTCATGAATCGTCGGCAAATCGGTCAGTTCCCGCCCTGCCCCCAACCCCTCTCTGCCGCCGGAGCTGTTCCGCGTCGCTGGTATTCCGTACTATTCCAGTTTCATCAATGACAAGAAGAACGGCATGCCCCCGCTCCCCGCGCCCCGTACCGCCGGCCTGCGCGTCTCGCTGTTGCTCGGCCTGACGCTGACGCTCACCGCCTGCAAACCCCAGCCGCCTCCGCCCGCCGCCGAGCCGGCCGACACCGCCAGCGCGCCGTCCGTCGCCGGCCAAGTGCGACGCCTGAGCGCCGTGCCGGCCGGCGTCGAGCTGCGCGGCAAGCTGACCGCCGCCTACGGCTGGACGGACAGCGCCGGCGAGCACGTGCTGGTGCTGGCGGAGCGACAGGAAGCGCGCGGCGCCGACGGCGCGCAGAGCGCGACGCTCTACGCCGCGCAATACACGCTGGGCCAGGATAGGCCGCGACGGCAGTGGATGCTCAGCGACGGCGTGACGCGCTGCGAGTTCGACGCCAGCGCGACCTTCGATCTGGCCTCCATTGCTTTTCCGGACCTCAACCGCGACGGCGCGCTGGAAACGGTGGTCGGCTATCGCAGCGCTTGCGCCAGCGACGTCAGCCCCAACGACTACAAGCTGATTCTTCACGCCGGCAAAGCCAAATACGGCCTGCGCGGCCTGGATCGCCAGGGCGTGCGCTGGCTGGACCCGGACAATGGCCACCTGACCGGACTCCCGCTGCCCGAGGACTGCAGCCCGCAGGGCCAGCGGGCGCTGCAGGCCAAGGGCTGGGAGAAAGACTTCGAACCGCCCTATCTGCCCGGCTGTTACACCGACGAAAACGACTTCGCCGCGGCGCCGCCGGCTTTTGCTCGCCACATGCGCCAGCAGTGGTTTGCGCTGATGCGGCATCAGGAAGACAACTGGCTCAAGCAGCAACAGGAATGAGCGCGTGGCTTGCGGCCCTCGCAAACCTGCCCTTCGGTAATTATGATAATAATTCTTGTTTGCAATAAAATCGGAGCCACCACCCGCGTCTATCCTAAGGATTTTCATGGCTTCCGATTTTTCCCGCCCGCGCCGCGCCGCGCTGCGCTTATGGCTGAGCGCCGGCCTGGCTCTGGCCTTGAGCGCCTGCGGCGCGCCTGAGCAAAGCGCCGACGCCTCCGTCGCCGCCGCCGGCCAGTGGCCGCGCACCTTGAGCACGCCCAAGGGTCCGTTGACGCTGGAGCGGCCGCCGCTGCGCATCGTGTCCACCAGCGTGACCCTGACCGGCACCTTGCTCGCCATCAACGCCCCGGTGGTGGCCAGCGGCGGCAGCGCCGCCAATTCCAAAGTCACCGACGGCCAGGGCTTCTTCACCCAATGGGGGGCCGTGGCCAAGCAACGGGGCGTGCAGCCGCTTTACCAGGGCGAGCCCAATGCCGAAGCCATCATCGCCGCCCAGCCGGACCTGATCGTGATGGCCGGCACCGGCGGCGACTCCGCGCTGAAGCTGTACGAGCAATTAAGCCAGATGGCGCCGACTCTGGTGGTCAATTACGACGACAAGAGCTGGCAGGAGCTGGCGACGCTGCTGGGACGCGCCAGCGGCCGCGAGGCCGACGCCCAGGCGGTGATCGCCCGTTTCGACGCCGAAGTCGCGCAGTTGAAAAGCAAGCTGAAGCTGCCGCCGCAGCCCACCGCCGCCATGGTATACAGCGAGGACGGCTCCGGGGCCAATCTTTGGACGCCGG
Source organism: Chromobacterium sp. FG89 (assembly GCF_057808735.1). Classification (NCBI taxonomy): domain Bacteria; kingdom Pseudomonadati; phylum Pseudomonadota; class Betaproteobacteria; order Neisseriales; family Chromobacteriaceae; genus Chromobacterium; species Chromobacterium sp. FG89. The sequence continues at coordinate 257,270 of NZ_JBMDIQ010000003.1, read as the reverse complement.
AATCGGCCCAGGGCAAGCTGCTGCAAGCGCTGGGCTTTACGCTCGCCACCGCGCCGGACAGCGTCAAGGGCAACACCAGCCAGGGCGTGCGCCGCGACATCGTGCAGCTGTCCGGCGAGAAATTCGCCGAAGGGCTGCGCGGCAACAGCATCCTGCTGTTCAACGCCGACGCGCCCAGCGTGCCCAAGGTGCTGGCCAATCCCTTCCTGGCCGGCAACGCCGCGGTGCGCGGCAAACAGGTCTACGCCGCCGGCTTCGACACCTTCCGCCTGGATTACTACAGCTCGCGCAATCTGCTGGCGCGGCTGGCGCGGCAATTCCAATAGCCGGCAGCGGCCGGCTTCCTTCCCGACAGGCTCGCGCCCGACACGGCGCGGGCCTGTTTTCACATTGATCGCCGCCATCCGGCGCCGCCTTCTCCATGAGCGCCTTCCCATGACGGGGCTGTGTAATTTTTTTAAGTAAATAAACAATGTTACTCATTAAATAAATTACATTAATGGCAATCGATGGAAAAGTATCGATAGCAAAGCCTATTTAGCCCCCCATCTGAAATCACGGCCAAATCAGGAGGCTCCCACCACAAGCGCCGCTTGTCAGGCGCAAAAAAGCCCCGGGCGCGGACGCGCCTCGGGGCACTTCAATGCATTCCATGCCGCGATCAACTTGATGAGCGGCCATGCCGGCGCGCGGCGCCGCGCCGCGCGACAAAAAAGGCCGCCTTGAAAGGCGGCCTGTTCGGCATGCGGCGCTTATTGCCGCCAAGCGGGATGATTCACGACCAACCCAGGCTGGCCAGCTCCTCCGCGCTCAGATGCCGCCATTCGCCCTGCGGCAGCTCGCCCAGCGCCACGCTGCCCAGGCTGATGCGGTGCAGCTGTTCCACCCGGTTGCTGGCCGCCGCCACCATGCGTTTGACCTGGTGATACTTGCCCTGGGTGATGGTCAGCAGAATCACATGGCTGTCCAGCCGCTCTATGCTGTCGGCGGCGAACTCTGCGCCTTCGTCGTTCAGATAAACCCCGCTTTGCAGCTTGGCGATGAACTCCTCGCTGGCCGCGTGTTTCAGCGTCACCTGGTAGCACTTGGGCACCAGCTTCTTGGGCGAGCTGAGCGCGTGCACGAACTGGCCGTCGTTGGTCAGCAGGATCAGGCCGGTGGTGTCCACGTCCAGCCGGCCCACGGCGGTGATGCCCAGATTGCCGAACTGATAAGGCAGCAGCCGATAAATGCCGGGATTGTGCTGCGGCTTGTGCGAGGTTTCGTAATTGGGGGGCTTGTGGAACAGCAAGTAGAGCGGCCCGGTCACCACGTCCCAGGGCTTGTCGTCCACCACCAGTTGCCGGATATCGGCCAGTTCCACCTGCTGACGGTAGTTGTCGACGATCTCGCCATTGAGTTCGACCAGGCCGTAGTCGATCAGCTGCCGGCATTCCTTGCGGCCGCCAAAGCCTTGTTGTTGCAGTAGTCGGTAAAGTTCCATCAGCGGATGGTAGCACACCGCCCCCGACGCGCCAGGCCGCCAAGCCGGAGCGTCAGGACACCAGCGGACGCATGGGATCCGCCACGCACACCCGGTCGCGCCCTTCCTTCTTGGCGCGGTACAAGGCCGCGTCGGCGGCGGCCACCACGCTGCCGGCGTCGGTGCCGTGCAGCGGGCACAGCGCCAGCCCCACCGACAAGGTGACGCGGATATCGTGCCCGCCGGCCACGATGGGCAGAACGCGCACATCGTGGCACAGCTGGCGCGCCTTGGCGTAGGCGTCGTTCAGCGACGCGCCGGGCAGCAGGATGAAGAACTCTTCGCCGCCGTAGCGGCAAACGATGTCTCCGCTGCGGAAGGCGTCGCTCAGATGCGCCGCCAGCGCCGTCAGCACCGCGTCGCCGCAAGGGTGGCCATACCGGTCGTTGATCTGCTTGAAATGATCAGCGTCGACCATCAACACCGCCACGTCCCTGTGCACCGCCAGCATATGACTGAGGATGCGCGGCAGAATATCGTCCAGATGACGGCGGTTGAACAGGCCGGTCAGCGGATCGCGCAATGCTTGCTCACGCAAGCCCTGCTGCAGCAGTTCTATTTCATTCAGATTCTGGCGCAGCGCCTGGTTGGCCTGCAGCAAATCCTGCTCCAGCTGTTTGCGCTCGCTGATGTCGTTGACGCCGTTGATCACAAACCAGCCGTCGTCGGCCCTCACCACGGAACAGGAGATCAGCGCCCAGAACTCCCGGCCGTCGGCGGCGCGCAGCCGCACTTCGCGGTCGCGCACGCAACCGCCTACGCGCAGCAGCGCGGACACGCGCTCGCGCTCGGTTGGATCCACGTAGAAGTCCTGCACCCGCAGCGGCCGCCCGGGCGCCAGACGTTCGCGGAACAGCTCCTCGGCGCGGGCATTGGCGTAGATCAGCTCGCCGCCCTGCAAACGGTTCATCGCCAAGGGAAAGGGCGCGGCGTCGGCCATCAGGCGCAAGCGCGCCTCGCTGTCCGCCAGTTCGCGGGTGCGGACGCGGACCTTGCCCTCCAATTGGCGGTTGACCCCGCGCAGCCTGGCCTCGGTGCGTCGCAGATCCACCGCCAGCGCGCCGAACACCAGCAAGGTGGTGGTCTGGATCAGCATCAGCATGCTGAGAGTCAGCAATGCCTGCTCGCCGTGCCCGAAAGCGCCGTGGCCGGACACGCCGCCGGCCAGAGCCAGCAGCAAAATCCCCAGCGACAGGCCATGGGCCAGCCGCAAGCGCTGGCGAAACGCAAACCACAGCAGAGGCAGGCTGAAGCAATAAGGCAGGGCGGCATAGCGTCCGGTGCTGTCGTCTATGCCCAGCATGGCCAGGCCGGCGACCAGCAAGGTCAGCCAGGCGGTCAAACCGTCCAGCGAGCCGAGGCCGCCGTGGCCTTCGCCTGTCACCGCGCGCCTCAACAGCAGCAGACAGGGCGTCAGGCTGAAAATGCCGGCCAGGTCCGCCAACCACCAGGCGATGAAGTGACGCCCCAGCGGCAATAAGAGTTGCGGCTGGCCATGCAGCAGGGCCGCCGTGCCGCCCATGGCGGCGATGGCCGCGGCCAGCGCCGCGCCGGCGATGAAGGCCTGGACATAGGACAGGCTGTGCAAGGGCAGGCGCCGGCCGCAGCGGTAGCGCACCAGCAAGGCGCCCAACAAGCTGCCCACCGTATTGGCGCCGGCGATCAACAAGGCGTCCGCCAGCGGCAACTGGCGCGACAAGAGGCTAAACAGCAAAGACCCCGCCGCCAGCCCCATGCCGTAGCGCTGGCCGCCGCGCAAGGCGACCGCCATCGCCAGGCCGGCCGGAAACCAGGCCGGCGTCAGCCAGGTTTCCGCATTCATGAAGCCGGCCATCAATAGCCGAGCCAAGCCCCAATAGGCCGCGGCCACGCTCAGCTGCCGCCATGCGGCCGCCCAAAAGCCCGCGGCGGCATCCCTCCATCGCTGCATGCTTGTCTCCACCCTCCCTCAGCGCACAGCCGCGACGGCCGGCGAATGGGGGAAACCATCCGTCCCCCGCGCGCCGGCTTGAACGCGACCGGTGTTCCGGGCCGTCCCCGGAACGGGGAGCAAGGCGGGAAACGCCGCTTTTTAGTCAATATAGATATATTGGATAAATTCCGCCGTCATTCCTTGGCTTTCTTGACTGCCACGCACGCAGGGGGCGGGCGGGCTATCTTGCTGATTCACATCGCGATTGAATAAATGATAGCTATCATCTAAAACGGAATCACCGCTTCGTCATTGCGTTGCGCCACCCTCTAGCCGAACAGGAAGGTCAACGATGCGCTACAGCTCAACTCACAAGACCGAAACCCGTCAACGGATCCTGACCATGGCCTCGCTGCGTTTTCGAGCCGAAGGCGTGGCCAATGTCGGCATCGCCAATCTGATGGCCGACCTGGGACTGACCCACGGCGGTTTCTACGCCCACTTCCACAGCAAGGACGATCTGGTGGCGCAATCCTGTCGCCAGGCGCTGCTGGACATGAACGAGATTTGGCAGACCCAACTGGAGCAGGCCCCCAACGGCGCCGGGCTGAAACGGCTGGCCAAGGATTATCTGAGCGCGGCGCACCGCGACTTTCCTGACTCCGGCTGCGCCGCCGCCGCGCTGGCCGGGGAGCTGGCCCGCCACGACAAAGCCACGCGCCAGGCGTTTTCCGAGGGCTTGCAGGCGCTGCTGCACACGCTGCGCCAGGCGCAACAATGCGACACGGCGGCCGGCTCTCGGCCGGCGCTGGCGCCCGAAGCCTGCCTGGCCCTGATGGTGGGCGCCTTGCTGCTGTCCCGCGCCATCTCGGACGAGACGCTGTCCGACCGGCTGCTGAAAACCGCGGCGGCGGCGCTGGCCCTGCAAGCCCGGGCTTAGAACCCGTTCAAAACCTCGCGGACAAGCGCGAGACAAGACCTTGCGGCGGGAGAAACGGAAGGAGCGCGCGGCGCGTGAGCATGCTGAGGCCTAGCCGCCGCGCGAGATCTCGCGCAGCGCAGCAGACAGGAAACGGCCTCTTTAGACGATGTCGAGGTGGTCTATGCCTTCCAGCGGGTCCCTGGACTTGGAGCCTTCGCTGTAAAGCTTGATCTTCAGCCGCAGATCGTTGATGGAGTCGGCGTTGCGCAGAGCGTCCTCGTAGCTGATCAGATCCGCCTCGTACAGCTCGAACAAGGACTGGTCGAAGGTCTGCATGCCGGTCTCGCGCGAGCGGCCCATCACTTCCTTCAGACCGGCGATTTCGCCCTTGAAGATCATGTCGGACACCAGCGGGCTGTTGAGCAGGATTTCCACCGCCGCCACCCGGCCGCGGCCGCTTTTGATCGGCACCAGCCGCTGGGAAATGATGGAACGCATATTCAGCGACAAATCCATCAAGACCTGTTGATGACGCTCCTCGGGGAAGAAGTTGAGGATGCGGTCCAGCGCCTGGTTGGCGTTGTTGGCGTGCAGCGTGGCCAGGCACAGGTGGCCGGTTTCGGCGAACTGCAAGCCGTAGCCCATGGTTTCGCGGTCGCGGATCTCGCCCATCAGGATCACGTCCGGCGCCTGGCGCAGGGTGTTCTTCAAGGCGATGTCCCAATCATCGGTGTCCACGCCCACCTCGCGCTGGGTGATGATGGACTTTTTGTGCTGGTGCACGTATTCGATCGGATCTTCGATGGTGATGATGTGGTCGTGGTTGTGGCTGTTGCGCCAGTCCACCAGCGCGGCCAGCGAGGTGGATTTGCCCGAGCCGGTGCCGCCGACGAAGATCACCAGCCCGCGCTTGATCAGCGCGATGTCGCGCAAGACCAGCGGCAGGTTGAGCTGGTCGAAAGTGGGGATTTCGGTGTTGATCTTGCGCAACACCATGCCGGCGTGGCCCTGCTGCACATAGGCGCTGACGCGGAAGCGCCCCAGGCCCGGCGGATTGATCGCGAAGTTGGCCTCTTTCTTGGTTTCGAACTCCTCGGTCTGCCGGTCGTTCATCACCGCGCGCACCAATTCCTTGGTGTGCTGGGCGGACAGGGGCTGCGGCGCCACCGGTGTGATCTTGCCGTCTATCTTCATCGCCGGCGGAAAGTCGGCGGCGATGAAGACATCGGAGGCGTTCTTGCCGGTGGCGTGCTTCAGCAGATCCAGTATGAACTTGGAAGCCTGGTCTTTTTCCATGATGAGGTCCCGCGGGTCGCCGTTTCTAGTGTAGCGCAGCGCCCGCTCAGAATTGATCCTTGTTGGCGGCCTTTTGTCTGGCGTCCGCCGGCGACACCATATTGCGCCGCACCAGCTCCTGTAGACACTGGTCCAGCGTCTGCATGCCGTGCTGCTGACCGGTCTGGATCATGGAGTTGATCTGGGCGATCTTGTTTTCGCGGATCAGGTTGCGGATCGCCGGGGTGCCCAGCATGATTTCATGCGCGGCCACCCGCCCGCTGCCGTCCTTGGTCTTGAGCAGGGTCTGGGCGATCACCGCGCGCACCGATTCGGACAGCATCGAACGCACCATCTCCTTTTCCCCGGCCGGGAACACGTCGACGATACGGTCTATGGTCTTGGCGGCGGAGCTGGTGTGCAGGGTGCCGAACACCAGGTGGCCGGTTTCCGCCGCGGTCAGCGCCAGACGTATGGTTTCCAGATCGCGCAATTCGCCCACCAGGATCACGTCCGGGTCTTCGCGCAGGGCGGACTTCAGCGCATTGGCGAAGCTGTGGGTCTGCAAGCCCAGCTCGCGCTGGTTGATCAGGCACTTCTTGCTGTCGTGGACGAACTCGATCGGATCCTCCACGGTCAGGATATGGGAGAAGTGGTTGTCGTTGATGAAATCAATCATCGCCGCCAGCGTGGTGGACTTGCCTGAGCCGGTGGGGCCGGTCACCAGCACCAGCCCGCGCGGAAAGGCGGCGATTTCCTGGAAGATCTTGGGCGCGCCCAGCTGCTCCAGCGACAGCACCTTGGACGGAATCACCCGGAACACCGCCCCCATGCCGCGGTTCTGCACGAAGGAGTTGACGCGGAAACGGGCGATGCCGGGCAGGTCGAAGGAAAAGTCGCACTCGAAGGTGTCTTCGAAGATTTTGCGCTGGTAATCGTTCATGATGTCGTACACCATGTCGTGCACGTCATGGTGGTCCATCGGCGGCAGGTTGATGCGGCGGATGTCGCCGTTCACCCGGATCATCGGCGGCAGCCCGGCGGACAGGTGCAGGTCGGACGCCTTGTTCTTGACCGTAAAGGCCAAGAGCTCCGAAATTTCCATAATATAATCTCCACGATGACTGCGCCGCCGCCATGGTTTCAGCCGCCAGGCGACCACTTGAAAAATAATGAAGAACCGCCCGCGTCGGCGACGCGCCCGAACGAGACCCCGGCATTTCCGGCTCTGGCGCTGATTGTAAGCTCAACTCAGCCATTTGGGATATCGCCGTCACCCCATATTATTAATGATGCGCGGCCATGATTCTTTGTAGAAACCCCAAACCCGGGCAACAAGCCTCACCGCCCGCAGCAAACCATTTCTCGACGCCATGACAGACTCCATCTCCCAACCCTTGCAGCAAGTCCGCCAACGCCTGGCGGACGCGGAACACGCCGCCGGCCGTCCGGCGGGATCGGTGCGCTTGCTGGCCGTCAGCAAAACCTTCCCCGCCGCGGACATCGAGCAAGCCTATCTTGCCGGCCAGCGCGCCTTTGGTGAAAACTACGTGCAGGAATTGCAGCAGAAGGCCGAGGCGCTGGCCGGCCTGGAGATCGAATGGCACTTCATCGGCCCGATGCAATCCAATAAAACCCGAGCGGTGGCGGAATTGGCGCACTGGGCCCACTCGGTGGAGCGGCTGAAAATCGCGGAACGGCTGTCGGCGCAACGTCCGGCGGCGCTGCCGCCGCTGAACGTGTGCATTCAGGTGAACGTGTCCGGCGAGGCCAGCAAGAGCGGCTGCGCGCCGGAGCAGGCGCTGGAATTGGCGCGCGCGGTGGCGGCCTTGCCGCGTCTGACCCTGCGCGGCCTGATGTGCATCCCGGAACCCACGGAGGACACGGTGCGGCTGGCGTCTCAGTTCGCCCAGCTGCGCAGGCTGCGCGAACGCCTGATCGCCGAAGGGCTGGCGCTGGACACGCTGTCCATGGGCATGTCCTCCGACATGGCCGTCGCCGTCGCCGAAGGCGCCACCCTGGTGCGGGTGGGTACGGCCATTTTCGGCGCGCGCCATTATCATTGAATGACATCGGCTTGAAACGATAGCGGTTTCAGGCCGGTTTATAAGGAAAAAGCATGCGGATTACCTTCATAGGCGGCGGCAATATGGCCAACGCCATCATCGCCGGCCTGATCAAGCAGGCGGCGCATCGCATCCACGTGGTAGACCCGGACGCCGGCAAAGTGGAACGGCTGCGCCAGGAATACGACGTCAGCGGCGGCGCGGCGCTGCCGGACGCCTTCGGCATCGGCGACATCGTGGTGCTGGCGGTCAAGCCGCAGCATCTGCGCGACTTGTGCCTGGAGCTTGAGCCCAGGCTCAACGGCGCGCTGGTGATCTCCATCGCCGCCGGCATCCGCCTGGACGCGCTATGCCGCTGGCTGGGCAGCAAGCGCGTGGTGCGGGTGATGCCCAACACCCCGGCGATGATAGGCAAGGGCGTGTCCGGCCTGTTCGCCTCGGTGGGCGTCAGCGAAGACGACCGCCAGGACGCCAACACCGTGATGCAGGCGGCCGGCATCACCGTCTGGCTGCAAAACGAACAACGCATCGACGACGTCACCGCCGTGTCCGGCAGCGGCCCGGCCTATGTGTTCTATTTCATCGAAAGCATGATAGAAGCCGCCCAGCAAACCGGCTTTTCCGAAGCGGAAGCGCGCCGGCTGGTGCTGGCCACCTTCGAAGGCGCGGTGGAACTGGCCAAGCAAAGCCCGCTGTCCGTGGCCGCCTTGCGCACCAATGTGATGTCCAAGGGCGGCACCACCGAACGCGCCATCGCCCGCTTTGAGGCGGAAGGCGTCAAGCAGGCCATCATCGCCGGCACGCTGGACTGCCGCGACCGCTCCATCGAAATGGGCCAACAACTCAGCCAGGACTAAGCCACATCATGTTCTTCGACACTTTGCGCTTTCTGATCCACACCCTTTGCGGCCTGTTCGTGCTGGTGCTGCTGCTGCGCTTCTATCTGCAAGTGGCGCGCGCGCCGTTCAAACACCCGCTGTGCCAGTTCGTGATGGCCGCCACCAATTTCGCGGTGCTGCCGCTGCGCAAGCTGGTGCCGGCGATGCGCGGCTACGACAGCGCCACCATGTTGCTGGCCTGGCTGGTGGCGCTGCTGTCCAATGTGCTGGTCACCTTGCTCAGCTCGGTGCCGGAAGTCTTCACCTTTCCGCAGGTCTGGGTGGCGCTGTCGCTGCTGTCGCTGCTGGAAGTGTTCAAGCAATCGCTGACCCTGTTGATGGGCAGCGTCATCGTTCAGGCCGTGCTCAGCTGGGTCAGCCCCTACAACCCGCTGATGCCGGTGCTGGACGCGCTGACCCGGCCCTTCCTGCGCCCGTTCCGCAAGGCCAATATCGGCGGCGTGGACCTGTCGCCGCTGGTGCTGCTCCTGATCATCCAGGTGATCCTGATGCTGCCGGTGCGCATGCTGGAAGCAAGCTTCTTGACCCAACTCAAGGTAGTACTGTAGCAATTCAGGTTATTTGTCATATTTTTTCGCGGCCGCGCTTTGCGGCCGCTCGTTTGGCAACCGATTTGCATCACCACACCAGGAGACTTCCAATGAAAAAAGCCTTGCTCGCCGCCGCCCTGTTGAGCGCCGCCGCCGCTCCCGCCTTCGCCAATATGCAGCTGGCGCAAAAATACAGCTGTACCGCCTGTCACGCGGTGGACAAGAAGATCGTCGGTCCGGCCTATAAGGACGTGGCCAAGAAATACGCCAGCCAGAAAGGCGCGGAAGCCATGCTGATGGCCAAGATCAAGAACGGCGGCTCCGGCGTGTGGGGCCCGGTGCCGATGACCCCGCATCCGAACATCCCGGACGCGGACCTGCGCGCGCTGGCCAAATGGGTGCTGTCGCTGAAATAAGCCATCCCGACGCTAGAAACCCGGCACGCCGCACGGCGCGCCGGCTCCCGGAAAAAGGCGGCGGATTGCCGCCTTTGAACTGTCCGGGACATTTTATGTCCTAGCCTGTTGCGCCAATACCCTTTTAACGATGCCTCAGGCTTGTTACCGGAGTGAAACAACGCTATACCGATTGTCAGCAGCAGGGAGTTAATATCACCTAAGCGCCTAAGACAGTTGCAGAAATAGCGGGGCGCCGGTAATCTTCTCCGCCTGTTGCCAACTCTATGCTGGAAGCACCTATTATGGCCAAACTAACCGAACAGGATATCCTCAACTGGACCGGCGACGATTACATGAACGCCGACCATCTTGAGTTTTTCAAAGACCGGTTGTTGCAGATGCAGCAGGAGTTGCTCTCTAACGCAAATGCGACCGCCAATCACCTGCAAGAGCAGGAAGCCACGCCGGATCCCGCTGACCGCGCCACGCTGGAAGAGGAATACGCGCTGGAACTGCGCACCCGCGACCGCGAGCGCAAGCTGCTGCAAAAGATCCAGGCCTCGCTGCGCCAGATCGAAGACGGTTCTTACGGCTTCTGCGAAGACACCGGCGAACCGATCGGCCTGCGCCGCCTGATGGCCCGCCCCACCGCCACGCTGTCGGTGGAAGCCCAGGAACGCCGCGAACGCATGAAGCGTCAGTACGCCGACTGACCGTTCCGGCTCTCGCCCGCAAAACGCCCTGGCCGCATCCGGGGCGTTTTTCATGTCCGCCTGTCCCTCGTCCAAGAAAAACAAGCAGATAAATCGGGAGCCGATAGCTTATCCCTAACGATCATCTAGTATGAATTTAGGGCATTAAAGCAGGCCGGCCGCTTGTCTAGCGTCGTGGAATCCGGTTATCTTGCTGCTATGCAAAAACTGAAATAGCAAGGAAGCCGCCTTTATGCAACGCCAGACCGACGACGTCAGAATCCGCGAAATCAAGGAATTGCTGCCGCCCATCGCCCACCTGTACGAACTGCCGATCACCGAGGCCGCCTCCGAGGTGATTTACGCCGCCCGCCGCGACATCTCCGCGCTCTTGCGCGGCGAGGACGACCGCCTGCTGGTGGTGATCGGCCCCTGCTCCATCCACGACACCGAAGCCGCCATTGAGTACGCCAAGAAGCTGGCGCCGCTGCGCGACAAGCTGTCGCAGGAGCTGGTGGTGGTGATGCGCGTCTACTTTGAAAAACCGCGCACCACCGTCGGCTGGAAAGGCCTGATCAACGATCCGCTGCTGAACGAATCCTTCGACATCAACAGCGGCCTGCGCATCGCGCGCCGCCTGCTGCTGACCCTGAACGACATGGGCATGCCGGCCGCCACCGAATTCCTGGACATGATCACGCCGCAGTACTTCGCCGACCTGATCAGCTGGGGTGCCATCGGCGCGCGCACCACCGAAAGCCAGGTGCACCGCGAACTGGCCTCCGGCCTGTCCTGCCCGGTGGGTTTCAAGAACGGCACCGACGGCAATCTGAAGATCGCCGTGGACGCCATCCGCTCCTCCAGCGTGCCCCACCATTTCCTGTCCGTGACCAAGACCGGCCACTCCGCCATCGTCTCCACCGGCGGCAACCCGGATTGCCACGTGATCCTGCGCGGCGGCAAGGAACCCAATTACTCGGCCGAGCACGTGAGCGCCGCGGCGGCGGAACTGGTCTCCGTGGGCCTGCCGCAAAAGCTGATGGTGGATTTCAGCCACGCCAACAGCCGCAAGGACTACCGTCGTCAGATGGAAGTGGCCGACGACATCGCCGGCCAGCTGGCCGCCGGCAACGCCAATATCTTCGGCGTGATGGTGGAAAGCCACTTGGTGGAAGGCCGCCAGGACCTGAAGCCGGGCTGCGAGTTGACCTACGGCCAGAGCGTCACCGACGCCTGCATCGGCTGGGACGACACGGAAAAACTGCTGACCACGCTGGCCGACGCGGTGAAGGCGCGCCGCGCGCGTCAAGACTGAGCCGGCGCCAAGCCGACAGCCTCGCGGCGGAGCATGCGCTCCGCCGTTTTCATTGGCTCAGCTGCTCGCCGGCCAGGCGGCCCAGAGTGGCGATCGCCCGCGCCAGCGCCGGCGACCACGGCTGGCCGAAGTTCAGCCGCAGGCAGTGGCCGAAACGCGGCTCGGCGGAAAACACCAGGCCCGGCGCGAAACTGATGGATTCGGCCAGCGCCCGCTCCAGCAAGCGGCCCGCGTCCAGCCCTTCCGGACATTCCACCCACAGCAGCAGACCGCCCTGCGGCCGCCGCAGCCGCGTGCCCTTGGGGAAGGCCGCCAGCACTGCGTCGGCCAGTTGGCCCATCTGCCGCGCCAATTGCCGCCGCAAACGCTCGGCGAAACGCGCGTAGTCGCCGTCGGCCAGCACGTCCGCCAACAAGCCCTGATACAAGGCCGAGCTCACCAGGCTGCTGCTATTGCTCAGCCGCGCCAGCGCCGCGTGATGGCGGCCGCCGGACAGCCAGCCCAGACGGAACGAAGGCGCGAAGCTCTTGGTGAAGGATGAGCAGTAAATCACCTCGCCGCGGCTGTCCCAGGCCTTCAGCGGCGTCGGATGCTGCTCGCCGAAGTAAAGCTCGCCGAACACATCGTCCTCGATGATGGTCAGGCCGTGACGGTAAGCCAGCTGCAACAAACGCTTCTTGGCTTCGTCCGGCATCAAGGCGCCGGTGGGATTCTGAAAATTGGTCACCGTCACCAGGCAGCGCGGCGCCGGTCCGTGGCGCAAGGCGAACTCCAGCGCCTCCAGCGACAGGCCGGCGTCCGGCGTGCACGGAATTTCCAGCGCTTTCAGTCCCAGGGCCTCCAGGGTTTGCAGCAGGCCGAAGTACACCGGCGTCTCCACCGCCACGGTGTCGCCCGGCCGGGTCAGCAAGCGCAGCGACAGGCTGATCGCCTCGGTGATGCCGTGGGTGAACAGGATGGCGTCCGGCTCCAGCGCCAGCTGCCACTGCGCCGCCAGCCCGCACACCAGCCGGTGCAGCCGCGCCTGTTCGCCGCGCGGCAGATAGGCGCCGATCAGCTCCGGCCGCTGGTTCAGCGTCTGTTGCAGCCGACGCGCCAGCGCCGCCGCCGGATACATGCTGCCGTGCGCTTCCGCCATGTGCAGCTGAGTGCCGATGTCCAGGCCCGACCATTCGATCAATTGCGACATGCGGCTATCCACCCGCACCAGGGTCGCGGCCGACGGCAAGCCGTCGTCCCGGGCATGCGCCTGCTGCGCGCGGCTGGGCAAGGCGGCGAAAAAGCCGGCGCGCGGCCGGGCGCTGACGCGTTGCCGGCGCTCCAGATGGCGGTAAGCCGCCAGCGCGGTCAAGACGTTGACGCCGTGCAGGGCGGCCAGGCGGCGCACCGAGGGCAGCCGGCTGCCGGGCGGGTACTCGCCGCTGTCCAGCCCGCGCTCGATGTCCGCGGCAATGCGTAGATACAGGGAATCAGTCATCGCTGTTATATAGAACAGATTGTGCGCAGCATAAACTGTTTGCGTCGGCTGTGGGAAGGCGAGGCGCGGCGCTTGCGCTAGGCTGGCCCTACTTTTCATCGCAAGAAAGCGCATCATGCCGTCCACCTTCTGGCGCGACCTGTCGCCCTCCGCCGCGCTGGCCGCGGCGCTGGCCTTATTGGTCGGCTATTCCGGCCCCTTCCTCATCATCGTCCACGCCGCCCAGTCCGCCGGCTTGTCCCCGGCCCAGCTCGGCTCCTGGATCTGGGCGGTGTCCATCGGCTCCGGCGTGGCCGGCCTCTACCTGTCCTGGCGCTGGAAAGCGCCGGTGATCACCGCCTGGAGCACCCCCGGCGCGGCCCTGCTGCTGGCTGCCCTGCCCGGCGTGCCCTACGGCGAGGCGGTGGGCGCCTTCCTGGCCGCCGCCGCCATCGTCACCCTGCTGGGCGTCAGCGGCCTGTTCGACCGGCTGATGAAGGTGTTCCCCGCCGCGCTGGCGGCGGCGATGCTGGCCGGCATCCTGTTCCGCTTCGTCGCCGAACTGGCCAGCGCCGCCGGCCACGATCCGCTGCTGGTGGTCAGCATGGCCGCGCTGTTCTTCGTTGGCCGCCGCTTCTTCCCGCGCTACGCGCTGCCGGCCGCCATCCTGCTGGGCCTGCTGCTGGCGGCGGCGCAAGGCCTGTTCCAGCCGCTGCCGGCCCACGGCGGAGGCGGCGGCGGTCCGCTGTTCACCACGCCGCAATGGTCGTGGAGCGCCTTCTTCAATCTGGCCTTGCCGCTGGCGCTGGTGGCGCTGACCGGTCAATTCCTGCCCGGCATGGCGGTGCTGGCCTCCTCCGGCTACCGCATCCCGGCCCGCTCGCCGGTGTCGCTGCTGGGCGCGGTGTCCATGCTGACCGCGCCCTTCGGCGGCCACGGCGTGGTGCTGGCGGCGATCACCGCCGCCATCTGCACCGGACCGGAAACCCACCCCGATCCCAAACGCCGCTATGTGGCCGGCGTGATCTGCGGCGCGCTCTATCTGGCGATAGGCGCGGCCGGCGGAGCGCTGGCCAGCCTGATCCTGACCCTGCCCAAGGCGCTGGTGGCCACCGCCGCCGGGCTGGCGCTGTTCGGCACCCTGGCGTCCTCCTTGAGCGCGGCGCTAAGCGACGAGGGCCGCCGCGAAGCGGCGCTGATCACCTTCGTGGTGGCGGCCTCCGGCGTCAGCATCGCCGGCCTGGGCGCGCCGCTGTGGGCCTTGCTGGCCGGCGGCGCGGTGGCCTTGATCCTGCGGCCGGCCAAGGCCCGGCAGGCCGAAGCCGCCGTCGGCCAGCGCGGCTGAACCGGCACTGGCAGCCCGGCGGCGGGCATGATAAGTTAAGGGACTGGATACAATATTCCGCGCGGCGACCGAACCGGGCGGACCCTGCCCACCCTCGAGGAAACCATGTTCGCTGCCACCGTATACGCGCAACGCCGCGCCCGTCTGCAAGCGGCCGGCCTGTCCGGCCTGCTGCTGTTTGTCGGCAATGTCGATTCGCCGATGAACTATCACGACAACACCCTGCCCTTCGTGCAGGACTCCAGCTTCCGTTATTTCTTCGGCCTGAACGAACCGGGCCTGGCCGGCCTCATCGACGCCGACAGCGGCGAAGCGACGCTGTTCGGCAACGATCCGGACGTGGCCGACATCGTCTGGACCGGCCCGCTGCCCAGCCTGGCCGAACGCGCCGCGCTGGCCGGCCTGACACACAGCCGCGGCTACGCCGAACTGGCCTCCGCGCTGAGCGCCGCGCGCGCCGCCGGCCGCGCCGTCCATTACCTGGCGCCGTACCGCGGCGAGACCCTGATTGAAATGGGCCGCTTGCTGGACGTTCATCCGGCCAAGGTCAAGGACGGCTTCTCCGCGCCGCTGACCCATGCCGTGGTGGCGCTGCGCGAAATCAAGGGCGACGAAGAAATCGCCGAAATGGAAGCGGCGCTGGCGGTGACCCGCGACATGCACGTCGCCGCGATGCGCCACGCCAAACCCGGTGTGATGGAATACGAGGTGGTGGGCGAGATGGAAGGCATCATGCGCCGCCGCGACTGGCAGCTGGCCTATCCGTCCATCTTCTCCCGCCGCGGCGAAGTGCTGCACAACCATCACCACGACAACCGCCTGGAAAGCGGCGACCTGGCGCTGAACGACACCGGCTGTACCTCCGGCGGCGGCTACGCCAGCGACATCACCCGCACCTTCCCGGTGGGCGGCAAGTTCAGCCCGCGCCAGCGCGAACTGTACAATATCGTGCTGGACATGCAGCTGGCCGCCATCGAGGCGATGAAGCCGGGCGTGCGCTATCTGGACGTGCACAAGCTGTCCGCGCGGCTGATGGTGGAAAGAATGAGCGCGCTGGGCTTCTTCCAGGGCGACGCCAACGATATCGTTGAATCCGGCGCCTACGCCATCGCCTTCCCGCACGGCCTTGGCCATCAAATCGGCATGGACGTGCACGATATGGAAGGCCTGGGCGAAGACCTGGTGGGTTACGGCGAGGACACCGAGCGCAGCCCGCTGTTCGGCCTGGGCTACCTGCGTCTGGGCAAGCCGCTGAAACAAGGCATGGTGGTGACGGTGGAGCCCGGCATGTACTTCATCCCGGCGCTGATCGAAGCCTGGGCCGCCGAAGGCCGCCACAGCCAGTACATCGACTACGACAAATTCCGCGAATACCAGGACTTCGGCGGCATCCGCATCGAAGACAATGTGCTGGTCACCGCCGACGGCAGCCGCGTGCTGGGCGCGCCGATTCCCAAGACGGTGGAAGAAGTCGAAGCCGCGATGGCCGGTTGAAACCCGCCGCTCCCGCCTTCCAGCCGCCCATGGGCGGCTTTTTCACGCCCGGTCGCCTGCGCTCGCCCCCGCGTCGCATTCTGACCAGCCCCCGCCGCGGGCCGATGCTAGTGTCGGTCTTTCCTTGCGTCAGCATCGGGAGACCCCTACATGGCTGCATTACCGGAAACCGGGGCGACAGACCGCCTCAACCGCACGGTGTTCCTCGGTTCGTCCAGCTGCATTCTGGCGCTGGCGCTGTGGGCGATGCTGGACGCCGACGCCGCCGCCCGCGTCATGGCCCAGGTGCTGGGCTGGATCACCGAGGGCTTTGGCTGGTACTACTTCCTGGCCGCCACGCTCTATGTCTTGTTCGTCCTCGTCATCGCCTGTTCCCGCTTTGGCAGCATCAAGCTGGGTCCGGCCCATTCGCGGCCGGAATACAGCCTGTTCACCTGGGGCGCGATGCTGTTCGCCGCCGGCATCGGCATCGACCTGATGTTTTTCTCGGTGGCCGAACCGGTCACCCACCTGCTGGCCCCGCCCGAGGGCGCGCCCGGCACCCACGCCGCCGCGCGCCAGGCCATGTCCTGGACCCTGTTCCACTACGGCATCACCGGCTGGTCGATGTACGCGTTGATGGGCATGGCCTTGGGCTACTTCAGCTATCGCCATCAATTGCCGCTCAGCATCCGCTCGGCCCTCTATCCCATCTTCGGCCGCCGCATCCACGGCGCGCTCGGCCACGGCGTCGACATCGCCGCCGTGCTCGGCACCATCTTCGGCATCGCCACCTCGCTGGGCATAGGCGTGGTGCAGCTCAACTACGGCCTGCGCTTCATGTTCGACATTCCGGAAGGGGTGCTGGCGCAGGCCTTGCTGATCCTGCTGTCGGTGGCGATGGCCACCCTGTCCGTGGTCTCCGGCGTGGACAAGGGCATCCGCCGGCTATCGGAATTGAACGTGCTGCTGGCCATCCTGCTAATTCTGTTCGTGCTGTTCAGCGGCAATACCGTGTTCCTGCTCAACGGCCTGGTGCTGAACGTGGGCGACTACCTGAACGGCTTCGCCGGCATGACCCTGAACACCTTCGCCTTCCAGCGCCCGGTGGACTGGCTGAATGCCTGGACCCTGTTCTTCTGGGCCTGGTGGGTGGCCTGGGCGCCCTTCGTCGGCCTGTTCCTGGCGCGCATCTCGCGCGGCCGCACCCTGCGCCAATTCATCATCGGCACCCTGGTCATCCCCTTCGTGTTCACCTTGATCTGGATTTCCATCTTCGGCAACAGCGCGCTGGACCTGGTGCTGGCCGGCAACCAGAGCTTCGGCAAGACCGCGATGGAGACGCCGGAACGGGCGTTCTATTCGCTGCTGGCGCAATACCCGTGGACCGGTTTCAGCGCCCTGCTCGCCACCGTCACCGGTCTGCTGTTCTACGTCACCTCGGCCGACTCCGGCGCGCTGGTGCTGGGCAACTTCACCTCCATTCTCAAGGACCCGGCCAGCGACGCGCCCAAGTGGCTGCGCATTTTCTGGTCGCTGGCCATCGGCATCCTGACGCTGTCCATGCTGATGGTGGGCGGCGTGCCCACGCTGCAGAACGCCACCATCATCATGGGCTTGCCCTTCTCTTTCGTGATGTTCTTCATCATGGCCGGCTTGTACAAGGCGCTGCGGCGCGAAGGCATGCGCGAAGACAGCCGCCAGGCCAGCCTGGCCGGCTCGCTGTCCGGCCGCACCTACGCCCACTCCGATCCGCGGCTGAACTGGCAGCAGCGGCTGAGCCGGGCGATGAGCTATCCGGACGCGGACCAGACCCGGACCATGCTGGAACACAGCTGTCTCCCGGCCTTGCGCGAGGTTTGCGCCGCGCTGCGCCAGCGCGGCGCCAAGGCGCGGCTGGAACAGGAAACAGACCCGCAGACCGGCCTGCCGCGGCTGGGCCTGCTCATCGCCGGCGACGGCGACGCCGCCTTCCGCTACCGCATCCAGGCCGCCATGGCGGCCACGCCCTCCTTCGCCATCCGCGCCGCGCCCGGCCATTACTGCCGATTGGAAGTGCACTTGCAGGACGGCAGCCAGGGCTACAGCCTGTGGGGCTACCACAAGGAACAGATCATCGCCGACATCCTGGACCAGTACGAACGGCATCTGCACTACCTCCACCTCAGCCGGCAAGCGCAGTCCGCCGCCTCATAGACCTCCGCGCCGCCGGGCTGGACGCCGCCGTCGCGGCGTCGCACCATGCGCTATTCAATCCGGCATGATGGGAAGCGCGATGGAAACCGTGGAATGCGTGGTGATAGGCGCCGGCGTGATCGGCCTGGCCGTGGCGCGGCAGCTGGCGATGGCCGGCCGCGAAGTCCTCATCGTGGAAGCGGAAAGCGCCATCGGCCAGCATGCGTCCAGCCGCAACAGCGAAGTGATCCACGCCGGGCTCTACTATCCGCCCGGCAGCCTGAAAGCGCGGCTCTGCGTGGCCGGCCGCCAGCGGCTGTACGACTACTGCGCCCAGCGCGCGATTGCCCACCGGCGCTGCGGCAAGCTCGTCGTCGCCGCAAACGAGGCCGAACTGCCGCGGCTGCAAGCCTTGCAACAGCGCGCCGCCGCCAACGGCGTCGATGATCTGCGCTGGCTGGACGCGGAACAGCTTCAGGCGCTGGAGCCGGCCTTGCAGGCCCGCGCCGCGCTGTTGTCGCCGTCCACCGGCATAATAGACAGCCACGGCCTGATGCTGGCCCTGCTGGCCGACGCCGAGGCCCACGGCGCGACGTTGGCCTTGAACTCCCCGCTGCAAGACGGCCGCGTGAGCGGCGACGGTTTGGAGCTGAACATCGCCGGCATGCGGCTACGCGCAGAGCTGACGGTCAACGCCGCCGGCGCGTGGGCGCCGCGGGCGGCGGCCAGCATTGCCGGGGTTCCACGTGAAACCATTCCCACGCCCTATTACGCGCGCGGCGTCTATTTCGCGCTGCAAGGCCGCTCGCCGTTCCAGCGCCTGATCTACCCGCTGCCCGAGGCCGGCGGCCTGGGCACGCATCTGACGCTGGACCTGGCCGGCCAGGCTCGCTTCGGCCCGGACCTGGAATGGGTGGACGCCATCGACTACCAAGTGGACCCGGCACGCGCGGAGCGCTTCTACGCCGGCGTCCGCCGCTGGTGGCCGGCGCTGCCGGAACAGGCGCTGGCGCCGGCCTACGCCGGCATCCGCCCCAAGATCGCCGGACCCGGCGCGCCGGACGCGGACTTCCTGATCCAGGGGCCGGCGCAGCACCGCGTGCCCGGCCTGCTCCAACTCTACGGCATCGAATCCCCCGGCCTCACCGCCAGCCTGGCGCTGGCCGAATACGCGGCGGCGACGCTGACGGCATAGCGCCGGGACGAGTTGTCCGCTTACAATCGAACCGTCCCAACCCGCCGCCTCGCAGTCTATGCTCATTCTGAATCAACGCCAGCAGGAATTGCTGGCCATGGTCAAACGCGACAGCTACGTCAGCGTGGAAAAGCTGGCCGAACATTTCTCCGTCACCCGGCAGACCATACGCCGCGACATCGCGCTGCTGGCCGAGCATCAGTTGCTGCAACGCTATCACGGCGGCGCCAGCGTGCTGTCCAGCGTGGAGAACGTCGCCTACCAGGCGCGGCAGGTGCTGTGCATAGACGAAAAGCGCCGCATCGCCGAATGCCTGGCCCGCCACATCCCGGACAACGCTTCGCTGTTCATCAATCTGGGCACCACCACCGAGGAAGTGGCCAAGGCGCTGCACCAGCACCGCGGCCTGCGGGTGATCACCAATAATCTGCACGTGGCGGACACCATGTGCGACTACCCGGACTGCGAAGTCATCGTGCTGGGCGGCATGCTGCGCAAACGCGACCGCGGCATCACCGGCGAGGCCACGGTGCAGCTGATCCGCCAGTTCCGCGTCGATTACGGCATCATCGGCATTTCCAGCATCGAGCTGGACGGCACGCTGCGCGATTACGACTACCGCGAGGTGCGCAGCGCCGAGGCCATCATCCAGCAATCCCGCCATGTCTTCCTGGCCGCCGACCACAGCAAGTTCGACCGCCCGGCGCTGGTGGAGCTGGGCCATCTGTCGCAGATAGACGCGCTGTTCACCGACCAGCCGCCGCCGCCCGCCGTCGTCGAGCTGATGCGGGAGGCGGATACCCAATTGTACGTGGCGGACTGAGCCGGCCTCGGAGCCCGCTCAAGGTCCGTCCGCCTTGCGCCGCGTCTCAGGGCTGCTGCCGCGTCGCCGCCAGCACGATCTCGCGAATGCACACATTCTGCGGCTGCTGATAGGCGTAGACGATGGCGCTGGCCACGTCTTCCGCCGCCAACACGCCGCCCATCTCCTGTTTCCAGGCTTCGTAACCGGCCTTGATCGCCTCGCTGCTGGTATGCGACAGCAACTCGGTGTCCACCGCGCCCGGCGCTATCGTCACCACCCGCACGCCGTGGTCCGCCACTTCCTCGCGCAGATTCTCAGACATCGCGTGCACCGCGAACTTGGTGCCGCAATAGGCCACATGGTTGGGGAAGGTCTTGCGCCCGGCCACCGAGCTGATATTGATCACCGTGCCGCGCTTGCGCTCCACCATGCCGCCCAGCACCGCGTGGATGCCGTTGAGCAGGCCGTGCACATTGACGTCGAACATGGTTTTCCACTCCTCCGGCGCCTGCTCGGCCATCTGTCCCAGCAACATCACGCCGGCGTTGTTGACGATGGCGTCCACCGGCCCGAAGCGGCCCTCCGCCTCCGCCACCGCGGCGGCCAGCTGGGCGCGGTCGGTCACGTCCACCGCGCGGCACAAGGTATTGGGCAAGGCCAGCGCTTCCAGCCGCTCCACCCGACGCGCCAATAGCAAGAGCGGATGGCCTTGTTGCGACAACAAACGGGCGGTGGCGGCGCCGATGCCGGAGCTGGCGCCGGTGATGACAATGAGAGCCTTACTCATGGAACTTCTCCTTTAGCAATAGAAATAACTGATATCAAATCCTTGAGCAGCACTATAATTCGCTGACGATTCCACGAAAAATCGTTTATTCCACTTGCTGCCATCGGTTTAATTTATGGATATCCGCTCACTCAAAGCCTTCATCGCTGTATTCGAAGAGCGCAACATCACCCAGGCCTCGGCGCGTCTCTACCTGAGCCAGCCTGCGCTGTCCGCCACCATCCGGCAACTGGAAGAACAGCTGGGGGCCGCGCTGTTCCAGCGTCAGCCGCGCGGGGTGGAAGTAACCGACGCCGCCCGGCTGCTGTACCCGGCGGCGCGGCGGCTGGTGGAAGAAGCCGACAGCCTGACACAGCTGTTTCGCGGCCGGCAGGACTGCCTGCCGCTGACGCTGGGAGTGGCGGCGGACCTGGGCCAGGCCGACGTGGCGCGCGTGTTGGCGGCGGCCTACCGCGCTGTGGACGGCTTGCTGCTGGAACTGGCGGCGGGCTGCGCCGGCGACGCGCGGCTGGACGAGGAGGCCAATCGTTGCGAGGACGAACTGTTCCTGCCGCTGTGGGAAGAGGATTATGTGCTGGCGATGCGCGCCGACGCGCCGCTGGCGGGACAGCCGCTGCTACGGCCGGGACAACTGCTGGGCCAGGACCTGATCGCCTGCCCGGACCATCCGTCGCACCAGCGCTTCGCCAGCCTGTTGGGCGAGGCGGCGCGGGAACTGGCGGTGGCGGCGCGCTGCGCCACCCTGCAACAGGCGGCGACGCTGGCCGCGGCCGGCGCCGGCGTCGCCTTCGTCCCGCAGGGGCTGGCCAAGGACCACCCCGAGCTGCGCTGCGTGCGGCTGGAACAGGCGGAACTCAGCCGCCGCGTCGGCCTGTGCTACGCGCCGGACGCCTTGGCCAAGCCGGCGCTGGCCCGTTTGAAACAAGGCCTGGCCGGCGGCTGAGGACCTGTTTTAACAGCGGCTGACAAAACTCAGTTTTACGGCTGAGGCAAGACGCGCCGACGTAACCAGTCCCTTGAGCACGGCATCAGCGGTTTTGTCAGCCGCGCTTGGTCTTAGAACCTGTTCAAAGTCTCGCGAGCTAAAGCGAGACAAGGCGAAAACGGCTGAGAAAGCGGAATGTACACGTGGTACATGAGCATTTCGAAGCGGTACTCACCGTGTCACATTTCACAACGCGCAGCAGATCGTAAACAGGTTCTTACTGCACCGCGGCGAAAGCCTTGGCCACATAAGGCGCATTGGCGCGGGTCAAGCCGGCCACGCACATGCGGCCGGTGCCCACCAGATAGACGCCGAAACGCTCACGCAGGGCGTCCACCTGGGCCTGGCTGAAGCCGGTGTAGCTGAACATGCCGCGCTGATGGACCAGATAGGCGAAGTCCTGCTCCGGCAGCGCCTGCTTCAGCACCTCCACCAGAATGCCGCGCATCTCCAGGATGCGGCTGCGCATCTCGTTCACCTCGGACACCCACAGCGCTTTCAGCTCGGCGTCGCCCAGCACGGTGGCGATCAAGCGCGCGCCGGTGGTGGGCGGATTGGAGTAGTTGCGGCGCACCGTGGCCTTGAGCTGGCCCAACACCAGCTCCGCCTCGGCCTGGCTCGGGCATACCACCGACAGGCCGCCGCAGCGCTCGCCGTACAGCGAGAAGATCTTGGAGAAGGAGTTGCTGACCAGGAAGGACACGCCGGCGTCGGCCATCGCGCGGATGGCGTAGGCGTCCTCTTCCAAGCCGGCGCCGAAACCCTGGTAGGCGATGTCCATGAAGGGAATCAGCTGCTTGCGCTTGGCCAGCGCCACCACCTGATCCCACTGCGCATTGTCCAGATCCGAGCCGGTGGGGTTGTGGCAACACGGATGCAGCAGCAGGATGCTGCCGGCAGGCAGGGTTTCCAGCGTGTCCAGCATCGCCGCGAAGTCCACGCCGCGGGTTTGCGGATCGAAATAGGGGTAGCGATTGACCGCGATGCCGGCGCCTTCGAAGATGGCCACGTGGTTGTCCCAGGTCGGATCGCTGACCCACACCTGGGCGTCGGGGAAATAACGCTTGAGGAAGTCCGCGCCCACTTTCAGCGCGCCGGAACCGCCCAGGGTCTGGATGGTGGCGACGCGGCCGGCGGCCAGCGCCGGGTGTCCCTCGCCGAACAACAGCTCCTGCACCGCCTTGCGGTAGGCCGGCAGGCCGTCCATCGGCAGATAAGTGCAAGGCTGGGCCGGCTGGGCCGCCAGCTTGGCCTCAGCCTGCTGCACCGCGTTCAGGCGCGGAATGCGGCCCTGCTCGTCGTAATACAGGCCGATGCTGAGGTTGACCTTGTCGCCGCGCGCATCCTTGCCGAAGGCGTCGACCAGCGACAGGATGGGATCGCCGGCGTAGGCGTCGACGTGCTGAAACATGTGTTTCTCCTTGAGTAGTGTGGTATCGCCTCGTGCAGCCGTTTAGAACGGCTAACAAACCCCTGATGCTGCGTTGCGCCGACTTGCCGTACTCAACGGCGCGCCATGCCTCAGGCGTGAAACCCATATTTGTTAGCCGCTCTTTAGAACGCGTTTACGATCTCGCGAGCTCAGGCGAGACCAAGCGAAAACCGCTGAGAAAGCGGAATGTACGAGTGGTACATGAGCATTTCGAGACGGTACTCACCGTGTGACGTCTCACGACGCGCAGCAGATCGTAAACAGCTTCTTACGCCGCCCTCTGACGGGGCGGTAAAGATAGAGTATTGTGCCAGACGGATTCAGGACCCGGACGCCAGATCGTCGCGCTTCAGCGCCAGCATCATCGCCGCGATCCACGGCAGGATCAGCCAGCCGCCCAGCACATTCAGCGCCGCCACCAGCTTCAGCCGCGGGCTGCCCACCAAGGCGGCGGTCAAGGTCGGCACCAGATAAGCGCCGCCCAAGGCCAGCGCATTACCCAGATACATCGCCCATTGCTGCCACTGCGGCTCTCCGCTGTAAGCGCCGTAAGCCCACAAGGCCAACGCCGCCGCCAGCACCGTGAAGAACAGCTTGCGCGCCATCGTCAAAATCTTCATATCTTCCTAATCCGTTCTCGCCGCGACAGCGCCATCAGCCGCCGCCACAATGAAATGCCAAGCTTAATCAGGCTTGCGCCAATATGGCAAAAGCAATTGCATAAATCAGACAGTTTGCGCCACATTTTTACCAAACAGCGCAAGATTGATATGCATCAGGCAAGCATGGGATTCCCTTTTCAACTAATGCGAACCATCTGCCTACAATCCACTTGCCCTCACCGCCAACCGCCGCACGCTTAGCGCGCGGCCACCATGAGCCGTCTCGCACCGCGACTGACTGCTCAGAACCTGTTTACGATCTGCTGCGCGTCGTGAGACGTCACACGGTGAGTACCGCTTCGAAATGCTCATGTACCGTTTGTACACTGCGCTTTCTCAGCCGTTTTCGCTTGGTCTCGCCTTAGCTCGCTAGATCGTAAACACGCTCTCAGAGAAGAGGAATGCATCATGACGCCGCGCCCTACCCTGCTTGCCCTGGCCACCGCCCTTGCGCTGGCCGCCCCGCTCGCCGACGCCTGCTCATCGCTGATCGTCGGCAAACAGGCCTCCGCCGATGGCTCCATCATCATCGCCCGCAACGAAGATTATTACATCAATAACTGGAACAAGCGCCTGGTGCTGCATCCGGCGCGCGCGGCGGCCAAGGATGAGACGCTGAGCTTCAAGAACGGCCTGAAAGTGCCGGCGCCGGCACAGTTCTACCGCTACAGCGGCCTGATGGACTGGAACGGCGACAGCGCCGGCGGCGACGGCCTGTACGAGGAACGCGGCGTCAATGAATTCAATGTGGCGGTGTCCGCCACCAATAGCGCGGAGATCAACGCCCGCGCCAAGAAAGCGGACCCGCTGCTGGACAACGGCGTGGTCGAGGCGGTGATCCCCTCGCTGATTCTGCCGCAGGCCAAGACCGCGCGCGAAGGTGTGGAACTGCTGGGCCGCTATATCAACCAATACGGCGCCGGCGAAGGCAATGGCGTGCTGATCGCCGATCCGAACGAAGCCTGGTATATGGAAATCGGCTCCGGCCACCACTGGCTGGCCTATCGCGTGCCGCAGGACAGCTATTTGATGGTGGCCAACGGCCTGCGCCTGCACGACATCGACCTCGCCGACCGCGCCAATGTGATCGCCAGCCCCGGCCTGGCCGAGTTCACCGCCAAACACCAGCTGCTGGCCAAGGTGGACGCCAAGCGCTTCAACTTCGCCCAGGCCTTCGGCGTCGTCGGCGACAAATACAATGTGGACCGCGAATGGCTGGGCCAGCATCTGCTGAACCCGGCGCTGCGCCAGGCCACGCGGCAGGCGCAATACCCGCTAACGCTGAAGCCGGAACACAAGATCGCGGTGGCCGACGTGGCCAAGGTGCTGCGCGCCACCTTCCACGGCACCGCGCTGGCCAAACAGAAGGACGCGGACCGGCCGATGGGCGTGGACCGCACCATAGAAACCCACGTCATCCAGCTGCGCGCCGGCCTGCCCAAGGAATTGGCGGCGCTGACCTGGCAATCCTTCGGCAGCCCGGCCGGCGCGGTGCTGGTGCCGATGTATGAAAACGCGATGAAGGACATCCCCGTGCCGCTGCGCGCCGGCGCGGCCAATTACGAGAGCGGCTCCGCCTACTGGGCCTTCCGCGCCAACGCCACGCTGGCCCAGACCAAGCCGGACAAATATCTGCCGGTGCTGGCGCAATGGCAGGCGCGGCTGGAGCGGCAGTTCCAAAGCCAGCAGCCGGCAGTGGACGCCATGCTGACCAGCCTCTACGCCAGTCAGCCGCAAACCGCGGTAGGCTTTGCCGGCCAGTGGAGCGGCGGCAATATGCTGAGCGCGGTGCAATCGGCGCGCGACGTGCACGCCGGCCTGCTGACCGACCTGACCAAGGCCAGCGAGAAGAAATACAGCCCGGAGGAGCTGGAAAAAATCAAAAACCTATAAGAACGTGTTTACGATCTCGCGAGCTAAGGCGAAACAAGGCGGAAACGAGCGAAACAGCGGAATATACAGGTGGGACATGAGCATTTTGAGCGGGTCCTCACCGTGCAACGCTTCACGCCACGCAGCAGATCGTAAACAGGTTCTAAGCGGCTAGCAGCCAGGAGCGGCGCGGGCAAACCCGGCCGCTCCCGCCAGTCCGGGCGTGTTATCTTTGATGGCATCCCCCTCGCCCGGCTGGCTGCGCCATGCCCCCCCACATCGACACCGATCCCGCGCGGCTGGACCGCGAACGCGTCTACCGCTACCTGTCGGAGCAATCCTACTGGGCGCGCCAACTGCCGCGCGACATCTTCGAGCGCTCGCTCGACCATTCGCTGTGCTTTGGCGCCTACGCCGCCGACGGCGAGCAGATAGGCTTCGCTCGCGTGATCACCGACTACGCCACCTTCGCCTATCTGGCCGACGTGTTCGTGGTCGAAGCCTGGCGCGGCCAAGGCGTGTCCAAGCAATTGATGGCGGCGATCGATAGCCATCCCGGCCTGCAGAACCTGCGCCGCATGCTGCTGGCCACCGCCGACGCTCACGGCCTGTACGCGCAGTTCGGCTTCAGCCCGCTGTCCCGGCCGGAATGGATGATGGAAAAAAGAGACGCCGACGTCTACCAGCGGCTGACCGCGAATCCCGGAAGCGCGGCATGAGCGTGCGCAAACAATTCTGGGTCGATCCCTACCAGACCGAGCTGCACACCACGGTGGCGCACGTGGACGGCTCGCGGGTCTGGCTGGACGCCACCCTCTTCTACGCCTTCTCCGGCGGCCAGGAAAGCGACAGCGGCAACATAGCCGGCCGTCCGGTGCTGCGCGCGGAAAAACAGGGCCTGGACATCGCCTATACCCTGGCGGACAACCATGGCCTTGGCGCCGGCGACGCGGTGACGGTAGCGATAGACTGGCCGCGCCGCTACCGGCTGATGCGGCTGCACTTCGCCGCGGAGCTGGTGCTGGAAACCATTTGCCGCGAGCTGCCCGACGCGGAAAAGATAGGCGCTCACATCGCGGAGGATAAAGCGCGCATCGATTTTGCTCTGGCCCGGCCCATCACCCCGCTATTGCCCGCCATCGCCGCCAAGGTGCTGGCGCTGATAGACGCCGATCTCGCCATCGTCAGCGCCTATTCCGACGAAGCAAACCAGCGCCGCTACTGGGAACTGCCCGGCCTCTACCGCGTGCCCTGCGGCGGCACCCATTTGCGCCGCAGCGGCGAAGTGGGCGAACTGAAGCTCAAACGCAAGAACGTGGGCCAGGGCAAAGAGAGGGTGGAGATCACGCTGGCGCGGCCATAAGAGCCTGTTCAATGTCTGCTGCGCTACGTGAGTAGCGGCGCGGTGAGTACACCTTCGAAATGCTCATGTAGCACGTGTACATTCCGCTTTCTCAGCCGTTTTCGCCTTGTCTCGCTCTTGCCCGCGAGACTTTGAATAGGCTTTAAGAAAAACCCGCGCGGGCATGCCCGGCGCGGGTGGTTTCACGTGAAACGGCAATCTGCAAACGCTCAGGCAGGCTGCTTCGGCCAGTCCGCCTCGGCCAACTGCGGCCACGCGATCTGCTGCGGCAAGCGCGACAACTCGACGCAGTAACGCTTCCACGCCGTCAACAAGCCTTGTTCCTGCGTCGTCGCCAAGCCCAGCTCCTGCGCGTCCTCCAAAGGCCGGCGCTGAGCATAAGCAATCGCCAAACGCTGCTGCAACTCCTGCTGCGCCTGCGCCGTCAGCGCCGCGCGCTGCGCATCGGCGTCCACTTTCCAGGCTTTCTTGTTCCACACCGCGAAAGGCGGCGGTTCCAGCTCGGTGGCCTGCAAGCTGTCCGGCGTGTCGCCGATTTGCGCCGTCACCGGCTGCGCGCTGGCCTTGCTCCACAGCTTGAGCGCGCGAAAATCCACCACCAGCAGCCAGCCGCCGTCGCGGTAGACCGCCGCTTGCTTGTCCCCTGCCTGCGGGGGTTGCTGCTCGGTGGCATTGGCCGGAATCAACCAAGTTTCCTCAACATCCAGCGGCGATAGATCCGCCGTAGTGGTGCCCAGATACTCGCCGGATTCCGGATGGTAGGCGTAGACGGTTTTCTGTTTGCGTTCTTGCATGGCGGTTTCCTTAGTATTTGATGCAGGTGAGAAGGGCGACGTTGCGGGGGCGGGTGGAGCCATAACCGCCAGCCCAGCCATTACTGTCCACATCGTATACGATGCCGTAACCTTCCATTTGGGCTCGTCGCATCTCGTAATATTCCTTCTTGGTTTTATCCGCGCCTAAGTCCACATACCCGATCGGGGTGTTGTTATTTGCATGAATCAGACTCGCAACGCCAACGGAGTCAAGACTTGGATCAGAAATTGTTAGCGTCCCTTTTTGCCATGAACCGAACACCCGCCCGTCATCCACCCCGCCACCATAATCCCAACCACGCACAAACTCCCCGCGCAGATCCGGAAGATTGAACGTCGTCAAGCCATCCCCTGCCCCATACGTTGTCCCAATCGTGGCAAACAAGCCGGGGTAAGTGCTGCGACTGACCGGAGAGCCGTCGCACCTCAACCAACCAGGCGGCGTATAAGGCATCGCGAAATGCCCTACCAGGCCCGGCGCGCCGGACATGGTCAGCAGATTGGTGATAGGGCCGTCCTCGCACTGGGTCAGGTCCACGTAAAAACCACGCGCCTTGACGCCATCGTTGTTGAACACGCGGAACTGGTTGCCCCAGACATCGATATTGACGTCGCTGAGCTTGCTGTCGCTTTGCGGCGCTTGCAATTGCAGCTGGCCGCCTTCCTTGCCGCCCTCGGCCAGGAAGCGAGAATTGGGCTGAAAATCCACCCGCCCATTCATCTTGCCGCCGCTCAGCGGCAAGGCGTCGGTGATGCCGTAGCCGGCCAGCGTGGTCGGCTTGCTATTGCCGCCCCAGGTCAGCTTCTTCAGCGCCTGCAACAACTGGTCCTTGCGCGCCGGATCCGCGCTCTGGCCGCTGTCGCGTATCACCGTCAACAGCTCGTCCTGGCTGGACTGGGCGGCGGACTGGACATTGTTCAACCACTCCGAGGTCACCACCGTGCCCAATTCGCCGGTGTAAGGGTTGCCGTCGTGGAACAGGCCGTCCGGGCTGTTGATCGGCTTCATGGTGTTTTGCATCGCGCTCTCGCTCCATTTACAGGGTTGGCCCGCTGGCCGGGCTGGCGGCTTGGGGCGGACTCCGGGCCGGTAGGGTGATCCGTAAACCACCCGCTGACCTGCTTCGCTAGTGAATCAATACCGTCATTTTGCCGTTTAGCGACGCGCGTCAGCAGTGGACGGATGTCAGTAGTTTGGAGCGCAGCCGCAAAGCAAAACGACGGCCGAAGCCGCCGTTTTCCAAGCACACAAACTCAATGTTTAGACAGGCGCCGCAGGCCAGTCCGCCTTGCCCAGCTGCGGCCACGCGGCCTGCTGCGGCAGCCGCGACAGCTCAACGCAGTAACGCTTCCACGCCGTCAGCAGGCCTTGTTCCTGCGTCGTCGCCAGCCCCAGCTCCTGCGCGTCCTCCAAAGGCCGGCGCTGAGCGTAGGCAATCGCCAAACGCTGCTGCAACTCCTGCTGCGCCTGCGCCGTCAGCGCCGCGCGCTGCGCATCGGCGTCCACTTTCCAGGCTTTCTTGTTCCACACCGCGAAGGGCGGCGGCTCCAGCTCGGTGGCCTGCAGGCTGTCCGGCGTGTCGCCGATTTGCGCCGTCACCGGCTGCGCGCTGGCCTTGCTCCACAGCTTGAGCGCGCGAAAATCCACCACCAGCAGCCAGCCGCCGTCACGATAGACCGCCGCTTGCCTGTTCCCCGCCTGCGGCGGTTGCTGCTCGGTAGCGTAGGCCGGAATCAGCCAGGTTTCTTCAACATCCAGCGGCGACAGGTCCGCCATGGTGGTACCCAAATACTCGCCGGTTTCCGGATGGTAGGCGTAGACGGTTTTCTGCGTGCGTTCTTGCATGGTGATCTCCTTAGTGTTTGATGCAGGCAAGCAGGGCGATGTTGCGGGGGCGGGTGCCTTTCAAAAGGTTGGTTGTCGACCCTGTAACAGCTTGCGTCAATGTGCCTCCAAGAAGTTGAGCTTGCCAGTTCGGGATCGGAGTTACACCGTAATTAACCACGGAAGTACCATCGACATGGTTGCTCTCAAAACCATCATCAAACAGACCACTCACCCATCCCAATCTATCGTTGTAACTGCTTTGCCATGCACCGCTGCGCGTCGGATCGATATAGCCTTGGTAAGGAATCAATGAGCCCATTTGCCTAGACGCAAATGCACGTCCCACGTCTACTACAGGGTGATCGCTGCTCCAGCCGCGGATAAATTCTCCGCGTAAATCAGGCAGGTTAAACGTTGTTGTCCCATCTCCTGCACCGTATCGCGTCCCAATTGCCTCAAACAACGCGGGATAAACATTGCGGCTGGCCAAGGAGCCATCACATCTCAACCAACCAGGCGGTGCAGATGGCATTGCAAAGTAGGCCACTTCGCCGGCTGGCGCCGCGGCACGCAATTGACTAGTCGTCGCGCCATCGGCAATGCCATAACCAGCCAGCGTACCCGCTTTGTCCGCCTTGATGGAAACCTCTGCCTTAGTGGCCCCATCGGTAATCCCGTAACCCGCCAAAGTAGTCGGCTTGCTATTGCCACCCCAGGCCAGTTGCTTCACCGCCTGTAGCAATTGATCCTTGCGGTTGGCGTCCAATGCCTGGCCGCTGTCCTTGATCAAGGCAATCAACTCGTCCTGAGTGGCGACAGTCGCCTGCTGCAGGCTGTTCAGCCAATCGGCGCTGACGATGGTACCCAGTTCGCCAGTGGTGGGGTTGCCGTCATGAAACAGACCGTCCGGGCTGTTGATCGGCTTCAAAGTGTTTTGCATCGCGCTCTCGCTCCTTAATGAGTCTGCCCATGAGCCGGGCCGGCGACATAGGCGGGGTACGGACCACATTAGCCGTCGTCAGACCGCCAGTTGACCCGCTTCGCTAGTGAATTAATGCCCTCATTGTGCCGGGGAGCGACGCGCGTCAGCAGCGGACGGATGTCAGTGGCGAGCAGGCAAAAAAATGGCAACCCCGCAGGATTGCCATACTTGAAAACCGATGATGTTTACGGCGCGATCGGCGCTTTGTGTACGTAACCGCCATGCATACCGGACAGCGCTGCAGGCAAGGCCAGTTGGAAGACCGAGTTATTCTCGGCAAAAATGTGACAGTTGCTATAGCCACGCCCCCAGTCAGTCATCCCAGCCATATGCACCCAGCCATCGCTCGGCGTGATGCGCTTATTCTCCATTGGCTTGCCATTGCGATACTGGCCGCAATCAAGGTAAATAGAGCCGCTGATACAACGCAGCCAGCTCATGAATGTAACTAGTCCATCGGTACCGGCCCCATACGCCATCGCCAATGCCATATTTTTTCCATCGAGCACTTGCGCCGAATGACTCAATGCTCCACAGCGCAACTCCGCAATATGAAACTCGTTGCCATAACGCTTTTGATCACGCCCCATGCCATTCAATAAATCCTCTACCGGCTGCGCCAACTTCGGGCCAGGGCCTTCATACGAGCTATTATCATGAATGAAACGCCCCACAGAGCTAACACTCTGGCTATATGAAACATTATGCATGGGGGTGGCAAACGGAGTGGTGATCTGAATGGCTCTCACCTGGGCAATGCCCTCCGGCGTGAATGGATCGAAAAAACGCCCGCCGTCCGCCAATAGATTACGCCGCGGCAGCATGCCCACAGTGATGCCGTCCTGGATGCCGTAGCCCGCCAGGGTGCTGGCCTTATCGGCCTTGACCGCCACTTCGGCCTTGGTGGCCCCATCGCTAATGCCGTAGCCCGCCAGCGTGGTCGGCTTGCTGTCTCCGCCCCAGGCCATTTTTTTCACCGCCTGCAACAACTGGTCCTTGCGGCTGGCGTCCAGCGTCTGACCACTGTCCTTGATCAAGGAGATCAGTTCCTCCTGGGCCGAGCGCGTAGCCAGTTGCAGGTTGTTCAACCAGTCGGCGCTGACGATGGTGCCCAGTTCGCCGGTGGTGGGGTTGCCGTCGTGAAACAGAGTGTCCGGCGTGTTGATGGGCTTGAGTGCTTCTTGCATGGAATCGCCTCCCGCGGAAATGAAGAATCGGCCACGGCCGATGACAGGTGTCGTTACTGAAAGGATTTGGAGGGGATTTTGCAAGAAACACAGCAGCAGCAGCAGTGGACGGATGTCAGTGCACCGGAGGAGGGAGGCTGCTTCAAAATCCAGCGAGTGAGAACGAAACACAGCAATATCAGCTGAATACATACATAACAGAACATTCTGCAGGCATTTTCAACGTCGCTGTCTAGCTACCCTGCTAAAGCGCAGTAGACATTGAACAAGTTTTAAATACCCCGGCACCGATAATACTCCGCAATGACTTGAAGAAAAAACGGCAGCGCATGGCTGCCGTTTTGATTGATAAACCCTGAATCAGACAGGCTGCTTCGGCCAGTCCGTCTCCACCAGCCGAGGCCACATCGCCAATTCAGGCAAACGCGATAGCTCCACACAATAACGCTTCCATCCCAGCAGCCGCGCCAACTCCGCTTCCGTCGCCATGCCGATTTCCGCCGCATCCTCCAAAGGACGACGGCTGGCATAGGCTTCCACGAGGCGCTGCTTCAATTGAGCCTGCATTTGTGCCACCAAAGCGGTAGCCTGGGCCGCCTTATTAATGATCCAGCCTTTGCCATCCCAAGCCGCAAACTCGCAGGGCTCCAGCAAGGTGGCACGCAAGCTGTCCGGGGTCTCGCCTAGCTTGGCCTGGACCGGTAGTGCGGTCTGCTGGCTCCACAGTTTAGTACTGCGCCAATCCGGCATGACCATCCAGCCGCCATCGCGGAATACTGCGGTTTGACGTTCCGCAGTGACCGACGGCTGTTGTTCGGTGCTATGAGCCGGCAACAACCAAACATCTTTTTCCAGTGGCGACAGGTCCGCCTGTGTGATTCCCAGATACTCCCCGGTTTGCGGGTGGTAGGCGTAGACGGTTTTGTTTTTGATTTCTTGCATGAAAGTCTCCTTAGAACTTGATGCAGGCAAGCAGAGCAACGTTGCGGGGACGTGTGGAAAACGCCCCATTATCTCCACTGCCAGGGACAGCAGAGGCAACTGCAACGTAGTAAGTGGTATTGCTCATATCAGTGGGTGTTTTGTTGCCCTCGACATTGACGGACCACCCCTCCGTATTCCAAGCCCCGATAGCGGAAGTGCCTATTGGATAGCCTCCACTCAACTTATCGATCAGATTGCGAATATAGGTAGGACTCTGGGATGCTCCCAGAGCACGCCCCGAATCCACCCCTCGTCCATCATCCCAACCACGGATGAACTCCCCTCGCAAATCAGGCAGATTAAAAGTCGTTGAGCCATCCCCAACACCAAACCTGGTGCCTATCGCCGCAAATAAAGCGGCGTATTCGGTTCGGCTTACCGCGGTGCCATTAGCCTTCAGCCAACCCTCCGGTGCATCGCTCATGGCAAAATAGGCGACTTGCCCGGTCAGATGACCGTCATGCATCAAGGTATGCCAGGGGTTCCAACGCTTGGCGTCGTCGTTGCGAGTACGAAAACGCATGGTGTTTCCGCGCTGATAGTCGGCCGTCAGTTGGCAGGAGTAGTCAATCTGGCCTCCCAATCCACCAAAGGCGATGAACGGGCCAGTCACGCCGCTGGAGGTGCCATAGTTGAATCCCATTTCCCCGCCGGTGATGGA
This sequence comes from Chromobacterium sp. FG89, assembly GCF_057808735.1. Taxonomy (NCBI): domain Bacteria; kingdom Pseudomonadati; phylum Pseudomonadota; class Betaproteobacteria; order Neisseriales; family Chromobacteriaceae; genus Chromobacterium; species Chromobacterium sp. FG89. The sequence continues at coordinate 223,732 of NZ_JBMDIQ010000003.1, read as the reverse complement.
AGTATCCAACGAGGTGCCATCCTGCGGGTCAATACGATAGCGACGTTTCTTGATCAAAGACGTGTCATTGCCGGAGTGCCATACTCGGAATTCACCGCCGCCTGCCTCTTTCAACACCAGTGTTTCATCGCCATAGCCTTTGTGCACCAAGGCTACCGCGCTATATCCCGGCCGATGTAGGCCTAAGGATGGGAAATCCACGCCGGTGGAGCACAGTTCCATAGTCCCTCTGCTGTACATAGTGGCGTCGTAGTTATTCGGCGTGGTCTTCAGGACATGCACAGTCTGCGCGGTAGACAGCGCCAAAGTATTAATGCCGTAGCCCGCCAGCGAATCGGCCTTATCCGCCTTGCCTGCCAGCTTGTTGGTGATGGTGGCCGCGAAGTCCTTGTCATTGCCCAGCGCCGCCGCCAGTTCCTGCAGCGTATCCAGCGCGCCCGGCGCACCGTTGACCACGCCATCGACAGCGGCCTTCAACTCGGACTTAGTCACGCCATCAGCGATGCCGTAGCCGGCCAACGTGGAGGCTGCGTCAGCCAGTTTCTGCCACTGCGCCCAATGTCCCCGATAACAACAGCGATACCAGATACCAGCATCGTTGTAAGCCTGATAGTTCTGATACACCATATTCTCGTCGGCATAGACTTGCAGCTTGCCGGCATAGGGTGTCGGGTAGTTCTTGCCACTGGCCGCTTGTGCGTCCCCCCGCTGGCTATAAAGACCCGTGACGTTAATATCGTTCAGATCCACCACACCCAACGCCGGTTTCAACGGCAAAGCGTCGCCAATACCATAGCCTGCCAACGTGGTTGGCTTGCTATTGCCGCCCCAGGCAATCTGCTTGACTGCCTGCAGCAGTTGGTCCTTGCGCTTGGGGTCGGTACCCTGGCCACTGTCCTTGATCACGGCCAGCACTTCTTCCTGAGTGGCCTGAGCGGCAGACTGCATACCGTTCAGCCATTCAGCGCTGACGATGGTGCCAAGTTCGCCACTGACCGGGTTGCCGTCGTGGAACAGCTTGTCAGGCGTGGGAATGGGCTTGATGGGTTCTTGCATGAGGCGCTCCTGAGGAAAAGAGTAAAGAGCACAGACTCCCGCCCACTGAGGACGGGGCTGTGAGGGGAAGGGAGAAAGGACGGGAAGGTCCGCGTGAGGCGCGGTTTAAGGCTGGTAGGCGAAGTAGACGTAGGTGTGGGCCGGCTTCAGATCCTTGAACAGATCTTCCAGTCGCGGATCGCCGAAGGTGGTCAGGCGTTCTCCGGCCAGCGACTGGCCGGCGCGGAAGAAGTACGGCCGGGTCTTGGCGCCGAACACGGTGACTTGCCACACCCAAGGGATGTCCGCCGTCCACAGCTGCTGGCCGGCGCGGTTGAGACCGGCGCGGAACGGCTGCGGCTCGCTGATGGCGATGCGGTAGCCCATGCCTGACGCCAGCCGGGTGAAGTAGGGAATGGACAGACCGCCGGTTTCCGCCAGCTTGGCCAGCACCGCCTGCTGGCGCTGCTGGTAGGGCGCGTCCGTCGGCGGGGTCAGGCCGCAGACGCGCTCCCAATCCGGCAACAGGCCTTCGGCCAGCAGCGGCGTGGTGGCGCCCACCAGCTGCCGGGCACCGTTCTGCACCCGGTCCAGCGCCGCGCCTTCGCTGCCCAGCTCGGCTTGCAGCCGCGGTCCGTCCGAACTGTAGCTGACCGGCGGCAGCAAGCGCGTCAGCAGTTCGCTATGCGGGGTTTGCGGACTCATTGCATCCCCCTCACCGTGAGTTTGCCCAGGCGCAGCCATTCCACTGTTTTCTCATTCACCGCCGGCGCGATATTGTCGGCGGGCGACAGCAATTGACGGTCCACCACGCCGGGCAGGTCGGAGATCAAGGCTTCCAGCCGGCTCTTGTACAGCTTGCTGCCGGGGGCCAGGCTGGAGAAATGAGCGGCCAGCACCTGACGCAGCGGCTCGGTGACGGCTTGCACGGTGGTGCCGTCCACCGTCAGCGCCACCTCGATGTCCACCGGACGCGGCGTGGGCGCCAACACCAGGCAGTTCTTGGCGGTGACCGGGCGCAGGTCTTCGATATGGGCTTGCACCGCGGCCAGGGTGTCGGCCGAGGGCAGGCTGTCCTGGGCGGTGATCACCACGTCCACGGTGCCGAGGCCGCGGCGCAACGGGTAGACGTAGGCGGCGGACACGCCCGGCACTTCCAGCGCCCAGCGTCGATAATCGTGGCGGTTGCCGCCGGCCGGCGGGCGACGGATGAGCTCCAGCAGCCGCGCCAACAAGGCGGCGTCGTCCTCTTCGTCCACGCCGCCGTCCATGCTGGCGAAGCTGACGCGGCTGGCCAGGCCGCTGGGCGCGGCCATCAGTTCCGCCACCGTGCCGGCCGGCACATTGCCGGCCAGACCGGGCAGATCGGCGGCCACCACCGCGCGGGCCTGGCCGTCCACATCCAGCTGGCCGCCGGCCTGAGTGGTGTAGAGCTGTTCGCCCAAGCGCACTTTCAGACCGGCGGCGAAGCCGGCGCCGGGATTGCCGCTCAGTTGCAACAGGCCTTTGGCCGCCACCGGCGGCTTGCGGCTGAGACCGCGCACCCGGGCGTGCTGTTCCAGATAGTCGCGGTCGGCGCTGTCCGGGAAGATCTGGCGGGCGATCCAGCTTTGATGCTGGTACAAGCCTTCCACCGCGCTGGCGACCGAGCTGGCGCGCACGTAAAAGTCGCTGTCGGGACCGACGTCGGCGTCGGCGCGCAGGTTTTGCAGATCGCGCAGCAGCGCGCCACGTATGGTTTCAAAATCCGGGGTGGACAAAGGCATCAGGCTATCCTCACATGGTGTTGGAAATGTCGGGTCTGGCCGCCGGCCTCTTCCACTTCGACCAACAGCAGCAAACGGCCGCTGCCGGGGCGTTGCGCCTCTACGCCGACGCGGCGGGCGCGTCCGTCGCGCAACAAGGGTTGCAAGGCTTGTTCGGCGTATTGGCAGGCCAGCAGGTCGATCTGGTTGCTGTCCTTGCTGCGAGACAATAGATGCAGGCGGGAGCCGAGTTCGGGATCGGCCCACCAGCCGCCCAGCGGGGTCATCAGCCTCAGGTAGACGGCATTGGCCAGGGTGTCGGTGGTGCCGCCGGCGTAATCGCCGGTGATGGGGTCCAATAGAGGGTCCATGGCGTTATTTTCCGGGTTTGCAGGGGTTGGGGATAAGGGACGCGGGTCAGTGCCGGCGAACATTCAAACAAGCGATATCAACAGCACGCTTGGTGAAAATCGTGTTTTACAACGGTGGACTGGTCGTACCGTGCACGCCGTTATGCTGGTGGCCCACCAGGCTCTTGCCGCCGGCCACCACGTCGCCGCTGACGGTGACGCCGCCCTGAATGGCCATGCCGCCATTGCCTTTGATCTGACCTTGCGCCACCAGCTGCGCGCTGGTGCTGAGCGTGGGCGTGGTAAAGCTGGCCTGCTCGCTGGCGTTGACCTGCCAGTTCTTGCAGCGCAGGCTGAAAGTGTCGCACTCCACCTCGATCAAGCGGCCGCGTTTAAGCACGATCTTGCTGCCTTCGTCGCTGTACAGCGCCACTTCGCCGGGTTTGAGCTGCTTCAACCGGTAGTTGCCGTGCTCGGTGGCGATCACCACGCCGTGGCTGCTGCGCCCGCCCAAGGGCAGCACCACCGCCATGCTGCCCGGCGGCGGATTGGCGCTGTAGCCGTAATGCTGGAACAGCTCGGCGTCCTGCAATTGCTCGCCGGCCAAGGCGTCGGCCTGCACGGTTTGCACGTCGCCGGCGCTGTCCACCCGGGTCAGCACCGCGCGAAAGCCCTGCCGCACATTGCTGAAGGCGCGGCGAATTCTCTGGTCTACGTCATTCCACATCGTTTCAACCTTTCTTTGTCTCAGCGTTTGCGCATGACCGGCAGCCAGCGGCCGTCCTCTTTCAACGTCAGCCGGGTAGTGCTGCCCTGCCCGCGCCCGCCGCTGAAGGTGCGCGCCATCAGGAAATAAGTGCCGCCCTTGATGCCGTGCGGCTCGCTTTCCACCTGGATGCGCTGGCCGGGGGTCCACAGTTCGCCGGCGCTGTTGCGATGTCCGGCCACGGTGGCGCTAAGGGTGTAGCCGGCCAGCCGCGCGTCGGCCAGCATCTTGTCCGCGCGCGCCGCCAGTTCCGCCGGGTTGGCGGCGTCCGGCTCCACCACGATGCGCGGTTTGTGATAACGAACATCCGGGTCCGCGGACTGGTGCTTGAGATCGTGTCTGCCCGGGGTCAAGGCTTGACGATGGCCCTGGCCCAGCAGGGTCAGCTGCGAGTAACGCGGCGCGTGGGAACGGGTTTCCGCCAGGCTGAGCACATTGTTGCCCTTGCCGTCGCGGCGCAGGATCAGCTTGGCCTTGGCCGGCGCGCTGTAGTCCGGTCCGCCCACCACCAGGGTGCCGTCCGGATCGAACCAGGCGGCCAGGCCGTTGGCCGCGGCGGCGCGGGTGAGCACGTCCCAGGCGCTGTTGCCCGGGTCCACGCTGATTTTCTCGATCTGGCCCTTGGCCTTGCCGTCCACGCGCACCCGGCTGACGCCCAGCGGCTTGATCACGTTCTCCAGCACGTCGCTCAGCGTCATGCCCTTGCCGGTGAGCAACGGCGCGCTGCAGTCCAGCAACATGCCGGCCAGATCCCGGCCCGACAGCGTCAGCTGGTGGCTGCCGGCGCCTATGCTGTGACTGATGTCGTCCACCCTCCCCTGCAGCACCACGTCCGCGCCCACCAGCACCTTGACCTCGGCGCCCGGCTCCACCGCCGGCGGCACCTCGCCGCCGGGCAGGCCCAGCGACACCTGCCAGGCGTCGGCGGCCACGGTCAGATCGGAGTCGATGCTGTACTGGGTCCAGTAACGATGAGCCTTGCCGGCGATCTCCAGGCTGACTTCGTTCTTGGCCGAGGCGCTTTTAGCGGGCGTAACCATGGATCAGCTCTCCTGCTTGCAGATGGTTGGGATGCGCCAGCTGCGGATTCAGGCGCAGCAGTTCGGCGGCGCGGCCGCTGTCGCCGTACCACAGGTGGGCCAGCTGACGCAGATTGGCGGCGGACTCCACCTTGCGGGTAATCAAGGGCGGCTTGGCGGCCACCAGGCCGGCGGAGCTGCGCTGCACCTGCAGGCCCAGATCGCGCAGGCTTTCAATCACCTGGCGCGCGTCCTCGCCCGGCAGCGCCTTGCGCCATTGCTCTATGGTCTGCTGCAAGGTGGCGCGCACGTCGCCGGCCACTTGCTCCAGCGCCGGCGGCGTCAATGTCGGCTGCGCGGCTTCCGAGCGGAACAGATCGGCGGCGGCGTTCGCCATCGAGGTGGACACGGTCAGCTTGAGCAAGGCGTCGATGCGGATCTCGTCCTCGGTCCAGACCTCCAGCGCCTTGCCGGCCTGGCTCAAGCTGTCCGACGCGCGACCGATTTTCTTGGACACGCCGTTGAGCCTGTCCTTCATCGCGTTCCAATCGGCCAGAGTGGCCTGCGGCAGCTTGGCTTCCGCCTCCCACTTCAGGCCCGGCCAGATTTCCAGCTTGACGCCAAAACGCCAGTTGGCGACCTCGTCCACCAAGGACGTCACCTGGCCGATGAAGGCTTGCGGATAGGCCAGCAAGTCCACCACCTGGGCAATGCCTTGCTGCGCCATGCCGGCAAGCTGCCGCACGGTATCGCTCAAGCGCACGCGCAGCGCGCCCAGCCGGGTCAGCGCGGTATTGGCGTTTTGCAGCAGGCCCTGAGCCTTGGCGAAGGCCTCGCCGCCCAGGCTGCGCGCCTTGGCCGCCAAAGCGCTGATGGCCTCCACCTGCTGCAAGGGCTGCTGGCTGGCGAAAAAGGGATTGCCCGGCGTGGCCTCCACCCAGTTCACTTCCACGGTGCAGGAATCCGGCGCGTCGGCCTCGTGACTGATCTGGTAATCCAGCAATTGCGCCTTGGGCATGCTGCCGAATACCGGGTGAATCAACTCGCCCGGACCGGCCTGGTCCAGCGCGGCGACGAAGTCGCGCAGCCGCTGCTGATAATCGCGGCCCCAGAAGAAGACGCTGAGCGAAACCTTGCGCGCCTTGCGGCCCAGGTCTTCTACGTCGGCGCCGTCCAGATAGGGGTATTCGTGCATCGCCTGGTCGCGCTGGGCGCTGTCCACGCTGCGCAGGCATTCAAAGCGCACCCCGCGGAAACTGGCGTCCACCAGCGCGCCGGCGGCGGAACCGGCAAACAGACTGAGATTGAACATCAGCTTCTCCTTTGTTGTTGGCTATTGGCGGCGTTGACGGCGGCGACGATATTGCCGTTTTGGACGTCGACGGTGATATTGGTGGGCTGCGCTAGATGACTGACCAACTGGCTCAAGCTGGCCTGGATCTGCGACATGACCATCAGCAACTGCTCGTTTGAAGCATTAGCGCTTGGACTGTCGAGCATGCCGGTATTGGAGAGCGCCGGAGATGCCGAAGCCAATGCGGCCATCGCGACAGGAGTAGACAGGGCATCCTCTGCCCCAGGCTGCGCCATGCCTGCCGCAGCCGCCGTTTTCTTGGTTGGCTTTTGCGCGGGCTGCGCATTTTTGGGCGTGGTACGCGGCTTATCCGTCGCCGTTTTTTTCGCAGCCTCTTTAGGCGTGGTCTGCGCGCTGGTTTTTGGAGTCAAATTGACAGCCTTTCGCTGTTCCTGCTTTTCCTGCTTTGCCCTTGCCGCATATTCTTTTTCAACGGACTTAATATAATTTCTGTTCAGCTCGGCTATTTTCTCTCCAGTCATCACTTCCGTATATCTCGCGCCCATCAGATCGCTACGATCATTATGCGCAAACCAAGAGAATACTCCCGTGCCATCGACATCCACCGCGGAATAGGCTTGGCCGTTTTTATCCACTAAGGTTTTTTTCAAATCGACATCATTAGGCAGCGTGCGAGGAGGTCCCCACTTATTAACATAATCTCCGCCGGTCATGCCTTGGGCGAACAATTTGACACTATCCCCCGCAGCCTTGCCCACAATGGCTTCCGCCGCGCGTTGCGCAGCAGCGCCTTTCACCAGTTTTCCAGCTTTACCCCCGACACTCATTGAAGCCGCAACTCCAAGACCCTCGGTCATTGCCTCATGGAATCGGCCATTAATGACATGGTCGCCAAACGCGATAACATCGTTTGTCGCGCTCAAGGCCATTGCCGCACCAGGCATCATGTCGGGAAGCTTGGGAATTAATTTTGCCAATGCGCCCGGCACCGCCTCTTTCCCCAAAATTGATGCCGCCAATGTCGCGGCATCGGGAATCGCCTGCTTGCTGGCCACCTTCTTTCTTAATTGCTCCAGCTTGATTTTCTTCTGCCCTTCGGGCAGGTCCTCAAGAGTCTTGGCTGGGCTGGGAAGTTTTTTAGGCGCTTGTTTTTTCGGCCGTGCAGGCTCCTGTTTTTTCTTGTCGCCAAATAGTTTTTCGTACAGTCCCAGCCCCGTGTCCGCGAGCGATCCTGTTATTTTATTTTCGAGTGGGTCGGTTATTTCGCTGACTTTGCTGCCAACCACATCCATCGAGCTTTCGGCTGCATTCAACAATGTGTCGGTAAGGCCGATCTTGCCATCCTTGGGCAGGGATACATGGTCTCCGCCCAAAGCAAAGGTATCGAAAGCGGTTCCAGGCCAGCTGCCCTCCGGCAAGTCAAAAGCCTCAGTAAAATTTTTGGCGTCCGCTTGCACTATTTTTTTGATATCCATCCCCTGATCCTTGAGGATCTGGGGGATCATTTCTTTGGCAAGCTTATTTGAGGCCTGATTGTAAATCGCATCGGAATATGGCTTTTTCCCATGCTTCTTCATTAAATTCTTGGTTGATGCACGGAGAAAAGAGTCATAAACATCGCCAGTCCCGCCATTGGTCGACTCCGCCACGGACAGCCATAGATACAGCCCATCCAGCTCCTGCGAACGCTTGATTGCCTTGGCTTTTTCATGCGGCAGCACTGCGCTTTGATGCGCTTCTTGCTTCATCTTTTCTGCAACCGCACCCTTCAGAAAAGAGTAAATATCCGCATAATTCCCTCTTTTCCTGGCGGCCATTTCTTCTAGCTTCTTCAACTGCTCCGGGCTTAATTTAAGCATAACTGCTCCAGGTCAATACTTCACCGCCCCGTGAAATCAACTACTCATCAGATAAGACTCTATACCTGTCAAAATGCACTGATGTTTTACCGCAGCTTAAAACTGCGTATTCGCTCATATGATTTTCTGAGGCGACAAGGCGGGAATATATGAGAAGACGGCCAGATGCTTCCTGTTAACCAACGCTCCACATCCAGCCGTTCATTATTTAATCAGCCGATTAAATAAGCTTGATCTCACTCCTGAACTTTACGCAGCGACAGCAGCTTGATATCGCGGCGCGCTTCGCTTTCCACGCCGTATTTCTCGCCCACTTCCAGCGTGAAGCAGTCCAGGTAGCTGGTGCGCTTGCCGCCCGGCGCCACCGGGAATTCGGTGAGCTTGGCGCCTTCGATCGCTTCCCAGTCCAGCTCGCCGGACAGCGGGATGGAGACGGTGACGGACAGCTCATATTCCGAGATGCCACGCGCGAAGCCGCGGGCGCGGCCGCTGCTGTTCATGGTTTTCACCAGCTTGCGGCCGGTCTTGCTGCTGACGTTCAGATCGATGACGTCGATTTCCTGGCCGTTGACTTCCAGTACGATCGAACCTGCGTATTCTTTCAAAGCCATGTGAATGTCCTTTTCGGTTTCATGTGGGCGGCCCGGCCGGTTTGACGGCGGGCCGCCGGATCAAGCGTTAACGGGGGAAAACTAGGTCCGCCCGGGTAAACCTGCGGGAGCAAGACGGCGCGCCGCGGCACCCCGCGTGTTTACCCAGCGCCGCTTACAGCAGCAGATCGATACGGCCGGCGAACACGTGCAGACCGTTGACCACGTCCACCGGGATCTTGGCGTCCAGACGGTTCACGTCTTGCGCGTCGCGCTCAACGATCAGGCCGTCCTTGTTGGCCTCCACCGCCTCGATGATTTCCAGTTCTTCCAGCTTGTAGAGCACGTCCAGCAGCTCGGAGCGGACCTTGGACGGGGTGCGATCGGACAGTTTTTCGCGCGGGAAGCGCAGCGCCACGCGCTCGCGGCAGGCGCGGCGCACGTAGTCCAGGGTGCGGATGGTGGTCAGATCCAGCAGCGACACGTCGTCCACGCCCTGCGCGTCCTTGGTGTAGGTGCTGATGGAGCGCACGATCTGCACGCGTTCGCCCGGGCCCACTTCCAGCGGGGTCACGCCGTTGTAGAGGGCGTTTTCCTGCTCGGTGCGGCTGGTGCGGGCGGCCAGTTCCACCACATCCAGGCCTTTGAGCTCCAGGGTGTTGAGCGGACGGGCCGGATCTTCCTCGCTGGCGATCACCGCGGCGTAAGCGGCGGCCAGTTCACCCGGCAACTTGGCGGAGCCGCGATACCAGGCGGCGCTGACGCGGCCGCTGGCCAGTTTGGACGCGACGGCGCTGACTTCCGACAGCGCGCCGACGGCGCCGACCACGCCGATGGCGCCGCGTTGCTCCATCGGACCGGATACGAAGTCCAGATGGGTGCGCAGCGCGGTGAAGGCGGTGTCGTTGTTGAAGGGGTTGACCACGATGTGGTGGCCGCCGCTGACCACGGCCGCCAGCGCCGGAGCGATGTCCGGATCGGCGGCGCCGCCCTTCATCGCGCCCACGGTGATGCCGAGGCCGGCGATCTGTTCCTGCGCTTTCAAGGCGACGGCGTTGCCGGCCGCGCCTTTGTGGCGAGCGGTCAGGGTCAGCACTTCCTTGGCGGCGGCGGCGGTCACCGGCAGATCCGCCAGCTTGTCGACGGCGGCCTTGGCGGCGGCGGCGATCTTGGCGGCGTCGTCGCCTGCGGCCACGGCCACGTCGATGCGGCGGCCGCCGATGAACAGGCTGGCCACACCGGCGCCGGTGGCCGGGCCGGTGAAGGTGAAGGTGCCGACGGCGGCGGCGGCGCTGTCCGCGTCGTCAACCGCGATCACGCTGAGTTGCAGATAGGGGTTGGCGTTGATGGCGGCGCGGGCCAACAGATGGGCGTAGGAGCCGCGGCCGAAAGCCTGGGCGGCCTGCTCGTCGCTGAACACGTCCAGCGCGGCCAGAGCCGGCTGAGCGGAGTCGGCGAAACGCTGGCCGATCACCAGCACGCGCTGCGGATTGCCCGGCAGGGTGCGCACCGCCAGCTTGGTGTTGAACTCGAAGTATTTGCCCGGCTTGCGGATGGACGCCGGAATCTGGTCGAAGCTGATGTTGGGGCTGGCCATAAAGTATGGGCTCCTGATTGATGCGGTTGGGGGAAAGTCGCCGCGCCGGACAGCGCGGCGGGATACTGCGAAAAATCAAACGGCGGGCGGCTTGGGCTGCAGCACGACATCCTGGGCCTTGACGGCCGTTTTGCCGTCCAGGCTGTAGTCCAGCCGGGTGCTGCGCCATTCGGCGGCGGGGCCTTCCAGCCTGCCGCCGAAGCGGGCGAACAGCTGGTCCGGATCCGTCTCGCCTTGCGGCGACGGCCAGTGGCCGTTGTCCAGCGCCTCGTCCAGCCAGTGGGTGGCGAAATCGCAAGCCACCAGGCTCCAAGGCTCGCCGTCCCGCTGCGCCTGAGCCAGCGGTCGCACTTGCTCGGGAATCAGCGGCGACACCGCCAGGCCGAAATCCTGGGCCGCCAGCAAGCGACGCACCGCGTAAACCAGCTGCCAGACGCCGGCGCCGGCGTAGCCCCGATCCGCCTGCAGGCGGTCGCCGACGATGACGGTGAAGCGGGCCTGCGCCTTGTAGCGCTGGCGTTGGCTGGCCGAAGGCTGGCAGGCGATAACGCCGCCGGCCACGGTCCACAACGCCGGCAAGCGCGCCAACGCCTGCGGATTCAGACCCGGGCTGCCCGCCGCCGGCGTCAGCCGGCTTTGGTAACGGCCTTGCGCCAGATCCAGCCCGCAGAGGCCGGTTTCGTCCAGATCGGCCGCCACTTCGCGCACCATGCGGCCCAGGCCTTGGCGCAGGCGGTCGGCGATGGCGTCTTGCAGTTGGATCAGCTGGGACATGATTTCCTCAATGATTCAGCGGTTTATCGATACGGCTATTGTCTCGCGCCCGCGGTTTTGGGCTTAGCTGAGCGATGTCAGTGGGGGCTTGCTGCCGCGGGCGCGGCCGAGGTGGATCAGGCCTTGATGCAGGCCAGCAGGGCGAGGTTGCGAGGACGGGCGGCGCCGACCGAACTGAGGTAGTTGCTCAGCGCGCCCTTGACGCCGGTCACGTAGTGCATTTCCAAACCGGGGTAGCCGGCCAAATCCGGAACGTCCGCGCCGAAGGCCGCGGTGCCGGCTGCAGCCTGACCGGTGCCGACATTGGTGCTGATGTTGTACAGCTCGTTGTCGCTGAAATACTCGTTGGCGGCGACCAGCGTGCCCTTCTGCGCGCTGCCGTTCTTGCGCACCGGGTCCACGCCGCGGCCGTCGTCCCAGCCACGGATGAATTCGCCGCGCAGGTCAGGGACATTGAACATGGCTTCGTCGCTGTTCTTCGCATCGCGGAAGCTGTCGCCGATCACGCTGAACAAGGCGGGATACGCGCTTTTGGCATAGGCCTTGCCATCTGCCTTCAACCAGCCTTCCGGGGCTTTCTCCGCGGCAAAATGCATGACAGCGCCGCTGGGCACGCCTTGCCCCTTGCCTGCCTCTTGGCCGCAACAAGTCGCGTTCATCAGGAACTGCGCGCCCTTGCCATCCGCAGCCATTGCAGCGTCTTCATGGCCAATTAAATTGAACTGCAGCTGCGGCTTGATACAGATCGTCGTTTGCGACATCTGGATTCCTTTCACTAGGTTTGAGAAGGGGGAAATTCGACGCCGCGCCGGAGGCGGGCGGATGAAACGGCGTGCCGCCGCTCAGTGGATCAAGCGCTTGAGGAACTCGCCCAGCAGCGTCACCGCCAGCGCGGACACCGCGCCGGACAAGGCGCCGCTGCGCGCGGCCTGGACTTCGACGTCGCGCAGGCGGCTGTCCAGCTCTTCCAGTTTTTTGTCTTGTTTGGCGAGGTGGGCCACGATCATGTCCAGCTTGCCTTCTATGCGGCCCAGGGCCATCAGATTGTCATGTTCCACGTGAAACCCGCCTTTCAGCCTTCGGCCAGTTGTTGGCAAATCACGCAGCGGGTGCAGCTGGGCATGATCGCCCGTCGCGCGGACGGAATGGGGTCGCCGCAATCCTCGCAGTGGCTGTAGCCTGTCTGGTCGAACTGCTGGTAATGGCGGGCAATCGCTTGCTCGCGGAACTCGGTTTCCAGCTCGCTGGCCCGATCGAAAAAGTCGCTCATGGTTGTGGTCCTTCGGAAGTAAACAGCCCGCCGAGCGCCGTCAGCCTTTGTTCCAGCTGCTGGCACCAGGCGCCGTAATCGGCGGCGTGGGCCAGGAGGTCTGCTGCCGGTAGCCCGGCGCCGGCGGAGGCGGCTTGATGGGGATTTGCAATAGATACGGAGTCGGTTGCGGGCACTGCGGCGGCGGAGTAGCCGAGGACTTGCCAGTAGAGGCGCAGGCTGTCAGGGCCAAGGCCGCCATAGCGGCCGCCATCCTGTTGCACGACATATTCGATCCTTTGTTTCTGGTCTCGCAGCCGCTGCTGCAGATCCTGTTGCTGACTCAACAAGCGCGCCTCCTGCCTGCCCAGCAGTTCGCGCAGACGTTGCTGCTGCTGCAAGGCCTCCTGCAGTTGCAATTGAGCGCGCTCCGCTTCCGCGGCCTGGCGGCCTTGATCCGCCGCCCGCTGTTCGGCCAAGCGCGCGCGCCAGTTCTCCGCGCCGTGACGCAGCCCCAGCGGGTAGGCCAGGCCCGCCGCCAGCAAGGGCGGCAGCAGCCAGCCCCCCAATTTCAGCCATGCGAAGCCTGGTCCCATCAGCGCCCGCCTCGATCGCGCCAGGCGGCGATCAGCCGCAAACCGGCGGAGTAGCCGCCGACGATGCCGAGATAAATCAGCCAGATATCCGCGCCCAGGGTGCCGCGCAGCCCTTCCACCACGAACAAGAGCGTGGCCGCCGCGCAGGCGATGTTCGCCCACAGCCGGGAATGGCTCAGCCGGCGGCCGCCGGGCCGGGTCAGCAAGTCGGACAGACGCATCATTTTTTCTCCTTGTCGAGGTCGGTCGGATTCAACTCAAAGTGGGGAAACTCGCGGAACGGCGCGTCCGGTCGGCCATACCAATTCAGGCCTAGCGCGGCGCCGATCTCGCCCATCAGCTGCCAGTGCGGATGGTGGGCGTCCCAGACCGGCTTGCCGCCGATCAGCGGCACCACGTCGAAGGCCCGCGCGGCCGGACTGCCGTGCAACATGGCGTTGTGCGCGGACTGGCCCGCGCGGGCGTTGGTGACCTTGAGACCGGGCCGGCTGCGGCCCTGCGCGTACAAGGCGTCCTGTTCCGCGCCGGAGCGCCAGGTGCAGGTGATCAAAGCCTCCACGCCGGCGTCGCGGCAGCGCCGCACAAAGGCCTCGGCCAGGGGTTGCAACTGCGGATGCAGGTCGGAAATAGCTCTGCTGGCCATGAAAACTCCTTGTTGTTGGCGAAACGTGGCTCATCGGCCGGCCGCAAGCCGGCCGCCTTGCGCGGCGCGCGCGCTGCCCTGCCAGGCAGAGGCGGAACCGGCTGGAAACAAACAGGAGAAATCGGAAGAGAGGAGAAGCGGCGTACCGCCTTAATGCAGATCTTGACTGGGCGTTTTCAGCACGCGCCACACCATGCGGTCGCTCAGTTGGAAGCGGATGGCCAGCACGCTGACCGCCTCGTTGGCGCCCAGGCCTTGGTCCAGCAGCTGATCGAAGTCGCTCAACAGCTGCTGATTGCGCGCCAGACGCAAGGCTTGGCTGCAACGCGGCACGTACAGGATATCGCCGCCAAAATGATGGGTCAGACTGGCCGCGGCGTCCTCCCCTATCACCTCCACCAACGCGGCGAAGCGCAGCTGGCCCGCCTTGCTTTGGTTTTTGGAGATGGGCAAGGTGGTGCCGCCCAGCGCCTGCACCAGTTGCAAGGTGCGCGGCAGCCCGATCAGCTCAGCCACCAGGCGCATGGTTTCGGGCAGGGCCGGGGCAATATTGGCTACGGTCATCGCGGAAATCTCCTTGTGAGCACGGAACAAAGACGATAAGTTCTAAATAAGTTATAATTAATCAAGGCCATGTACGCCGTTCGCATTTAGAACTCGTGTTCTAAACGCTGGCAAGCCCATGAATTCTATTGAAATCGGCCTCGGCAGCATCTTCTTCTGCGGGGGGATGGCTGGGGGCATATTTGTTTTGAACTTTACCCAGGTGCATGAGTGCTATTTTAGTTCAAAACATAAAACTGATCAATTAGTACGATGTCACTACCTGTCCTTTTGTACAGGGCATTTGACCGGGCCGTGGCGCCGGCCTCGCACGCCAAATGGAGTTCTATATGGAAAAAAACTTGGAACAGAGTGACTTCAAGCAGCGACTGGAGTCGTTGATAGGCGCGGAGAAGCCCTACGCCTGGGCCACTCGCATTGGAATCAACAAAGGCTCGTTCACCAATATGTGGTATCACGGCGGCGTGCCGCGCGCGGCCACCGCCAGCAAGATCGCGGAGGCCAGCGGTTGCAGGCTGGAATGGCTATTGCACGGCAGCGGCCCGCAGTACGACGCGGCGCCACCGGTAGGCGCCTCGATTAGACTAGAACGCGATTCGGACTGTTTTGTACCCGACAACGTCCATGATGAGTTCTGTTTCATCCCGCGCTATAACCTGAAGGCTTCGGCCGGCTTTGGTTCCAATGCCAGTGAAGAGGCGCCGATGTTCTATATGGCCTTCCGCAAATACTGGATCAAGAACCATCTGAACGCCTCCGCCCGGGACTTGGCGGTGATCAGCGTCAAGGGCGACAGCATGAGCGGCGTGCTGGAGGATCGCGACACCATCCTGGTCAACACCGCCGAGCACTCCCCCGGCGAGGGCTTGTACGTAATCCGCATGGGCGAGGACATCTTCGTCAAGCAGTTGCAGCGTTTGCCCGGCGGCGCGGTGCAGGTGCGCAGCGCCAATCCCTTGTACGAGACCTTCACCGTGGACCTGCAACGCAATACCGGCGAGTTCGAGGTCATCGGCCGCGTGGTCTGGTTTGGCCGCCAGATCGGCTGACCCGGACCCGACGCGGGTGTAAACTGCTGTTTTGCCGCACCGCATGAAACGAGACACCACCATGATTCAACACATCGAAGCCAGCCTGAGCGAGGCGCAAACCGCCTTGGCCAATCTGCTGGCCAACCCGGAAGCGCTGGCCAGCATCGACGCGGCGGCGCAAACCCTGATCGCCAGCCTGACGGCCGGCGGACGCGTCTTTTCCTGCGGCAATGGCGGTTCGATGTGCGACGCCATGCATTTCGCCGAGGAACTGACCGGCCGCTATCGCAAGAACCGCCGCGGCATGGCCGCGGTCGCCATTTCCGACCCCAGCCACATGACTTGCGTGGCCAACGACTACGGCTACGAGTTCGTGTTTTCGCGCTATCTGGAAAGCCACGCCCGCGCCGGCGACGTGCTGATCGGCATCAGCACCAGCGGCAACAGCCAGACCATCGTCAACGCCGCGGAGGTGGCCCGCGACATGGGCGTCAAGGTCATCATCCTCACCGGCCGCGCCGGCACGCGGCTAGAGCCGCTGGCCGACGTCTACGTCAACACGCCGGGCGGTCAGTTCGCGGACCGGGTGCAAGAACTGCACATCAAGGTGCTGCACATCCTGATTGAATTGGTGGAACGCCACTTCTGCCCGGAAAACTATTGAGTTTCCCTTTCGTCACGCTTGCCATTGTGCGGAAGACGCGCGCCGCGCCCTATGCGACGCCTGTCAGTACAACGGCATGACGGCGCCGCGTAAAAAACCGCCGCCCGGTCAACCCGGCGGCGGTTTTGCTTTCCGGCTGCGCGGCGCTAGCGGTTGAGGAAGGCGCCGATGCGCTGATACACCGCTCGGCATGCCTCCGGCACGATGGCCTCCAGATTGAGAAAGGCGTGCACCATGCCGTCCAGGTGCATGTGCTCCGCCTCCACCTCCGCCGCGCGCAGCTTGTCCGCGTAAAGAAACGCTTCGTCGCGCAGCGGATCGAAACCGGCCGACACCAGCAGGGTCGGCGGCAGTTTGCGGCTGAAGCCGCCATGCAGCGGCGAAGCCTGCAGCCGGTTTTCGGCATGCTGGAAGTAATTGTCGAAATACCAGGCCACCCGCGCCTTGGTCAGCAAATAGCCCTCGCCGTTCTCGTCCACCGAGGGCTGGCTCAAAGTGTAGTCGACGCTGGGATAGATCAGCACCTGACGCTTGATCCGCAAGGAGGCGTCGTACTGGCCCAGGCCGCTGAGGCTGGAGGTCAGCGCGCCGCCGGCGGAATCTCCGGCCAGCGACAGCTGACGCACATAGGGCAGCTGGCGCGCGTCCAGCGCCTGCCACAAGCCCTTGGCCACGACAGCGGCGTCCTGCAGGCCCGCCGGATACGGGCTTTCCGGCGCCAGCCGGTAGTCGGCGGCCACCACCACGTGCTGGCTGGCGGCGGCCAGGCGCCGGCAGATCGGGTCGTAAACGCTGACGCTGCCCACCATGTGTCCGCCGCCGTGGAAAAACGCCAGCACCGGCAGCGCGCGCTTCGGGTCCGGGTGGTAGATGCGCACCGGCACGGTGAAGTCGCGGCCCGGCACCAGATCGTCGTTGACCCAGGCGATGTCCGGCCCCGGCGTCACCATCTGCCGGGTCAGATTGGCCAGCGCTTCGCGCGCGCCGATCGACGTCGCCTTATAGCCTTTGGCCACCAGTTCGGCCAGTTCGCGGTTGTATTCCTCCAGCCAGACGGCCAGAGCGGGATCGAGCTGATGCATGCGAGCTCCTATCGGCCCAGCGTGAAGGACGGCGCTCGGGCGCAAGCGGGAAGAGGGGAAGCCGGACGCGAAACGCGCTGGCAGACTATTCCGTCTACGGATTTAGCCAGCTTATACCATTGGTATTACAGCGCAAGCCCGCCGCGCGCGCCTGGCATGCCCGCCCCCTTAGAACTTGTTCAAAGCCTGCTGCGCGTCGTGGACGCGTTACACGGTGAGCACACCTTCGAAATGCTCATGCAGCACGAGCCCATTCCGCTTCCTCGGCTGTTTTCGCCTGGCCTCGCCCTTGCTCGCGAGATTTTGAACAGGCTCTTTAGGCGCTCAGCCAAACAGCCGTTCCAGCAGGCTGGGTTTGCGCGTTTGCAACAACTGCTCGGCGCCCAAGAGCAAATCGTCTATCAGCCCCGGGTCGGCGCGCGGTTGCCGCGCCTGCGCCGGATTGGAGCGGCCGGACGGCGCCAGCTCCAGGTTCGGCCCGCGCCGCGTCAGCCTATAGCCGCCGGCGCAGCTGGGACAGAAAATTTCCTCGCCGTCGGCCGTGCCGCGCGGCACGGCGATGATGGGGCCGCAGCCCTGGCAGCTTTGCAAGGGAATGCCCGGTTCGCTGTGGCCGATGATGTGATCGAAACGGCCGGCCTCACCCAGCTGGATGAAGCGCTCGCCCAGTTCGCGGTCGAACTGGCTGCCCAGGTTCTCCCGGATGATGGCCAAGGCGCGCTCCTTGGGCATGCCCTGCCGGTACGGCCGGGTGCTGGTCATCGCGTCGAAGGCGTCCGCGATGCCGACGATGCGCGCCGCCAGCGGTATCTCCTTGTCCCTCAGCCCCTGCGGATAGCCGCGGCCGTCCGGCGTTTCGTGATGGCGCAGCACCGCGTCCAGCGCCAGTTCCGCCAAGGGATGATCGCTCAACAAATCCGCGCCCACCTGCGGATGGGTCTTGATCACCTCGTATTCGGCGTCGCTGAGCTTGTCCGGCTTGTTCAGCACCGCGTCCGGCACGCCCACCTTGCCCAGATCGTGCAGGAAGCCGCCCAGCGCGATGCGTTCCACCTCGGACTGCGGCAGGCCCAGATGATCGGCCAAGGCGTAGCACAGCCGCGACACCCGCCATAAATGCCCGCCGGTGTAAGCGTCGCGCGCCTCCACCATCATCGCCATCGTATACAGCGTTTTCAGCAGCTCCCGCGCTTGTCGCATCTCTATCCCCGCATGCCGATGAGGCCCGGCCGCGAGAGCGATATCTGCAAGCGCTCCGGCGGCGACTCAGGCCGAATGATTTCAATATGGCATATCAATGCGGCTTTGCTGCGCTGGCAGCAATACGACAGTCAAACGCCCGGAAATAGAGCAATCATTCCATTTGCATGAAATTTTCATTTTTCTTGGCTAGCCTAGGCGGCACGCGGATTGCGCGCCGCCCGCGGCGCCGGTCCATGCGTTTTCGCCGTCGTCTGACGGCGTTCCACACGAGGAGACAACAATGAAATCGCTGCTATTGCTGGGCCTTGCCCTGGGCCCCTTGGCCCATGCCGCCGCCGCCGAACCGATTCAACCCGATCCGCGCTACAGCCATGTGCTGTCCTCGTCCGGCCCGCTCAGCCGCGAACAGCTGCTGAAGACGGCTCCGCCGGCGCCGATGAGCCGCGCCGCGCGCGGCGACGCCAATATCGAGCTGATGTCGGTGCCCGGCCCGGCCACCTACACCTATTTGCGCTGCTATTACCGCACCGGCAGCGACGCCGCCAAGCCCACCACCGACTACGTGTGGGGGCTGGACCCTAGCAGCGGCGATTACTACCGCTTGAACGGCTACTGGTGGTCCAGCAGCGCGCTGGACTGGAAAAACATGTATTACACCGACGTGACGCAGAGCACGCTGCAATCGGTCTGCCGCAACACCTTGCAGAAAAAGGGCATTCAGCAGAACCCGGCGATGGTGTTCGCCGCCGACAACCAGCTGTCCTTCAACTACACCGTGTGGACCAACGGCAAGGCCGGCCAGGGCGCCGCCGTCAACAAGATCGTCGCCTTCGGCGACAGCCTGTCCGACAACCAGAACGTCTACAACGCCTCGATGTGGACGCTGCCCAACCGCAACAGCTGGTTCCTAGGCCACTTCAGCAATGGCCAGGTGTGGGTGGAATACCTGGCCGGCCGCCTGCAGCTGCCGGTGTACAACTGGGCGATAGGCGGCGCCGGCGTGGACACGCAAAAACTGGTGATTCCCGGCGTGCAGCAGCAGGTGCAGTCATGGAAGGATTACATGAAGCAGGCCCGCGACTACGATCCGGCCACCACCTTGTTCACCATGCTGATCGGCGGCAACGATTTCGTGAACTACAACAACTCGGTGGACAAGGTGATCAGCGGCCAGAGCCAGGCGCTGGCCAGCCTGATCGACGCCGGCGCGCGCAACATCCTGGTGCTCAATCTGCCCGACGTGTCGCGGGCGCCGGTGTTCCAGTTCAAATCCGGCGCGGCCCAGGTGGCCGTCCAGGTGCGCGACTACAACCAGCGTCTGAACGCCCTGGCCGACCAGCTGCGCCTCAAGTACGGCAGCGGCCTGAATCTGCGCGTGTTCGACAGCTACGCGCTGTTCAACAAGGTGCTGAACAACCCCTCCGCCTACCAGTTCAACAACACCACCCAGTCCTGCCTCAACATCAACGCGGACTCCAGCACCAACTATCTGAGTTCGCAGAGCCCGCGCGCCAACTGCGTCAATCCGGACAGCTTCGTGTTCTGGGACACCCTGCACCCCACCACCCGCACGCATAAAGTGCTGGCGGACGAGGTGTACGCCTTCCTGAACGGCTCCGCCGCCCTGGCCCGCCGCTGAGCCGCCGCGCGTTCTCCAACAGGCCGCCACAGGCGGCCTGAGCCCGCGCGGAGAGGACGAGGCCCGGCTTTGCCGGGCCTTTGGGCGACACGCGGATGCGCTTGGCCCGCCCCTGGCCTATTGTTTTGCAAAGGGTTTTCCCGACGCGCATTTGAGCGCGGCTGCGGCAAAGCATACAATGAAGGATTTTCCGGCGCGCCCGCCTCCGCGCAGCGAGCCGGCCCGGAACCGCAAGCGAAGGCCCCCGATGTCCTCCCTGACCCCATTGCTGCACAGCGCCGAAGCGGCGCGCGCAGAACTGATCGCCCGGCTGCAAGCCGAAGACACCAATTGTTACCGCCTGTTTCACGGCAGCGTGGAAGGCATGCCCGGCCTGACCGTGGACCGCTACGGCGAGCAACTGCTGGCACAAAGCTTTCACCAGCCGCTGAGCGACGACGAGCTGGCGGAGATCCGCGCCCATTACCAGGCCAGCCACCCCGGCCTGCCGCTGATGTACAACGACCGCAGCGCCGGCAATTCGCGCATCGGTAACGCGCTGAGCCTGGAACAGCAGGCCGAGGCCGAAGCCGACCACACCATTCGCGAGCTGGGCGTCAACTACCACTACCGCGCGCGCCACAAGGGCCAGGACCCGTGGCTGTTCCTGGACCTGCGCGCCGCGCGCCGCCATGTGATGCAGCTGGCGGCCGGCAAGAGCGTGCTCAATCTGTTCGCCTACACTTGCGGCGTCGGCGTGGCCGCGGCCAAGGCCGGCGCCAGCTTCGTGATGAACGTCGACTTCGCCGAATCCAGCCTCAGCATCGGCCGCGCCAACGCCAAGCTCAATCTGCTGGCCACCCGCCCGCGCTGCGTGCAGAGCGATGTGTTCGCCGCCCTCCGCCAGCTGTCCGGCATCGGCCAGCCGGAACGCGTGCGCGGCAAGAAAATGCCGCCCTTCCCCAAACTGGAAGCGCGCCAGTTCGACCTGGTGTTCCTGGACCCGCCGCGCTACTCCAAGAGCCCCTTCGGCGTGGTGGACCTGATCAACGACTACCAGGCGCTGTTCAAGCCGGCACTGCTGGCCACCGCGCCCGGCGGCACGCTGATCTGCTGCAACAACGTCGCGCAAGTGGACGGCGACGCCTGGCTGGAAGCGCTCCAGCGCAGCGCGGCCAAGGCCGGCCGCGAAGTGCGCGCGGCGGAATGGATAAGCCCGGACGCGGACTTCCCCAGCCCGGACGGCAAACATCCCTTGAAGATTGTCGCGCTCAGCGTCTGATCTGTGCTCTTGACGGCTTGAGGCTACGCCCCAGTTGCCGCAACCAGATCCAATCTGGCTAAACGCCCGCCTTGCGCGGGCGTTTTTGCATGAAAAACCACACCGTTTGAACCATATGGCATTTTTACGGATGATTTAAAATTACCGTTTATTTTCACCTGTAAATACTTAAAGATCCCGGTACGGCATCACGCCGCTACAGCCGCGCTAGACGGCATACAACAGACAGCTTGACTCAAATCACGTATCGGGAAAGTCTCTATGAAACCTCAACTGCTACGCGGCCTGCTGGCCGCGGCCGGCCTGTTCGCCGCCAGCCAGGTTCACGCCCAGCTGGACCCGCAACTGGACTATCTGTCCCCGGGCGGCCCGCTCAGCGAAGCCCAGGTCAAGGCCGCGGCGGCCAAACCGGCCGTGGCGATGGGAGCCGCCACCTACACCTATCTGCGCTGCTATTACCGGCTGGACATGAGCCCCGGCAAGCCGCAAACCAATTACCACTGGGCGCTGGACCCCAGCAGCGGCGATTACTACCGCGTCAACGGCTACTGGTGGTCCGGCAGCATCGTCGCGCTGAAGAATATGTTCTACAGCGACGTGGCCCAGGACACCCTGGCCGCCGTCTGCCAGAAGACGCTGGCGGCCAAGGGCCTCAACCGCCCGGTGGCGCTGTACGCCGCCGCCAACAACCAGATGTCCTACAACCACACCATCTGGAGCCAGGACAGCGCCAGCCAGCCGGCCGGCGTCAACAAGCTGATCGTGTTCGGCGACAGCCTGTCCGACACTCAGAACATGTACGGCGCCTCGCAATGGCGGCTGCCCAACGCCAAGAGCTGGTTCATCGGCCGCTTCAGCAACGACCGGGTCTGGGTGGAATATCTGGCCGAGCAGCTGAAGCTGCCGATCTACAACTGGGCGATAGGCGGCTCCGCCGGCGATCAGCACCTGGTGGTGCCGGGCTTGCTGCAGCAGGTGGAATCATGGTCGCAATACATGCAGAAAGCCGCCAATTACCGGCCGGAAAACACCCTGTTCACCATGCTGATAGGCGGCAACGACTTGCTCAACTACGGTCGCACCGTGGACCAGGTGATAAGCGATCAGGGCAAGGCGCTGGAACGCATCATCGCCGCCGGCGCGCGTCATATCGTGGTGCTTAACCTGCCCAATCTGGCCCGCACCCCGGCGGCCCAGGCCAGCGGCAAGGCCGCCGCGCTGGCGCCGCAAGTGCGCGACTACAACGCCAAGCTGGCGCTGCTGATCACGCAATTGCAGCAGAAGTACGGCAGCACGCTGAAGCTGAATCTGTTCGACAGCAACACCTTGTTCGACGACCTGCTCGACCATCCGGCCAAGTACCAGGTCAGCAACGCCACCCAGTCCTGCCTGGACATCGCCGGCAACGCCAGCCTGCCCTATATCTGGGAGCAGAAGCCGCGCGCGGAATGCGGCAATCCAGACGCCTTCGTGTTCTGGGACGTGCTGCACCCCACCACCCACACGCATAAGCTGTTGGGCGGCTACGTAGCCAACTTCGTCAAGGCCGCGGATCCGGCGGTCTCCGCCGCGGCGGCGCTGAAGGCGCGCCGCTAAGCACTGACCCCAAGCCGCCGCCATCACGCGGCGGCTTGGGGTAAGATGCCGGTTTCAGCCGGACTTTCCGCCATGAGCCAGACACCGCAAACCGTCCTCAGACCCTGCCCCAAATGCGGCGCGCCCGCCTTGCTGGTCAAGGCCGGCTCCCGCCGCTTCTGGGTGCAATGCAGCCGCTATCCGGACAACGGCAATTGCAGCGCCATCGGCGCCCAGGCCGACAACAAGAAAGAAGCCGTCGCCAACTGGAACGCCGGCCGCTGAGCGCGCACCATGAATCTCTCGCCCTATCTGCTGACGCCGCTGCTGCTGGTGTTGTCCAATGTGTTCATGACCTTCGCCTGGTACGCCCACCTGAAGGACATGTCTTCCAAGCCCTGGTGGCTGGCCGCGCTGGCCAGCTGGGGCATCGCCTTGTTCGAGTATTTGCTGCAGGTGCCGGCCAACCGCGTCGGCTACGGCGCGATGACGCTGTCGCAGCTGAAGATCATTCAGGAAGTGATATCGCTGTCGGTGTTCATACCGTTCGCGGTGTTCTATATGAACCAGCCCTTCCGCTGGGACTATGTCTGGGCCGGGCTGTGTCTGGTGGGCGCGGTCTACTTCATGTTCCGCGGCTGAAGCCGGCTACTGGTTGGCACGCACCCAGCGATGCCATTGGGAGAACAACTCCGGATTGAGCGCGGCGATGGCGGAACGCTTCCAGATCACATCGCTCCAGTAATCGTCGCTGTTGAGGCTGGCGATCTGGCCGCCGGCTTCTTCCAGGATCACCGCGCCGGCGGCGTAATCCCACAGCCGCTGGCCGCCATGAAGATAAAGATCGTAGCGGCCGGCCGCCAGATAACACCAATCCAGCGTGCTGGAACCCAGATTGCGCAGGCTGCCGCAGGGGCAGGTGCTGCCGATGCGCGCGGCCAGCTTGCCGGAGCGCAGGTATTTGACCTCCACGCTGGCGATGGCGTCGCACATGGTGTTGACCACGGTTTTCAGGGGCAGGCGCTGACCGTTCAGATAAGCGCCCTCGCCGCGGCTGGCGTAGAACATTTCCTGGGACACGGGGTTGTAGATCACGCCCAGCCGGCTCTTGCCGCCCACCATCAGGCCGACTGAGATGGCGAAATACGGCAGGCCGTTGACGAAGTTAGTGGTGCCGTCTATCGGGTCCACCACCCACAAACCGTCCTGATTTTCCGCCCACAGCCGGTCCTGCTCGGCCAATTCCATCTCCTCGCCCAGCACCGGATGCGGCAGGATGCGGGGCAAGGCGGCCTGCAAAGCCTGCTGGCAAGCCATATCGGCCTCGGTGAACAGCGTGCCGTCGTCCTTGCGGCTTTTGCCCACTCGCAAAAAGCGCGGCATCACCTCGTCGCGCGCCACTTCCCTGAGCACCTGCATCACCTGTTCCAGCACCTGCATTCGTTTTCCCCCAAGGCCGCTGCAATCTATTTGCTGCAATCGCAGCAAACAAAGCAAAATACCGGTATCAACAGCGACTTTCAATACGTCATGCCCAGGTTTTACATTGACGCCGACCTCAGCGTCGGCCAAACGCTGGCCCTGCCGGACACCGTGGTGCGCCATGTCCAGGTGTTGCGGCTAGGCGCCGGCGACGCCGTCACCTTGTTCAACGGCCGCGGCGGCGAGTACGCCGCCACGCTGGACGCGGTGATGAAGCGCGACGCGCATTGCCTCATCGAAGGCTTCGACGACGTTTCACGTGAAACGCCGATCTGGCTGGGCCTGGCCCAAGCCATTTCCGGCGGCGACAAAATGGAGTTCACCCTGCAAAAAGGCGTGGAAATGGGCATATCCGCGTTCCAGCCCATCGCCGCGGAGCGCTCCATCGTCAAGTTGTCCGGCGAGCGCGCCGACAAGCGCGTGGCCCGCTGGCAGGAGATCGTGATTTCCGCCTGCGAACAAAGCGGCCGCAACGCCATTCCTCAAGTATTGCCCATCCTGTCGCTGGAGCAATGGCTGAAACAGGCTCCGGACGCCGACGCGCGGCTGATTCTGTCTCCGGCCGGCACCCGGCGCCTGGCCGACATCGCCGCCGCGCCGGCGCGCGCCTGGCTGATGGCCGGCCCGGAAGGCGGTTACTCCGCGCGCGAAGAAGCCGCGGCGCTAAGCGCCGGCTGGACGCCGCTGAAACTGGGTCCGCGCATCCTGCGCACCGAAACCGCGGCGCTGGCCGCGGTGGCGGCGATACAGACCGTGTGGGGGGATTACCGCTAGCCCGAGCGGCGCGGGGCGCTCTGCCCCGCTATAGGAAACGCAGCGGATCTATCTTCCACTTGTCCGGCGACTCATGTTTGACGATGCGGTCGCCGCCGCCGAAACCCATGCCGCGCGACAGGTCCACCAGCTCCGGGGGGATGTAGACATTGCTCTTGGTGCTGAAAAACACCTTCACCTTGGGCGAGATCAGATTGCTCTCGTTCTGCTCCACCACCACGCCCAGCCGGCCGCTCTCCAGCCGCACCAGGGTGCCGATAGGATAAATGCCTATGCTGCGCATAAAGGCCTGCACCAGCTGCGGATTGAAGTGGAACTTCGACCACTCGTAGATCTTGCGCAAGGCGTCGGTGGGCGCCATGCCCTTGTGATAGCAGCGGTCCGAGGTCAGCGCGTCGTAGACGTCGACGATGGCCGCCATCTGCCCCAGTTGTGAAATCTCCTCGCCCTTGAGCCCGGCCGGATAGCCGCTGCCGTCGTGGCGCTCATGGTGCTGGGCCGCCACCAGCACCGCGGTTTCGGAAATGCCGGTGGTTTGCAGCAGGATCTGCTTGCTCTCCACCACATGGCACTTCATCACCGAGAACTCCTGCTCGGTCAATTTGCCCGGCTTGTTGAGGATGCGGTCCGGAATCTTCATCTTGCCGATATCGTGCAGCATGCCGCCGATGCCGGCGTGATGAATCACCTCCTTGCTCATCCCCATCGCGTTGCAGAAGCTGACCATCAAGGCGCCGACGCTGACCGAATGCTGGAAGGTGTAATTGTCCTTGTCCTTGATCCGGCACAGCGACAGCAGCGCGCCGCCGTTGCGCAGGATGGACGAGGTCATCTTGCTCACCGAGGGCTCCACCATCTCCAGCTCCACCTGCTTGCCCAGACGCACGTCCTTGAGAATGCCCTGGATGATCTGGTTGGCTTCGCTGTGGATCAGCTGGGCGCGGCCGAACTCGGCGCCGGCCTCCACCTGCCGCTCCAAAATGGTTTCGCTGCTGCCGAACTCGCGGATCTGCTCCTCCAGCAGCTTCTTCACCTCGGTGGCGGTCGGCGCGGAAGGCAGATCCAAGCCCTTGCGCGTATCGATGTACACCTCGTGAATGCCGGAGTCGGCGATCTTGTGGATCTCTTCCTCGTGCTTGATCAAAAAACGCTTAAGCAAAAAGGGGTGCGACATCCAATCGCAGTTCAGATCGTGGATGTACATGCCCACCTTGAGATCGGCCACTTCTATGCACTTGATCATTCTGTGCTCTTTATCCCGCCGCGCGCCTGTGCCGCCGGCCGCGCGCATGCGTCTCCGCCATCCTGTCACCCAGACCCCGCCGGCCGATGTCGCCGGCGAAAATGGACCGGCCCGCCCCTTGCCGCCCGGGCGCGCCTTCTTTCAGCATCAACTCCACTATCGGCATTTGCAAGGTATTCCATTAGCCCGTCGGTCAGGCAAGCGGCTTCGCATGACGTGCGAATTCACCGTCAAACTCGCGCAAAGCCTGCTAAATAACGCAGCGCGCCGCCGCTTGTCACGCGGCTGTAAATATTGCCGCCGCGTCCGCTGTGGCGCGCTCCCCACGTTCGGCCGCTTCGCTGCCCGCTTTTAGCGCGTCGGCATGGACCGGTGCGTGGCTCTGGCTTTAATGTCTATAAATAAGGGCAAGACGCCGGGCTTCGCCTCCGCTCGCGCGCGGCCGCGGCAGACCGCCATAGAACAAGCTTCGCAAGGTATTGGGGAAAGAAGAATGGAACAGCAGAAATGGGGCCGCCTGAGCACCCGCATCATTCTGGTGGCCGCGGCCGCCATCGCCGTCGGCTTCGCCGTCATGATCGGCCTGATCGCCTGGCAGAGCTATCGCTCGGCGGTGGACCAGGGCTACAAGCTGGCCTCGGAACAGGCCAGTAGCTACGCCAAGGACGCGGAAAGCGACTTCGCCCGCAACTTCACCCTGCCGCGCCATCTGGCCGACGCGGTGCAGGGCATACAGCGCGTCGCGCACCCGGACCGCAAGCACACCGACAACACCATCCAGCAGATGCTGGACAACGCGCCGCAATCCGTGGGCCTGTGGATGCTGTGGGAGCCCAACGCCTTCGACGGCAACGACAACGGCTTCCGCATGGACTGGCCGCGCCACGACCCCACCGGCCGCTATCAGCCCTATGTCACCAAGAACGACAAGGGCAAGGCGCAGATGGACGTGATGATGTCGGCGGACCGGGTCAAGGAGTTCCCCAAGTTCAAGGAGCATCCGGAAAGCTATCAGCCGGACTACGAAAAACCGGGCTGGGGCGATTTCTACTACGTGCCCAAGCAACGCGGCCGCGACACCATCACCGAGCCCTACCCCTACGAGGTGCAGAACCGCAAGATCCTGGAAAGCTCGCTGGCCGTGGTGATCAAGGACGCCGCCGGCAAGATGCTGGGCGTGTCCGCCACCGACATCGCGCTGGACGATCTGCAAAAAAAATTCGGCCAGATCCGGCTGTATGAAACCGGCTACGTCAGCATGCTGTCCGAAGGCGGCCTCTATGTGGTGAACCCGGAAGCCGGCCTGCTGGGCAAACCCGCGCCCAAGGACAGCCCGCTGACGCCCTATCTGGCCAAGATCAAGCAAGGCGAGGACTTCGTCTACGAGGCCGGCGGCTTCACCCACTTCTTCCACCCGGTCAAAGTGGCCAATACCGGCCAGTTCTGGACGCTGGGCGTCAGCATTCCCACCGCCGCCATCACCGCCGACGCGCGCAGGCAAAGCCTAACCGCGGTGCTGATCGGCGCAGTGGCGCTGGCGCTGATCCTGCTGGTGCTGGCCGGCGTGGTGCGCGCGCTGACCCGGCCGCTGAACCATCTGGCCGCCACCATGGAACAGCTGGCGTCCGGCAAGGGCGATCTGACCATACGCATCCCGATCCGCAACCGCGACGAAATCGGCCGCACCGCCGACGCCTTCAACCGCTTCATCGCCAGCCTGCGCGACATGTTCGTGGAAGTGCGCGAACAAAGCCTGGCGGTCACCGCGGCGGCGGTGTCCCTGCAGGAGTCCGCGCGCCAAGTGGAAAGCGCCTCCGCCTCGCAATCGGACGCCGCCAGCGCCACCGCCGCCGGCGTGGAGGAAGTCACCGTCAGCGTGCAGCACATCGCCAACACCGCCCAACTGGCGGAGAGCACCGCGCGGGAAACCGGCAGCCTGACCGAGCAGAGCGTCGCCACCGTCAACCAGGTCACCGCCGAAATCCGCCGCATGACCGACAATATGCACGCGCTGGCGGAGCGGGTGAACGGCCTGGGCGCGCGTTCGGCCGAGGTCAGCACCATCGTCAACGTGATCAAGGACATCGCGGACCAGACCAATCTCTTGGCGCTGAACGCGGCGATCGAAGCGGCGCGCGCCGGGGAAATGGGCCGCGGCTTCGCCGTGGTGGCGGACGAGGTGCGCAATCTGGCCGGCCGCACCGCCGAGGCCACGGTGGAAATCAGCCGCATCGTCAACGCCATCGGCCAGGAAACCCGCGACGCGGTCAGCGATGTGCAAAAGAGCAGCCAGCTGGTGGGCAATAGCGTGGCCATCGCCGAAGACGCCAATCAGGCGATGCAAACCGTGCTGGACCGCAGCCACGGCCTGGTGGGCAGCATCGTCGACATCGCCTCCTCCACCCGCGAGCAATCCGCCGCCAGCCTGGAGATCGCCCAGAACGTGGAGCGCATCAGCAGCATGGCGCAGAGCAATAGCGACGTGGTGCGCCAGGTGGCCGCCTCGGTCGGCCATCTGCGCGAATTGTCGGCGCGGCTGGAGGCGCTGGTGGGCGATTTCCGCACTTGAACCTCCGGACCGCGAAAGGAAAATCCTGATGACGGCAATCGACTGGTGGCCGTTTGTCGCCGCCTCGCTGCTGCTGGTGGTGACGCCGGGCGCCGGCACCCTGTCCATCCTCGGCGCGCTGAGCGGCGGCGGGCTGCGCGCCGGCTACGCGGCCCAGGCCGGCCTGCTGGCCGGCGACCTGATCCTGATCGCGCTGGCCGGCGGCGGCGTGGCGGCGCTGCTGGCCGCCCACCCAGGCTGGTTCGAGCTGCTGCGCTACGCCGGCGCGCTGTACCTGGCCTGGCTGGGCGCCAAGCTGCTGTTCCGCCGCGACGGCGGTGCCGCGGCCGTGACCGCCACGGATCAACGCAGCGCCGGCGCCTGCTTCCGCCGCTCGCTGTTGATTACCCTGGCCAACCCCAAGGCCATCCTGTTCTTCATGGCCTTCTTCCCGCAATTCCTGGACGCCGGCCGCGCCGGCCCGGCCGGCTTCGCTCAGCTGGCCGCGGTGTTCTGCCTGATCAATATGCTCTATCTGGCGCTGCTGGTGTGGCTGGCCGGCCATCTGCGCCGCCGCGCGTTCGCCCCCGGCGGCCGCCTGCTGCTCAAGCGCTTGCTGGGCGTCTGCTTTCTCAGCCTGGGGATCAAATACGCGCTGCGCTGAGACCCTGTTCACAGTCTGCTGCGCGTCGGCAGGATGGATGGAAAAGGGCGTTGAAACCGGCTTCGAAATGCTCATCTGCCACGAGTACATTCCGCTTGCTCAGCCGCAAGGCCTTATCTCGCTCTAGCTCGCTAGACTTTGAACAGGCTCTGGGCTCCAGCTTGCCCGCGCGCGGAAGTGTCCCTTTTCTGCCATCAATTTCGATAAATGCGACACGGGTCTTACCGTCGATCCGGAATTGGGATTACAATCCCGCAATTTTGTTCGGACCACAGGCAATGAACCACGCAACGACGCTTCCCGCACGACGCACCGCCCGCCACGGCGGCGATCTGGCGTTGGCGCGAGGCCTTGCCGTTCCCGGACCCCGACGCAGTAATAAAACAAGCTCCTGATGCCAGGGGCTTTTTTTTTACCCGCGACTCATAAAGCCAATATTGAAAGGACGCGACCATGGCCAACCCCCTCTACCGCAAACACATCATTTCCATACCGGACTTCAGCCGCGAGGAACTGGAGCTGGTGGTGGCCACGGCAGCCCGCCTGAAACAACAGCCGCGCAACGACCTGCTGAAGGACAAGCTGGTGGGCAGCTGTTTCTTCGAACCGTCCACCCGCACCCGGCTGTCCTTTGAGACCGCGGTGCAACGGCTGGGCGGCAGCGTCATCGGCTTCGCCGACGGCGGCAACACCAGCGCCAAGAAGGGCGAAACCCTGGCGGATTCGATCAAGATCATCGCGTCCTACACCGACGCGGTGGTGATGCGCCATCCCAAGGAAGGCGCGGCGCGGCTGGCCAGCGAATTCTCCGACGTGCCCATCATCAACGGCGGCGACGGCTCCAACCAGCACCCGACCCAGACCCTGCTGGACCTGTTCACCATCCGCGAAACCCAGGGCACGCTGGAAAACCTCACCGTCGCCTTCGTCGGCGACCTCAAATACGGCCGCACCGTGCATTCGTTGACCCAGGCGCTGTCGCTGTTCGGCGCGCGCTTCTACTTCGTGTCGCCGGAGCAGTTGGCGATGCCGGACTACATCTGCGAAGAGCTGGACGAAAAAGGCATTCAGTACACCGTGGTCGGCAGCCTGGACGACGTGATCCCGCAAGTGGACGTGCTGTACATGACCCGGGTGCAGCGCGAGCGCTTCGACGAGGCCGAGTTCAAGAAAATCCAGGGCAAGTTCGTGCTGCGCGCCGACATGCTGCACAGCGCCCGCACCAATATGAAGATTCTGCACCCGCTGCCGCGCGTCGACGAGATCGAAACCAGCGTGGACGCCACGCCGCACGCTTATTACTTCGAACAGGCCAAGAACGGGGTCTACGCGCGCCAGGCGCTGCTGTCGCTGGTGTTGAACGAGACCGTCTGATTCAGGAAAAGGAAACCATCATGCAATACACCCGCACCGTAGAAGCGCTGAAGCAAGGCACCGTCATCGACCACATCCCGGCCGGCCAGGGCCTAATCATCCTGCGCCTGTTCAAGCTCAGCGAAACCGGCGAGCGCGTCACCGTGGGCCTGAACCTGTCCAGCCGCCACATGGGCGCCAAGGACATCATCAAGGTGGAGAACATCGCGCTATCGGAGGAGCAGGCCAACGAGCTGGCGCTGTTCGCGCCGCAGGCCACCGTCAACGTGATCGACAATTTCGAAGTGGTGAAGAAACACAAGCTGGCGCTGCCGGACACCATCGAAGGCATCTTCTCCTGCCCCAACTCCAATTGCGTCTCGCACAATGAGCCGGTGACCAGCTTTTTCTACGTCAAACCCCAGGCGCGCGACACAAAAATGAAATGCAAGTATTGCGAAAAGGTGTTCAGTAGGGATATCGTTGCAGAGGTGCGCTAAGTCGTACAAGGGTGAATAGAGAAATATCAAGAAAACACTGCGTTCGACAGTGGTAAAAAGCACGAGCAAGCGCCGCAGTCATCTGCGGCGCTTCTCATTTCAGGCTCAGGACGCCGCCGGGCCCTCGCTGGCGCCGTCGATGAAGCGCTGCAAGAACACCAGGTCCAGCCAGCGGCCGAACTTGAATCCCACCTGCGGCAGCATGCCCACCTGCTGGAAACCCAATTTTTCATGGAAGCGGATAGAACCCGCGTTGGCGGCGTCCACCGCGCCCACCATGGTGTGTTTGCCCAGCGCCTTGGCGCGCGGGAACAGCGCTTGCACCAAGGCGGTGCCTATGCCCTTGCCGCGCGCGTCGGCGGACAGATGCACGCTGTGTTCCACGGTGAAGCGGTAGCCCGGCTTGACGCGGAAATCGCCAAAGCTGGAAAAGCCCAGGATCTTGCCGTTTTCCTCGGCCAACAGCACCGGATAACCGGCGGCGGTGCGGTCCTGGAACCAGACGGCGAACTCGCCGGCGGACAGCGGATCGTCGTTGTAGATGGCGGTGGTGGTGGCGATGACCTCGTTGTAGATATCGAGTATCGCCGCCAGGTCTTCCAGCGTGGCGTCGCGGATAATCATGTTCTGTCCCTTGCTGATGTGGCTTGTTTTTTGGATCGCGGGCACGGACGCCGACGCGGATCCTTAGAACCTATTTACGATCTGCTACGCGTCGGCGATACCGCGTTGAAACCAACTTCGAAATGCTCATATACCACCTGTACATTCCGCTTTCTCAGCTGTTTTCGCCTTGTCTCGCCTTAGCTTGCGAGATCGTAAACACGTTCTTTAGGAATGCAAACAGTGTACCAGCAGCCGGTTCAGCCGGCAGCAGCCGGCTTTTTGCGCGGGCTGCGCTTCTTGCGCACCGGCGTCTCCGGCGTCGGCTCCGCCGCGGGCGGCGTTATCACGGGCGCCGCGAGCACGGATTCCCCGTCCTGTTTGAGCCGGATCTCGCAATGCAGTTTGGAGCCGTTTCGGCTTTCCTGCACCGTCAGGAAGTCCAGCTTTTTCACCATCTGCGACAGCCGGGAATGACCGTAAACCCGCGGGTCGAACGAGGGGTCGTTCTTGGCCAGATAAGTGCCCACCACCGACAGCTCGGCCCAGCCGCTGTCGCGCGACACCGCCTCGATCGCATTGGTGAACATGTCCTGCAGCGGATGGCGCTCCTTCTCCGGCTGCGGTTTGGCGCGGCTGCGCGCGCTGCGCGTCTTGGGTTTGTCGGCCACGCTCTTGGCCGCCGCCGGCTCCGGCCGCAGAATCTCGGTGAACACGAATTTGTCGCAGGCGGCGATGAAGGGCCGCGGCGTCTTGGACTGTTCGCCCAGGCCGATCACCATCAGCCCGGATTCGCGCAGCCGGGTGGCCAGCCGAGTGAAATCGCTGTCGGAGGACACCAGGCAGAAGCCGTCGAAATTGCCGGTGTAGAGCAGATCCATCGCGTCTATGATCAGCGCGGAGTCGGTGGAATTCTTGCCCTTGGTGTAGGCGAACTGCTGGATCGGCGAAATCGCGTACTGGTGCAGCACTTCCTTCCAGCCCTTCAGCTGGCTGGTGGTCCAGTCGCCGTAGGCGCGCTTGACCACGGCGGTGCCGTATTTGGCCACCTCGGCCAGCAACTCGGCGATCAGCGCCGACTGCGCGTTGTCCGCATCGATCAATACCGCCAGTTTGCGGTTTTCCATGCTTGCTTTCCCTTAGGCAACCGAGCCATGCTAAAACCGGCCGTCGCGGCTGTCAAAACCGGCGGCCGGACGCGGCGATGAACCGCGGCTACGGCGGCGCGGCGCGCAGCGTCTGCTCCACAATGGCGGCAATCCGCCCCTCGCGCTTCATCTGCTCCAAGACGGCGTTCAGCTGCCGGATGAAATCGTCCAGATAGGGAAAACGCTGCTGGCCGTGCTTGGTGAAACCGACATAGGCCTGCTCGCCGTTCAGGCTGGCCGCCGCCACCAGTTCGCCGCGCTGCTCCGGGCTGATCGCGCCGCGCCGCTGCAAGCGCTCCAGCACGTAGAGAATGGACAGCTTGTCGTTCAAATAACAGTCGGTGCGGCCATTGATCAGCTTCAGCAGATTGCCCTGGGTGTCCGGCGCCTCGTCCAGCTGGATGTCGCCGCGCTGCACCGCCAGCCAGAACGCCTTGCCGCCGGGACGGAAACCGGCGTTGTTGCCGAAGCGCAGGCCCAGGAAGTCCGCCGGCCAGTGCGGACGCGGCGCGCGCATGATCTCCGCCCGGCAATACACCGCCAGCTGCTCCTGCCAGAACGGCGCCGAATATCCCATGTAGTCGCGCTCCGGCCGGTAATACGGCGGCGACAGCGCCGGCGCGCGGCCGGCTTCCAGCTCGGACAGGCCGCGCTTCCACGGCACCGGCCGCAGATCGATGCGATAGTCGCTCAAACGCTGCGAGGCCGCGCGCAGCACCTCGTTGTAAACGCCCTCCGCCCGGCCGTCCTTCTCGTAGGAATACGGCGGATAGCCGTTGTCGACCAAGACCACCACCTGGCGCGGCGACGCGGCGGCGGCGCCCGCCGCCAGTCCGGCCAGCAACCATAACAACAAGCCCGATCTGATCATTTGAATGACATAATCCGTGTCGATAAACACGTTATAGCCGCTGCGCCGTCCAGGCGTTGGCACGAGTCTTGCAGCGTCGCAGGCATCGTCCACTCCCGCCGCGAGGCCCGCCATGAAACTGTTTTCGCGCCAAACGCCCGCCGCCGCCAGCGAGGTGGTGATGTTCAATTATCGCCGGCCGGTGCGCGCGCGCCAGGTGGCGCTGGGCGGCGGCGGCCGCCTGTGGCTGGTCGAGGCGCTGGACCCGACCCACAATGTCTGGGTATGGCAGGAAGAATCCAGCCAAGCGGAGGCCGCGGTGGACACCGCGCGCCGGCTCAGCCTGATGCTGAACTGAACCGGAATGGTGCGCCGCGGCACCAAGCTGGCGCGCGGACAAGCAAAAAGCCGCCCTTGGGCGGCTTGGATCGCGCTACGCGTCTTCGCTTATTTCTTGGCGACGCTCTTGCCGAAGCTTTCCGCCGCGGCGCGCATCTTGGGCAGCAGCACCGGCTCGGCGGCCTTCAGCGTATCGCCGGCGATGGTGTTGATGATCTGCGGCTGCTGCTTCAGCAGCTTCTGACCGGCGGCGGTCTTGTAGAACACGTTGATCTGCTTGAGTTCGTCGGCGCTGAACTGAGCGCTGTAGGCCTTGGCCACGGTCTGTTCGAACTGCTGCTTGGCCGCGCTGGAACCGAAGTAATCGCTGGCCAGCTTGTGCACGTTCTCGCCGTAGGTCTTGAAGCCTTCCTGCGCTTTTTTCTGCTGGGCTTCGCTCAGCTTGATCTTGTTCTTGACGAAGTATTCCTGCAGCAGCGGCATGGCGCTGGCGGTGGTGCGCTGCGCCAGCTCCGGCAGCATATTGTTCAGGTTCAGCGTGGCGGACAACTCTTTGACGGCGGCGTCCTGGGCGGCGTCGGCGTGCGCCAGCAGCGGCAAAGTCAGCGCCAGGGCGGCCAGGCCGGCTTTGAGCGGGCGTGATGCGAACATGTGGAATCCTTTGGCTTGAGTTGGAAACAGCTGGCGTCGGCCAGGCCGACGCGGAAACACCGGCAGTGTGACACCGCCGCCGCCGCAGGTCAAAAAAGACCGGGAGCCGTCTCCTAGCGCGCCGCCGCGGGCGCCGGCGGCAGCTGACTCTGCCAACCCTGATAGGCGCCGATATTGGCGCGGGTGATCAGCTGCACCGGCACCGTCACCGTGCGCGGCTTGGCTTTGGGATTGTCCAGCAATTGACGGCCCAGCTTCACCGCCTCCACGCCGATGGCGTACGGGGCCTGGCTGGAGGACGCCACGATCTGGCTATCGCCGCGCAGCGCCTTCTCGATGTCCGGCGAACCGTCCACGCCGGCTATCATCACCTCCTTGCGCCCCGCCTCCCTCACCGCCTGCTCCGCCCCCAGCGCCTGGCGGTCGTTGCTGGCGAACACGCCGTTGATCTCCGGGTAGCGCCGCAGATGCCGCTCCATCAGCCGCTTGCCGCCCCAGCTGGACGCCAAGCCGCTCTCCTGATGGCTGAGCAGCCGGATCTTGGGGAAAGCGGCCAGACTGCGGCGACAGCCGGCCACCCGGTCCCAGACCGAAGACACCGGCGGACCGCTCTGAATCACCAGCGCGCCGCGGCCGCGCATCCGCTCCGCCAGATAACGGCAAGCCAGCGCGCCGGCCTGGACATTGTCCGATTTGACCGTGCCGTCGGCGCCGGGCGCGTCCACGTCCACCGCCACCACCCGCACCCCGGCCTGATGCGCCAGCCGCACCAGCGGCGCCACCGCCTTGCTGTCCGCGGCCACCAGCAGGATCAGCTCCACCTGCTGGCGCAGCAGCTGCCGCACTTGTTCCTCCTGCCGCTCCAGGCTGAAATTGGCGGACAGGGTAGTGACTTGCGCATTGGGATTGACCGCGCGCGCCTCGTTCAGCGCGCCGCGCGCGACGATCTGGTAGAAAGGGTTGTCCAGCGCTCCCACGGAGATGCCGATGCGGCTCAAGGGCGCGGCGTAAACGGCTCCGGCCAGGGACAGCCAGCAACAGGCAAGGAATCGGCTCGATCTCATGGCCACCCAGGATGGTTAGATGCGTGTCACCCCAGTTTAGATCACGCCGACCCCGCTACGAAACCGGACTCGGCGCCGCCGAGCCAGGCCGAGGCAAGGCCTTGCGGCCGAAGCCGCGGATAGGCGAGCCCGCTATCGCCCGCCGCAAGGCGGCAGACAGTCAACCGCTTCTCAAGCCGCCTGGTTCAAGCTGGCCCTCACCCTTTGCGCCAGCAAATCCAGCTGCAGCCAGCCCTCCTCCCACTGCCCGTGGCCGGACTCCACATTGATGTGGCCGGCCTGGCGCAGCCAGGCGATGGGCGCGCGCCAGTAACCGGCCAGCCGCGCCGCGCGCGGGGTCTTGCAAAAGGGATCGTTGCTGCTCGCCACCATTCTGGCGGGAAACGGCAGGGCTTGGCGCGGCGTCGGCGCGAAGCCCATCAGCTCGCGCGGCACGAAGGGCCGCTCCACGTCCGCCGGCGCCACCAGCAAGGCGCCGGCGATCCGCCGCGGATGGCGCTGGGCGTAATGCGCCACCGCCACGCAACCCAGGCTGTGGGCGATGACGATGACCGGCTTGCGCGTCCGATCCAGCGCCTGATCCAAGCCCCGCAGCCAGTCGTCCAGCTGCGGCGCGTCCCAATCGCCCACCTCCACCCGCGCGGCGTTCAAGCGGCGTTGCCAATGGCTTTGCCAGTGCCGCGGGCCGGAGTTGCGCCAGCCGGGCTGAATGATCAAGTCGAAATCCGCCAGCGAAGGTTCCATCGCTCAGCTCCTCAAAGGGGGAACTCGCACTGTAGAATGACTTTGATATTCTTGGAAATGATATTGAACGAGAAACTTATTCCCTATTCCTCTAAAAGATCGCGCCATTACATAGACTTATTTGGAATTTAAAGATAAAAAACAATCACTT
Organism: Chromobacterium sp. FG89; assembly: GCF_057808735.1. NCBI lineage: Bacteria > Pseudomonadati > Pseudomonadota > Betaproteobacteria > Neisseriales > Chromobacteriaceae > Chromobacterium > Chromobacterium sp. FG89. Next base: position 187,061 of record NZ_JBMDIQ010000003.1, on the reverse strand, counting down.
CTGGCGCTAAAACATTTCTGATTAGATGCATTCATCGCTTGCCTCCTCAGGACACCGCCATGCCACGTCATACCTTCCGCCACGCCCTGCTGTCTCTCGCCCTGTTCGGCGCCGCCGCGCCGCTGCTGGCCGCCGAGCTGCTCAACGTTTCTTACGACCCCACTCGCGAGCTGTATCAGGACGTCAACAAGGCTTTCGCCGAACAATGGAAGAAACAGGGCGGCGACGTCGCCATCAAGCAATCGCACGGCGGCTCCGGCAAGCAATCGCTGGCCATCCAGCACGGCCTGGAAGCCGATGTGGCCACGCTGGCGCTGGCCTACGACATCGACGTGCTAGCGGACCAGGGCCTGCTGCCCAAGAACTGGCAAAGCCGGCTGCCGGACAATAGCTCGCCCTACACCTCCACCATCGTGTTCCTGGTGCGCAAGGGCAACCCCAAGGGCATCCGCGACTGGGGCGATCTGATCAAGCCCGGCATCCAGGTGATCACGCCCAATCCCAAAACCTCCGGCGGCGCGCGCTGGAATTATCTGGCGGCCTGGGGCTACGCGCTGAAACAGCCCGGCGGCAACGAGGCCAAGGCCCGCGCCTATGTCGGCGAACTGTACAAGCATGTGCCGGTGCTGGACACCGGCGCGCGCGGCGCGACGCTGACCTTCGCCCAGCGCGGCTTGGGCGACGTGTTGCTGGCCTGGGAAAACGAGGCGGTGCTGGCGGTGAAGGAACTGGGTCCGGACAAATTCGACATCGTCACCCCTTCGCTGTCCATCCTGGCCGAACCGCCGGTGGCGGTGGTGGACAAGGTGGCCGACAAGAAAGGCAATCGCAAGCTGGCCGAAGCCTATCTGAAGTTCCTGTACACCCCGCAGGGACAGACCATCGCCGCGCAGAACTACTACCGGCCGCGCGACGCCAAGATCGCCGCGCAATACGCGGGCCAGTTCCCCAAGGTCAAGCTGTTCACGCTGAAAGACACTTTCGGCGATTGGCGCGGCGCCCAGCACAAACACTTCGCCGACGGCGGCGTGTTTGATCAGCTCATCACCAAGAAATAACCCGCCCCTCAACGCGAACAGCCCGGCAAAGCCGGGCTGTTGTCAATGCGGGAAACGCGGATCAGGCCGTCTGGCTTTCTCTCCAGGTCAGCCACACCCGCATGTCGAACTCCAGCTGGTGGTAGTCCGGCTCCATGTGGCAGCACAGCTGGTAGAAGGCCTTGTTGTGGTCCTTCTCCTTCAGGTGGGCCAGCTCATGCACCACGATCATGCGCAGGAAGGGCAAGGGCGCGTCGCGAAACAGCGCGGCGACGCGGATTTCGTTCTTGGTCTTCAGCTTGCCGCCCTGCACCCGCGACACAAAGGTATTGGTGCCCAGCGTGCCCTTGACCGGGTGCTGCTGGCTGTCGTACCTCACCTTGGCCGGCAAGGCGGCGTTCTTCAGATAACGCAGCTTGATCTCGGACACGTACTGATACAGCGCCTTGTCCGTCTGCACATCGTGGCTTTCCGGATACTTGCGCGCCAGCCAGGCGCCCAGCTGGCCGGAATCCAGCAGCGCCTGCACCTGGCCGAGCAAGGCGGCGGGATAATGCTGCAAATAGTTGAGGGTAGACATCGCGCCATTGTAAAACGACTGCGCGATCAGGTGTTGCCGCGGCGCAAACCGGCATTACAGCAAGCAGGACGGATCGTCCCACTGATAACTGAGCGCCAGCGCGCGCCGGCCGCCGACGGTGTCCACCTCGCAAGGCGCGGACGCCTCGCCGCCCAGCGCCCGGTAAAAGGCGCAGGCGTCCCGATTGGCCTGGTAGGCCCACAGAAACAAGGGCCGTCCCGGCGCGACGCGCAAGGCCTCCGTCGCCGCCGCCGCCATCAGCGCGCGGCCGATGCCGCGTCCCTGCTGCCCGGCCTTCACATGCAGATTATCCAGATACACGCCCCGCTCCGGCGCCTCGTCCGGCAATAGGCAAACAAAACCCGCCGGCTCATCCTGCCACAGCGCCAGCCGCACCCACAGCGCGCCCGGCGCGGCGAAGCGCTCCCGCCACATGGCCAGGCGTTCGTCCGCGGCGCGCAAATCCAGATATTCGTCCGGCAAGATGCCGCGATAATGCTCTTGCCAACTGGCGACATGCAGCGCCGCGATCCGCTCGGCGTCCCGAGCGTCGGCCGCTCGCAACAACAAACCCTGATTCATGTTCGCTCCCCTTGCCGCGGTGGTTCCACACCGGCGGTCCAACTGGCTCTGGCCAAGGCCGCCGGCAATCGAGACAATACCGATACCGCCTACCTTATGCGAGGAAGACTTTCCATGCATGTCGTGATTTTTCGCGCCGCCACGCGGCAACTGGATGCGGAATACTCCGCGGTCGCCCAGCAGATGCGCCGGCTGGCCATGGAGCACTTCGGCTGCCTCGCCTTTGTTTCCGCCTGTGAAGACGGCCAGGAAATCGCCTTGTCCTACTGGCCGGACGCCGACAGCATCCGCGCCTGGAAGGCGCATGCCGACCACGTGCTGGCGCAGCAACTGGGACGGGAGCGCTGGTATCGGCAATACCGGGTGGAGGTGGCCTGTATCGAACGCAGCTATGAATGGACCTTGGACGCGTCAGACTGAGGTCCGCGGCATGGCGCTGTTTCACGTGGAACCGGACCGCGGCGCGACTAGCCGCTTTTTATCCGCGCCCGCGCTTTCTTTAGCCGCTTTTTACGCGCCGGAGCCTAGCATGCAGCCAAGATCCCACTGCGAGGCCCTTGCCAATGAGCGCAAGCAAACCCGTCCGCCGCGCGCTGCCGACGCGCGGCATTCCCGACTATCTGCCGGACGATGACGCGGCGCCCTTGGCGCTGCGCCGTTATATTCTCAACGCCCGCTTTCCGGCCGCATCCGCCCGGACCCCGTCCGATGGCGGCTGGCGAGCGTCCTTGCGCGCCTGGTGGCGCTTGGTGAGCGCGCGGCGATGAAGCGCGGCGATCTCGCCCTGCGCCACCGCCGGCTATTGCACGCCTACGCCCAGGCCCGTCATCAGGATAGGCCCTGGCTCAAACGCAAGACGCGGCTGCCGCGCGCGGCCCAAACGGGCTTGCTGCAGCGGCTGCGCGCCTGGCTACGCCTTATTTGAGCCGCAGCGGCTCCACCAGCACATTGTTGGACTCGTCGGCCAGCCACATCTGACCGTCCTGGATGGTGGCGCTCAACTGCATGCTGCGCTGGCAGATGGCGACCAGCTCCGCCAGCGTGGCCGTCTCGACGCGAAACACGCTGAGCTTGTCCAGCCGGGCCAGCTTGTTCTCCATCTGCGGCCACCACACTTCGCTGGCGCGGCCGCCGTAGCTGTACAACACCACGCGCTCGGCGCGGCTGCACGCTTTCTTCAGCCGTTTTTCGTCCGGCTCGCCCAGTTCCACCCACAGCTCGATCTCGTCGGCATAGTTTTTCTGCCACAACTCGGGCTCGTCGTCGGCGCTCAGACCGCGGCTGAATTGCAGGGTTTCGCTGGCGTTGAGCGCAAAGGCGGCCAGACGCAGCATCATGCGTTCCACGGTTTCGGACGGATGCTGGGCCAGCGTCAGCTGATGACTGGCGTAATAGCCGCGATCCATGTCGGATACGGCGAGATTGGCTTTATAAATGGTGGCGGACAGGGCCATGCGGAAACCGGCTTTGCGAAAAAAGAAGCCATTGTACGGGGCCGCCGGCCATTGCGCCCGTTCAATCGCTAGACGGCGGGGCGCGCCGCCATGAACGGCCTCTTAGAACGCGTTTACGATCTCGCAAGCTAGAGCGAGACAAGGCGAAAACGGATGAGAAAGCGGAGGGTACACACGGTACGAAGCGGTACTCACCATGTGACGTCTGACGACGCGCAGCAGATCGTAAACAGGTTCTTAAGGCGAAGGCTGGCTGGAGCAGTCCAAAGGTTCGCCGCGCCAGGTGATGCTGGCCTCGCGGCCCTTGATCCACAGTTCCAGCCCCGGCGCCGCGTAACGCGCGCCGCTGCCGCTCAGGCCCTGATGCAGAATGGCGGTGGAGCCGTTGTACTCCAGCTTCACCGTGGGCGGGTGGGTGCGATAGAAGGTGGCCAGCACGGTGCGGGTGGCGTTGCCCTTGCAGACATAGCGCAAGGGCGTCAGCGACGGCGCCAGCCCCCAGGCCGCCTGCAATTGGGTGATGCGCATGATGTAGACGTCGCCCAGACACATATGCATGTCCTCGGTCTTGACGCAGTCCTTCAGACTTTTGACCCAGCGGCGCTGCTCGGCGATCAGCTTGGCCTCGGCCCCCGGCCGGCCTTGCTGCGCCTGTTCCAGCGCCAGGGCATAGACCTTTTCCAGCCGATTGTCCTGGCGGGTCAGGCTGTCGTCCTGGCACACCATGGCCTCTACCGGATTGCCCGGCTTTTCGCAATTGAAATCGGTCGCCGCCGGCGGATTGGCCTCCGCCGTGTCCTCGACGGTCCTGCCACTCTCCGCCGCGCGGCCGTGGCCGCCTTCCGACCCGCCCTTGCCGGCGGCCAGCGCCAAGGCCGGACACAATATGATCAAGCCGACCAGCCTATGGGCGGATCCAGGCATACCGATTTCCTCTGAACTGCGTTATTCGCCGCCCATGCCGGGCGGACACATCAAAACAGGGCATCTCTCCGCCGCGGGCCGATGCGCTCAACCCCGGCGACGTGACAGCATGATACCAGTTCGCCCATTCGCATTTATTAATAATATCGGCCGTCAAAAAGGCTTTTCGCGGCTCAGGATTCCGTTGGAATGGATATGACAATGCCGCGACAAGTTCCCAAACCGACAATTTGAAGGTAAACTTCGGCCTCTCGCGCGCAATTCCAATCTTTGCGCGTCGCGCGCGCTTCATCCCGAAGCGCCCATCGCATCCCTAACTTTTTCCCGTCAGCCTGGATTGGTTCGCACATACTGCGATAGGCCGTCGCAGGAGCAAACATGTCCACACTCACCTTTGCCGACCTCGGTCTGGCCGAATCCCTGTTGCGCGCCGTCAGCGAAACCGGTTACACCACCCCCACCCCGATCCAGGCCCAAGCCATCCCGCAAGTGCTGCAAGGCGGCGATCTGCTGGCCGCGGCCCAGACCGGCACCGGCAAAACCGCCGGCTTCACCCTGCCCTTGCTGCAGCTGCTGATGGGCAAGCCGTCCACCCAGCCGGGCCGTCCGCGCGCGCTGGTGCTGACGCCCACCCGCGAGCTGGCCGCTCAGGTGGAGGAGTCGGTGCAAACCTACGGGAAATACCTGCCGCTCAAATCCATGGTGATGTTCGGCGGCGTCAACATCAACCCGCAAACCCGCGAGCTGCGCAAGCCGCTGGACATCCTGGTGGCCACCCCCGGCCGCCTGCTGGACCACGCCGGCCAGCGCAACATCGATTTGTCCGGCGTTGAGATCCTGGTGCTGGACGAAGCCGACCGCATGCTGGACATGGGCTTCATCCACGACATCCGCAAAGTGCTGGCGCTGCTGCCGGCCAAGCGCCAGAACCTGCTGTTCTCCGCCACCTTCTCCGACGAGATCAAGGGCCTGGCCGATCGTCTGCTGGACAGCCCCAAGCTGGTGGAAGTGGCGCGCCGCAACACCACCAACGAGCTGGTGGATCAGAAGATCCACCTGGTGGACCGCGACCGCAAAACCGATCTGCTGATCCATCTGATCAAGGAACACAACTGGTTCCAGGCGCTGGTGTTCACCCGCACCAAGCACGGCGCCAACCGTCTGGCGGAAAAACTGGACAAGACCGGCATCCCCGCCGCCGCGATTCACGGCAACAAGAGCCAGAACGCGCGTACCCGCGCGCTGGCCGACTTCAAGAGCGGCGAATTGCAAGTGCTGGTCGCCACCGACATCGCCGCGCGCGGCCTGGACATCGACCAACTGCCGCACGTGGTCAACTTCGAACTGCCCAATGTGCCGGAAGACTACGTGCACCGCATCGGCCGCACCGGCCGCGCCGGCAGCAGGGGCGAGGCGGTATCGCTGGTCTGCGTGGACGAGTTCAGCTTCCTGAAAGACATCGAGAAGCTCACCAAGCAATCGATCGAGCGCTTCGCGGTGCCGGGCTTCGAGGCCGATCTGTCGGTGAAGCCGGAACCCATCCCGATGGGCGGCGGCAACCGCCGCGGCCAGCCGCAACGCCAGGGCGGCGGCGGCAAACCGCGCCACCAGCCGGACAGCAAGCCCACTGGCCACGGCCATCGCTCGCCGGCGTCCAAGCCGCGCCAGGGTCAAGGACAGGGTCAGGCCAAAAACGCCACAAACGGCCAGCCGGGTCAGCGCTCGTCGCAAGGCCAGGGTCAGGGCCAGCGCGGCAAGCCCGCCTCCTCGCGTCCGAGCTCGGCGCTGTTCAGCCCGCCGAAAGGCCGCTAAGAACCAGTTCAGTCTGCTGTGCTTCGGCGATACGGCGTTGAAAACAAGCTCAAGATGCTCATGTACCACGTGTACATTCCGCTTTTTCGCTTGTTTTCGCCTTGTCCCGCCTTTGCTCGCGAGACTTTGAACAGGCTCTAAGACCCGCTAACAAAACCCCTGATCCAGCGTTGCGCCTCCTTGTCGTACGACTAGTACTGCCTACGTCGGTGCGCCTTGGCTCAGGTTCTCTGCGAGGTTTTGTTAGCGGCTCTAAGCCCGCGCAAGCGGCGCCGCGCCCTTGCGGCGCGGCCGCCGACGCGCTTCTTCGCCGACCCCGCGGCGATGGAAGCGCTTTACGCCGGACGCCAAACCTGCCTACGATTCAGCAATAGGCCCTTGGGGCCGACAACAATATCGAGCGGAGACGGCGCGCGCCGCGCTCCGCACGGGCAGCACGCATGCCGCGCGCACAGATCGAGCAAGGATTCGGGGAAATGATGAGACTTCGCAGCTGGCTGCTGGGCAGCCTGGCTGTAGTCCTGCTGGCGGCAGCTCAGCCGCAGGCCGCGCCACGTCTGAAAATCACCCTGTCCAACCAGGAGTGGCCGCCCTATATGGGCAAGGAACTGCCGTACGACGGCATTTTGTCGCGTTTGGTCAAAGAGGCCTTCGCCCGCGCCAACGTCGACGTCGCCTTCCGTTACTACCCCAACAACCGCACGCTGCAATCGGCGCGCAACGGCACCGTGGACGGCAGCTTCGGCTGGGCGCCGACGCCGGAACGCAAGCAGGACCTGCTGTTCACCCAACCAGTGTTGCATGCGCGCATGGTGTTTTTCCAGCGCCGCAGCGCCAGTTTTCCCTGGAACGATCTGTCCAATCTGCGCCACGCGCGGGTGGGCGTCACGGTCGGCAACTTCTATTCCGACGAGTTCAACCGGCAGGTCAAGGCCGGCCACCTGATTCCGGACATGGCGCCGGACGACGTCACCAATCTGCGCAAGCTGCTGGCCGGCCGCATCGACTTATTCCCCATCGACGTGGAAGTGGGCCAATACCTGATCGCCCGCAACTTCCAGCCGCGGCTGGCCCAGCAATTGGAGCCGCAGAGCAAATCGTTCTGGGTGGCGCCGCTGCACGTGGTGATCTGGCGCAAGCACCGCCAGGGCCCGGAGTTGGTGGAACGTTTCAATCGCGGCCTGAAGGCCTTGCAGGACAGCGGGGAGTTCGAGCGCATCGTGGCGGAGACCCGCGCCGCCAGCCTGGCCTACCACAAACCGATCAAGGCCCAGTGAAGCGAAAACGGCGCTAAGGCGCGTCCGCGCTGCTCAACACCACCGGCCGGCCGTGAAAATAGCCCTGGAACCAATGGAAGCCCAGCGCGCGGCAACGTTCGAACTGCTCGCGGCTGTCCACCTTTTCCGCCAACAGGATGCCGTCGAAATCGCTCAATTGCGCCATCAGCTCCGGCAAGCGTTCCGCTTCCACCGCCGCCACGTCCACTTTGACGATGTCCACCAGCGGCAGCATCGCCGCCTGATCCGGCCCCAGGTGGATCACGTCGTCCAACGCCAGGCGAAAGCCGCGCTGGCGCAACAAGGCCATGCGTTGCAGCAAGTCCTGGGTGACGGTCACCGTTTCCAGGATTTCCAACACCAGCCGCTCCGCCGGCAATTGGTCCAGGATGGGATCTTGCAACAAATCGGCGCTGGCGTTGATGAAACCGGGGAACTGGCCCAACACATCCGCGCAGCCCAGCTCTCCGAAGGCGTTGCGCAGCACCTCGGCGCTGGCGAGCAGATCGTCGCGCACCAAGGCGAAATTGGCCGGGCTGGAACGGAACAATAGTTCATAGGCCACCAGCTGCTGCTGGCGGTCGACGATTGCCTGCCGGCCAAGATAACGTGAAGAATTAGGCATGCCGACGATACTACAGGATATTGCCGCCGCTGTTGGGCATCTCCTGCTGGTGCCGTCAAAAAATATGACAGCTTATGCCTGACCATCGTCATTAAATGCGGTAAGGTTGCAAATTACCCTCAAGTCAGCGAGTCCGCCATGTTGCCAACCCGACAAATTCCCCGCGAGGAGATCAAGGCGCTGCCGCTGTTCGCCGGCCTGACGCCGGAACAGGTGCGGCTGGCCGCCACGCCGGAGCTGGCCGCCGCCGCGTTGCGGGACCTGGCCGGCTGCGCGGAGCTGGGCTTCGACACCGAATCCCGCCCCACTTTCCACAAGGGCGAAAAACCGACCGGTCCGCACCTGGTCCAGCTGGCCTGCGACGACCGCGCCTGGCTGTTCCCGGTGCAGGACGGCCAGTGCGCGCCGGAGCTGAAAACCCTGCTGGAAGACCCTCAGCGGCTCTTGGTGGGCTTCGAGCTCAGTTCGGACCAGACGCTGCTGCAACAGCGGCTGGGCATCCGCTGCGGCCGGGTGCTGGACCTGGTGGACCACTTCTCCAGCGACGATGCGCGCATCACCGTCGGCGCGGTGCAGGCGGTGGCGCGGCTGTTCGGCCAGTACTTTCGCAAATCCAAGAAGCTGTCCACCACCAACTGGTCCAAACTGCCGCTGACGCCGGCGCAACAAGCCTACGCCGGCAACGACGCCTGGGTGGCGCTGCGGGTGTACCGCGAGCTGGACGCCCGCGGCGGTTTGCGGCGCGGCGGCTGAAGCCGCGCCGGAACATCAAGGCAGCCGCGTGATGCGGTTCAGCGCCGGCACCGCCACTGGCGAAGCCGCGGCGAAATAGCTCTCCAGCACGTCCACGTCCACGCCGCCGCCCACCCGGTTGCTCCCCTGGGTCAGCACGGTGAAGCCGTCGCCGCCGCCGGCGATGAAGTTGTTGACCTGCACCCGGTAGCTGGCCTGCGGATCAATGGCCACGCCGTTGATCTTGATGCTGGCGATGTCCACCTTGGCGCCCGCCGGCGCCGACTGGCTCCAGCTATAGCTGAATCCCTTGGACACTTGCAGAATCTTGACCTTGGACGGATCGCTCCATTGCTGCTCCAGCAGCTGGTCGATCTGCGCGCCGCTCAGGGTCAGCGTGGTCATCACATTGCCGAAGGGCTGGGTGGTGAACAATTGGTTGTACGTCACAGCGCCGCCGACGCCGGGAAGGATGTCGGCGCGCACGCCGCCCGGATTCATGAAGGCCACCACCGCGCCCTGGGCGGCGCCGGCCGCCAATTGCGCGTCGGCCACCACGTCGCCCAGCGCGGTTTCGCCGGCTGCGGACGGAGTGCGGTCCAGGGCGCCCGCCGCCTGGCCCACCACGCGGTTGGCCACCGGGGCCACCAAGTCCTTGTACAGCTTAACCAGATTGCTGACCGAGGCCAGCGGCGCGATGTCGCGCGCCACCACCCGGTTCTGCGCCTGGATGGAGCCGGGCTTGACGTCGCGGGTGGCCGGGTCCAGCACGAAGTCGATCTCGGTGAACAACTGACCGTAGTTCTTGGCGCTGGTCACCCGGCGGCCGTCGATCACGCAGTTGTAGGCCTGATGGGTGTGGCCGGTGACCACCAGCTTCACCGCCGGGTCCAGCTTCTTGACGATGTCGACGATGGGGCCGGACACGCCGTTGCATTCATTGAAATTGCCGCTTTGATAGCCGCCCTCGTGCACCACCACCACCACGGCGGACACGCCCTGACGTTTCAGTTGCGGAATCAGCTGGTTCACCGTGGCCGCCTCGTCCTGGAAGCTCAGCCCCTTGATGCCGTCCGGCGACACGATTTCCGGCGTGCCTTTCAGCGTCATGCCGATGAAGGCCACCGGGATGCCGCCGAACTTCTTGATCTCGTAAGCGGGGAACAAGGTGCCGCCGTCGCTTTTCTTGACGTTGGCCGCCAGAAACTTGAACTTGGCGCCGGCGAACTTGCCGTTCTGGCAGGAGGTGGTGGGCGCGCCCGTCTTGCAGCCGCCGTTCTGCATGCGCAGCAATTCCTGCTGGCCGTCGTCGAACTCATGGTTGCCGACGGCGTTGAGGTCCAGGCCCAGCAGATTCATCGCCTCGATGGTGGGCTCGTCGTGGAACAGGCCGGACACCAGCGGGCTGGCGCCGATCAGATCGCCGGCCGACACCACCACGGTGTTGGGCGATTTGGCGCGCAGCGCCTGCACCCAGGCCGCCAGGTAATCAACGCCGCCGGCGTTGATCTTGATCGTCTTGCTCGGGTCGGCCGGATCCGGCACCGTCAGTTGGCCAGGCATGTCCAGATTGCCGTGGAAATCGTTGAAGGCGATCATCTTCACCGCCACCGGCTGGCGCGAGACGCCGGTGTTCTGGTCGCCCGGCCCCCAGCCGCCGGAGCCGGCGGAACAGCCGAACAGCGCCAGGCTCGCCGCCAGGCACAAGCTCATGGTTTTCAGTTTCACGAAACGCATCCTTGTCTTGTTTGTTGTCGCGCGCGCCGGCGCCGCCGGCCGCGACCGAATGAGGAGACGTCCGTCCACTGCCATGGACCGCGATGGACGCTCCGATCGCGCGCACTATAGCAAAACAAAATGACAAAGAGTTAAAACTTTCATGATGCGAAACAAATCGCCATGCGGCCTCAGTCGGCGCGCGGCTCCGCCTCCAGCGCCGCCAGCGCGTCCGCGGTGTTGAGATTGGGAAAGAGATGGTCGAAGCCGACTTCGACATGGTTAAGACCGGCCAGCCAACCACGGATGGAACGGCCGCCGCCGGCCAGATAGGCGGCCAGCCCGGCGCGGAGGCCGGGCCCCAGCGCCAGCAGGCTGGGATGCCAGCCTTCGCGGTCGCGCGCGCTGGCGGCCTGGCGGCCGCTCGCCACTTCCGCCAGCAGCCGGCGCGAGAAATCGGCCGGCAGCCGCACCGCGTCGCAAGGCATCACCAGCCAGACCGCGCCGTCCTCGCGCTCCAAGGCCGCCAGCACCCCGGCCAGCGGCCCCGGATAATCCGGCAGGCTGTCCGGCAGCAGCGGGCAGCCAAAGCCGGCGTACACGTCCAGATTGCGATTGGCCGAGATCCACACCCGTTCGGGCGGCGGCGTCTGCGCGGACAAGGCGGACAAGGCGTGCGCCAGCAGCGGCCGCCCGGACAATATCGCCAGGCCCTTGTCGACGCCGCCCATGCGCGTGGCGCGGCCGCCGGCCAGAATCAGCGCCTGGTGGCTCATTGCCAGCGTTCCGCCGCCTGGGCGTCGCTGTGTTTGGCCTCCACCCAGCGCTCGCGGCCGTCCGCCAGGATTTCCTTCTTCCAGAACGGCGCGTCCTGCTTCAGATAGTCCATCAGGAATTCCGCGGCGGCGAAGGCGTCGCGGCGGTGGCTGCTGGCCACCGCCACCAGCACGATGGGCTCGCCCAGCGCCAGCCGCCCCACGCGATGGATGACGGTGGCCGCCTGCAGCGGCCAACGCCGGCGCGCTTCCTCCACGATGGCCTCCAAGGCCTTTTCGGTCATGCCCGGATAATGCTCCAGCTCCAGCGCCGTCACATCGCGGCTGTCGCCGTAATCGCGCACCAGCCCGCTGAAGCTGACCACCGCGCCGCAGGCCGGGTTGCCGGACAGCGCGTCGATTTCCACGCCGGCGCTGAAACGCTGCGGCTGCACCCGCACCGTGAACGCGTCCATGCTCATCCTCCGGTCACCGGCGGAAACACCGCCACTTCGTCGCCGTCGCTCAGAACGGAGTCCAGGCGCGCCATCTGCTGGTTCACCGCCACGCGGAACACCCGGTCGGCGGCCAGTTCCCGCGACCAGGCCTCGCCGCGCAGCCGCAACTCCACCAGCAGTTCCTCCACCGTGGCCGCGTCGCTGTCCAAATGTTCGCTCTCCAGGCCGAACTCGTCCCGCAAGCGGGCAAAATACAAAAGATTCAGTTTCATCGCCTGCCTCTGCGCAGTTGAGCGGATACCGCAGTGTAAGCAATCCGCGCCGGGCCTCCAATACGTCAAGGTGGCTAGGCCAGACTGGAACGCAAGCGCCGCAGCAAGGCACCAGCGGTCGCCGCATCCTCCACACGCCCCGCCGTACACTCGGTCACGCCAGCCCCCACTAGAGTGACACGCTCAGTAATCGCGTCGATCACCTGATGCAGTCTTTCCAAGGCCAGTCCCCCGGGTGTTGGACAGCACACCCAAGGATGGCTTTCCGGGTCTAACACATCCAAATCCAGGTGGATATAACAAGGCCAGCCGGGATTCAACGCCTCTGCAACGCAGCCGGGGTTCTCCGCCATCGCCTCCACGCTGAACAAACGCAGCCGCGTAGCGTCTATCCAATCCCGTTCCGCGGTGTCCAAATTGCGTTGACCGGCCAGGATCACTTGCTCCGATGCTAGCTTCGTGCTCAGCAGCGCCAGCATCAACGGGTGCCCTTCTCCCATCAGCAAGCGCAAGGGCATGCCATGAAAGTGTCCGCTGGGCGAACTGGCCGGGGTATTCAAATCTCCATGCGCGTCCAGCCAGACCACATTGAGCCGGCCCTGCAAACAATGGTTCAGATAAGCCAGCGGCGCCACCTCTACACCGCAATCCCCGCCGCAAACCAGGAGCCGCTCCGGCTGCCGTTGTTGCAGCAACCGCCAGCAAGATTGCTGCTGCGCCAGCAAAGCCTCTAGATGATCGATGCCATCCTGTCGTTCCGTTGCCGGCGTCGCCGTCAATGCCACCCGTTGCGCAGAGATCAAGCCCGCCGCCTGCTGCGCATGGATCGCGCCTTCCGCCAATGCCTGACACGCTCCAGTCCCCTGCCACTGTGGAAACACGATTTCCAAATACCCCATTGCCCCCTCCTGACGCCAGAGTAAAGAACCAGCCTAATGCGCCGGTGGGGACAAGTCATGGCGCAATGCAAAAAGCCGCTCTGACGAGCGGCTTTAGGAATGCACGATGCGGCGACGCTTACTTAACGATCTGCGCCAGCTCGCCCTTCAGGTATTTATTGGCCATGGCGTCCAGGTTGATCGCCTTGATCTTGCTGGCCTGACCGGCGGAGCCGAAGGCTTCGTAGCGGGCGATACAGATGTCGCGCATCGCGTCGGTGGACACTTTCAGGTATTTGCGCGGATCGAATTCGGCCGGATGCTGGGCCAGGAAGCGGCGGATGGCGCCGGTGGAGGCCAGGCGCAGGTCGGTGTCGATATTGACCTTGCGCACGCCGTGCTTGATGCCTTCCACGATCTCTTCCACCGGCACGCCGTAGGTTTCGCCCAGATCGCCGCCGAACTCGTTGATGATCTGCAGCCATTCCTGCGGCACGCTGGAGGAGCCGTGCATCACCAGGTGGGTGTTGGGGATGCGGGCGTGGATTTCCTTGATGCGGTCGATGCGCAGCACGTCGCCGGTGGGCTTCTTGCTGAATTTGTAAGCGCCGTGGCTGGTGCCGATGGCGATGGCCAACGCGTCCACGCCGGTGTCCTTGACGAACTGGGCGGCCTCTTCCGGATCGGTCAGCAGCTGGCTGTGGTCCAGCACGCCTTCGGCGCCCACGCCGTCTTCTTCGCCGGCCATCCCGGTTTCCAGGCTGCCCAGGCAGCCGATCTCGCCTTCCACCGACACGCCGCAGGCGTGGGCGAAATTAACCACGGTGCGGGTCACGTCCACGTTGTAGGCGTAATCGGCCGGGGTCTTGCCGTCGCTTTTCAGCGAGCCGTCCATCATCACCGAGGAGAAGCCGAGCTGGATAGAACGCTGGCACACGTCCGGGCTGGTGCCGTGGTCCTGGTGCATCACCACCGGGATGTGCGGAAACTCTTCCACCGCGGCCAGGATCATGTGGCGCAGGAAGGGCGCGCCGGCGTATTTGCGCGCGCCAGCGGAGGCCTGCACGATCACCGGGGCGTTCACCTTGTCGGCGGCCTCCATGATGGCGCGCATCTGCTCCAGGTTGTTGACGTTGAAGGCCGGCAGGCCGTAGCCGAATTCCGCTGCGTGGTCCAGCAGCTGACGCATGGAAACGAGAGCCATGGTGTTCAATCTCCGCAAACTGCTCCGCCGGGGCGGAGCATGGTTGGCGCCCGGACCGCGCGGCGGCCCGAGGCGAATTCATCAATTCAGTGTCTGGACACGCCGGACAACAACAGGCCGGCGCCGACGAAAGCGCCGCCGGACACTTTGTTGACCAGCTTGAGGCGCCGCGCGCTGTTCAGCCAGCCGGCCAAACGCGCGCCGCCGCCGGCGTAAGCCAGCTGCCAGGACGCCTCGATCACGTAAAACGTCGCCGCCAGGATCGCCAACTGCGGCCCCTGCGGCTGCTGCGCGTTCATGAACTGCGGGAACAGCGCGGTAAAAAAGATAAAGGCCTTGGGATTGCTCATCGCCACCAGAAAGCCGGTGCGGAACATGCCCCAGGGCGTGTGCTTGCCGGCCGCCGCCTCGCGGATTTCCTCCACCGGCTGCGGCTGGCTGCGCCAGGTCTTGATCCCCAGATAGATCAAATACGCGGCGCCGGCGTATTTTACCAAGGAAAACAGCAGTTCGGAGGTGGCCAGCACCGCGCCCAGTCCGGCGGCGGAGCCGAACATGATCAAACCCAGCGCCGTCATCAGGCCAAGACAAGTCATCAGCGTGCGCCGCACCCCGTAGTGAATGCCGTGGGTCATCGCCAGCAGCATATTGGGGCCGGGCGTGGCCGAGACGAAAAACACGGTGGTGACGAACAGCAACCAGGTATTGAGCGACATGGATATCTCCGGCGGGTGGGCCATCAGAATGAAACGGCGGCGAATACGCCAGTGTAACGCAAGCCATTCATCCCGATAGCCTTTTTCCCCTCAGCCCGCGCACTCGGCCAGGATGGCCACCGCCGGCAACTCCTTGCCTTCCAGGAACTCCAGGAAGGCGCCGCCGCCGGTGGAGATGTAGCTGATGTCGTCGGTGATGCCGTACTTGGCGATCGCCGCCAGGGTGTCGCCGCCGCCGGCGATGGAGAAGGCCGGCGAGGCCGCGATGGCCTGGGCCAGGGTCTTGGTGCCGCCGCCGAACTGCTCGAACTCGAACACGCCCACCGGGCCGTTCCACACCACGGTGCCGGCCTGGGCGATGATGGCGGCCAAGGCCTGCGCGGAATCCGGGCCGATGTCCAGAATCATGTCGTCGGCCTCCACCTCCGCCGCGCTCTTGGTCACGGCGGCGGCGGTTTCGGCGAACTCCTTGGCGCAGACCACGTCAGCCGGCAACGGCACATCGCCGCCGCGGGCGCGAATCTTGGCGATCACTTTTTTGGCCTCGTCCACCAGCTCGGCCTCGGCCAGCGATTTGCCTATGGCCTTGCCCTCGGCCAGCAAGAAGGTGTTGGCGATGCCGCCGCCGACGATCAACTGGTCCACCTTGTCGGCCAGCGATTCCAGAATGGTCAGCTTGGTGGACACCTTGGAGCCGGCGACAATGGCCACCAGCGGCCGCGCCGGCGCTTGCAAGGCCTTGCCCAGCGCTTCCAGCTCGGCGGAGAGCAGCACGCCGGCGCAGGCGGCCGGCGCGAACTGGGCCACCGCGTGGGTGGAGGCTTCGGCGCGGTGGGCGGTGCCGAAAGCGTCGTTGACGAACACGTCGCACAAGGCGGCGTAGGCGCGGCCCAGGTCGGCGTTGTTCTTTTTCTCGCCCTTGTTCAGGCGCACGTTTTCCAGCATCGCCACTTCGCCGGGCGCCACGCTGAGGCCGGACTGCCAGTCCGCCACCAGGCGCACCGGCCGGCCCAGCAGGCCGGACAGGCGCTCCACCACCGGCGCCAGGCTGTCTTCCGGCTTGGGCTCGCCCTCGGTGGGGCGGCCCAGATGGGTCATCAGGATCACGCCGGCGCCGGCTTTCAGGCACAGCTCGATGGACGGCAGGCTGGCGCGGATGCGGGTATCGTCGCCGATGACGCCGTTTTTCACCGGCACGTTCATGTCCACGCGGATCAGCACGCGCTTGCCGGCCAGGGCCTGTTCGGAAAGTTTATTGAATTTCATCGTTCGCTCGCTCGGGTTTGGATTCGCTTGTCGATTGATTCATCGGCGCAGACTCCGGCTTGGCGCCGGGGCGGCCGCATTTTTTGCAGTACGGAAAAAAGGCGAAATTGCGCGCGCCGCAGTCGCAGCCGCGGAACAGCTGCAGGCCGCAGTGCACGCAGTAGTCGGCGTCGTCGCCGGCAATATTGTATTGATGGTCGCAGGACGGGCAAGTTTTCTTCTGGTAGGCGCCCAAGGCCTGGGCGTAGGCCACGTGGCGCGCGCGCTCGCTCTGGCTTTGCTGCAGCTCGGCGCGCTTTTTCTCGGCGTAGCGCTGGAAGGCCTGAATCATGCGCAGGCCGGCGAACACTGTCAGCGCGATGCCGACGGCCAGCCGCACATAGCCGCCGAAATTGGGCAGATAGGGCAGCAGTTCGACGAAGAAGGCGAACAGCGCGAACAGGCCGAAGCCGTAAACGAAGAACCAGTAACGATGCGTCCGATAGCGGCTGAACAGCCATACCGCCAGCAAGAGCAGCGGCAGGATCACCGCCAGCCGCAGCAGGAACACTTTCAACTCGAAACGCTGGTAGGCCTGCTGGTAACGGTCCTGGGCGACGGCATCCACCCGGGCGATCTCTTCTTGCAGCGTTTGCCGGCTCCGCTCCAGCGCGCGCAGGCCGTCGCTCGCCCGGTCTTCCTTCTGCTGCCATTGCAGGATCTGCGCCTGCAGGGCGTCCAGTTCCCGGGTGCGGCGGCTGACTTCGGCGCTTTGCTGCGGATCGGCGCTGGCGGCGCGGCTGGCCAGCCAGTTGGCCAGGCCCTTGCGCTGAGTCTGGTAATTGCGTTCCAGCTGCTCGCGGGTGGCGCCGAGGTTTTCCAGCTGGGCGCGCTGCGCGTCGTTCTGGCGCTGCAAAACCTGCTGCCGCTGCCGCAGCGGCTCGATGCCGGCCTGCTGCTGCAGCGTTTCCAGCTGCGGCGGGCCGCCGTCCGGCACGTAGAACAGATCGCGGATCACCAGTTCGCCCAGATTGGACAGAAAGCCGGCGAACACCAAAGCCACCAGCCAGGAGGCCAGCCGGACCCATTTTTCCGGGCGGGACAATGCTTGGTTCTGTCGCATGCTGCTCTCCTGTGACGGCGGTTCAGCGGGGGGCGATATCGGCGATCGCCCGGCAAGTGTATGCCAAAAAAACGGCCCTACCTTAACACCAATCAAATGCCGGTGGATGTAGCGCCCGCGCTAGCGGACGCAAAAAATCCGGGCCGGCAACGCATGCCGGCCCGGATTTCCTGGATCACTTCGTCGTCAGCAAGCGAACATCGCGCGCGCGGTGCGCAGCATCTGGCAACTGAAACCCCATTCATTGTCGTACCAGGCCAGCACTTTCACCATATTGCCGCCGGTCACCTTGGTCAGCGTGGAGTCGAAGGTGGAGGCTTCCTCGGTGTGGTTGAAGTCGCCGGACACCAGCGGCAGGGTGTTGTAGCCCAGGATGCCCTTCATCGCGCCGTTGGACGCTTCCTTCAGGATGTCGTTGACCTCGTCCTTGGTGGTGTCGCGCGCGGCGCTGAACGTCAGGTCCACCAGCGACACGTTGATGGTGGGCACGCGCACCGAGAAACCGTCCAGCTTGCCCTTCAGCTCCGGCAGCACCAGGCCCACGGCCTTGGCCGCGCCGGTCTTGGTCGGAATCATATTGTCGGTGGCGGAGCGGGCGCGGCGCAGGTCCTTGTGCTTGACGTCGGTCAGCACCTGGTCGTTGGTGAAGGCGTGAATGGTGGTCATCAGGCCTTTCTTGATGCCGATGGCCTGGTGCAGCGCCTTGGCCACCGGGGCCAGGCAGTTGGTGGTGCAGCTGGCGTTGGACACCACGGTCATTTCCGGCTTCAGCACGTCGTGATTGACGCCGTAAACGATGGTGGCGTCGACATCGTCGCCGCCCGGCGCGGAAATCAGCACCTTCTTGGCGCCGGCGTCCAGGTGGGCCTGGCATTTTTCCTTGCTGGTGAAGGCGCCGGTGCATTCCAGCACCAGATCCACGTCCAGCGCTTTCCACGGCAGTTCCGCCGGGTTGCGGGTGCTGAAGAACGGGATTTTGTCGCCGTTCAGGATCAGGTGGGCGTCGTCCTGCTCGACCTCGCCGGGGAAACGGCCGTGCACGGTGTCGAACTTGGTCAGGTGGGCATTGATGTTGAGATCGCCGGTGGCGTTGACGGCCACTACTTTGAAATCGTCATGCAGCTGGTTTTCGTAGATGGCGCGCAGTACCTGGCGGCCGATGCGGCCGTAACCATTTATGGCGATGCGGATAGTCATGCTTCTAAATCTCCTGGGGACGATCCGGAGCGCCCGGTTTCCCGGCCGGCGCTCCGCGTGTTGTGTAGTGCGTCCACTACATGAAACGGCGAACAAAAGGCCATTGCTTTCGCAATGGCCTGTCTTTACATCACAGCAGCGCTTTGGTCTTGGCCACTACATTGTCGACGGTGAAGCCGAAGGCCTGGAACAGCTGCGGCGCCGGGGCGGATTCGCCGAAGTGGTCGATGCCGACCACGTCGCCGTCCAGGCCCACGTATTTGCGCCAGAAGTCCGGATGGCCGGCTTCGATCGCCAGCCGCGGCAGGCCCGCCGGCAGCACGCTGTCGCGCCAGGCCTTGTCCTGGCGGTCGAACACATTGGTGCACGGCATGGACACCACGCGCACGGCGACGCCTTCCGCCGCCAGCGCATCCTGCGCCTTCAGCGCCAGTTCCACTTCGGAACCGGTGGCGATCAGCACCGCGCGGGCGCCGGCGGCGTCGCGCAGCACATAGCCGCCCTTCTGGATGGCGGCCAGCTGCGCCGCGTCGCGGGCGACGAAGGGCAGGTTCTGACGGCTCAGCACCATGCTGCTCGGCGTGGTCTTCTGCTCGACGGCGTGCGCCCAGGCCGCCGCGGTTTCGGCGGTGTCGCACGGACGCCAGGTGTGGTGGTTGGGGATGTAGCGCAGCGTGGCCACTTGCTCCACCGGCTGGTGGGTGGGGCCGTCTTCGCCCAGGCCGATGGAATCGTGGGTGAACACGAAGATCGGGTTGATCTTCATCAGCGAAGCCATGCGCAAGGCGTTGCGCGCGTATTCGCTGAACATCAGGAAGGTGCCGCCGTACGGACGCAGGCCGCCGTGCAGGGTCATGCCGTTCATGATGGCGGCCATGCCGAACTCGCGCACGCCGTAGCTGATGTAGTTGCCCTGGCCGTCGCGGTCAATCCACTTGGAGCCGGACCAGTTGGTCAGGTTGGAGCCGGTCAGGTCGGCGGAACCGCCGACGAATTCCGGCAGCGCCGGCGACAGCGCTTCCAGCGCGATCTGGCTGGCCTTGCGGGTGGCCACGGTCTGGGCGGCGTCGGCGATCTTGGCCAGCGCGGCGGCCTTGGTCTCTTCCCAGCCGGACGGCAATTCGCCACTCATGCGGCGGCTGAATTCGGCGGCCAGTTCCGGGAAAGCGGCGCGGTAGGCGTCGAAGCGCTTGTTCCATTCGATCTCGGCCAGCGCGCCCTTGTCGCGCGCGCTCCACTCGGCGTAGATCTCGGCCGGGATCTCGAACGGCGCGTGCGGCCAGTTCAGGCCTTCGCGCGCGGCGGCGATTTCGGCCGCGCCCAGCGGCGCGCCGTGGCAATCGTGGCTGCCTTGCTTGGTGGGCGCGCCAAAACCGATGGTGGTCTTGCAGCAGATCAGCGTCGGACGCGCGCTTTCCTTTTGCGCGGTGGCGATGGCGGTGGCCACTTCCACCGGATCGTGGCCGTTGACGTTCTTGATCACCTGCCAGCCGTAGGCTTCGAAGCGGGCCGGGGTGTCGTCGGTGAACCAGCCTTCCACATGACCGTCGATGGAAATGCCGTTGTCGTCCCAGAAGGCGATCAGCTTGTTGAGCTCCCAGGTGCCGGCCAGCGAGCACGCTTCGTGGCTGATGCCCTCCATCAGGCAACCGTCGCCCAGGAAGGCGTAAGTGTGGTGGTCTACGATCTGATGGCCGTCGCGGTTGAACTGCGACGCCAGCATTTTCTCGGCCAGCGCCATGCCCACCGCGTTGGTGATGCCCTGGCCCAGCGGGCCGGTGGTGGTTTCAATGCCGGGAGCGTAGCCGTATTCGGGATGGCCGGGAGTCTTGGAGTGAAGCTGACGGAACTGCTTGAGGTCTTCGATGGAGAGGTCGTAACCGGTGAGGTGCAACAGGCTGTAGATCAACATGGAACCGTGACCGTTGGACAGCACGAAGCGGTCGCGGTCTGGCCAGTTGGGATTGGCCGGGTTGTGTTTCAGGTGATCGCGCCACAATACTTCCGCGATGTCTGCCATCCCCATCGGGGCGCCGGGGTGACCGGATTTGGCTTTTTCAACGGCATCCATGGACAGGAAACGGATGGCGTTGGCAAGCTCGGTACGGGTGACCATTTCGGGAAAACCTCAAGACTTGTGTGGAAACCGGGACGACGGCCGCGCCATCCGAACATGCCTCCGGCATGGACCAACCGTCGCAAAATCATGGAATTATCGCCGATTTTCACCATTGGCGGCAACCGCCCCGCCGCGCGGAATACCGCTGCGGCATGAAGGGGCATGAAAAATAGCCGGATGCGGCCGTTTTGCAAGATAATGCCCAGGCCGGCATAAAATGCATTTTGAATCAAAAGCCTGCGAGCGACTCCGCGCCGGGTTCCGCCGATGACGAATGGGCAGAATGCGCGACGGACGCGCCGGCAGGGAAACCCGCGACGCAAATCGCTGTCAGTCTGGCTCTGTCTTTAGCCGCGAAAAAAAACGAACCGGCCGACGCGGCCAAGCGCCGCCGGCTCGATCGCCACAACCTTTTTGGAGATTTCGATGCAATCATTCGATGCCCTACCCGCTCCGCGCAAAGTCGCTTTCGGACGCGGCTGGCGCTGGATCGTGGAGGCCTTTTACATCGTCCGCCAGCAGCCGCTGACCTGGGTCCTGCTGGCGCTGGCCTATCTGGTGATCAATTTCATCGTCAACATGATCCCCTTGCTGGGCGGCCCGCTGTCCTTCTTCCTGGCGCCGGTGTTCGCCGCCGGCTTCATCCTGGCGGCGAAGAAATGCGAGCAGGGCTCGGAGCTGGAACTGGGCGATCTGTTCGCCGGTTTCAAGACCGCGCTGCGGCCGCTGATCAATGTGGGCATGCTCTACCTGGCCATCCTGATCGTCATCGGCGTGGTGCTGGGCCTGTTGATGGGCGCGATGGGCGTGAGCGTGGCCAAGAGCGATCCCAACGCGATCCCGGTGATCGCCGGCCCCATCGCGCTGTTCGCCTTCATCGGCGGCGTGGCCATCTTCCTGGTCAGCCTGGCTTACTGGTTCGCGCCGGCGCTGGTGACGCTGAACCAGGCCGGCCCGTGGCAAGCGATCCGCACCAGCTTGCAAGCCGGCCTCGCCAACTGGGGCGCGGTGCTGGTCAGCGGCCTGATGCTGGCGGTGCTGGCCTTCATCGCGATGATTCCGCTGGGTCTGGGCCTCTTGCTGTGGTTCCCGGTGCTGTACGTGACCGCCTATACCGGCTGGAAGGATATCTTCGGCCAATCCGCGGCGCCGGCGCGTCCGGACGAGCCGGTGGTGTTCTAAAGCGCCGTTGAATAAGAAAAGCCCGCCTTTCGGCGGGCTTTTTTTTGCGGCTGCAGCGGCGCTTACAGCGAGGGCAGCAGGCCGGCTTCGACGAAGCGGTTGTAAGAGCCGCTGGCCACCAGCGCGGCGGCTTTCTCGATGTCCGGCGCGAAGTAGCGGTCCTTGTCGTAGAAGCTCACCTGTTCGCGCAGCTCGGCCTTGGCCGCTTCCAGCTTGGCCGAGGTTTTGTGCGGCGCGCGGAAGTCCACGCCCTGGCAGGCGGCCAGCAATTCCACCGCCAGGATGCCGGCGGTGTTGCCGGCCATGTCGCGCAGACGGCGGCCGGCGAAAGTGGCCATGGACACGTGGTCTTCCTGGTTGGCCGAGGTGGGCAGGCTGTCCACCGAGGCCGGGTGCGCCAGCGATTTGTTTTCCGAAGCCAGGGCCGCGCCGGTGACCTGGGCGATCATGAAGCCGGAGTTGACCCCGCCGTTGTTGACCAGGAAGGGCGGCAGCTTGGACAGATTGCTGTCGATCAGCAGCGCCATCCGGCGTTCGGACAGCGAACCGATTTCGGCCAGCGCCAGCGCCAGATTGTCGGCGGCGAAAGCCACCGGCTCGGCGTGGAAGTTGCCGCCGGACAGGATGTCGTTGTCGGCGGCGAACACCAGCGGGTTGTCGGACACCGAGTTGGCCTCCACCGTCAGCACCGCGGCGGCCTGGCGGATCTGGGTCAGGCAGGCGCCCATCACTTGCGGCTGACAGCGCAGCGAATACGGGTCCTGCACCTTGCCGCAGTTCTCGTGCGAGCCCTCGATCTCGCTATGCTCCAGCAGATCGCGGTAGATGCGGGCGGCGTCGATCTGGCCGGCGTGGCCGCGCACCGCGTGGATGCGCTCGTCGAACGGGGTGCGGCTGCCCAGCGCGGCTTCCACCGACAGCGCGCCGGCCACCGAAGCCGAGGCGTACAGGTCTTCGGCGGCGAACAGGCCTTCCAGCGCGAAGGCGGTGGACGCCTGAGTGCCGTTCAGCAAGGCCAGGCCTTCCTTGGGCGCCAGGGTGATGGGTTCCAGGCCGGCGGAGCGCATCGCCACCGCGCCCGGTACGCGGGTGCCGTTGACGAAGGCTTCGCCCTCGCCGATCAGCACCGCGCTCATATGCGACAGCGGCGCCAGATCGCCGGACGCGCCCACCGAGCCCTTCTGCGGGATCACCGGGTAGATGCGCTGGTTGAACAAGGCGATCAGCGCCTCGATCACCAGCCGGCGTATACCGGAAAAACCGCGCGCCAGCGAGTTGATCTTCAAGGCCATCACCAGGCGCACCGTGGATTCGTCCATCGGCGCGCCGATGCCGGCGGCGTGGGACAGCACGATGGAGCGCTGCAACAGCTCCAGCTCTTCCGGCGCGATGCGGGTATTGGCCAACAGGCCGAAACCGGTGTTGATGCCGTAGGCGGTGCGGCCTTCGGACAGCACCCGCGCCACGGTGGCGGCGGAGGCGTCGATGCCGGCGTGGCTGGACGGGTCCAGATGCAGTTGCAGATCGGTTTCACGTGAAACGCGGCGCAGCTCGGCCAGGCTGAGCGTGCCGGGAACGATGTTCAATACCATCTTGAGATTCTCCTTCTAAAGCGTTTGCAGCGCCGCTTGCCGCGGTGAGCGCTGGTCTTGTGTTATCGCGCCCTGCCGACAAGCGGCTTGAATGTTCCGGCGAGCCCGCGCCCGCCGGACAGAAAACCTTGCGCCGCGCCTTTAGGCGGCGTCGCGCCGAGCCTCCGCCTCCGCGCCGGGCGCCAGCACCCGGCTCCACAGGAAGTGGCCGGCCACCACCAGCGCCACCCAAGCGGCGCCCACCAGCAGCGCGGAGCGGGTATCCTCGAAGTAACCGAGCACGCCGATCACGAACAGCATGAACCCTATCGCCGCCAGCGGCGCGTACGGCCAGAACGGCACCGGGAATTTCAGCTCCGCCGCCTGCTCCTTGCTCATCTGGCGACGCATCGCCACCTGAGACAGCAGAATCATCAGCCATACCCACACCGTGGCGAAGGTGGCGATGGAGGCGATCAGCAGGAACACGTCCTTGGGCATCAGGTAGTTGAGCACCACGCCCAGCAGCAAGGCGGCGGCCATGACCAGCACCGTCATCCACGGCACGCCGTTGGCCGACAGCTTGGCGAAGCTTTGCGGCGCCTGGCCCTGACGCGCCATGCCGTACAACATGCGGCCGGCGCCGAAGATGTCGCTGTTGATCGCCGAAATCGCCGCCGAGATCACCACCGCGTTCAGAATATGAGCGGCGGCGGGAATGCCCAGGCTTTCGAAAATCTGCACGAAGGGGCTGCCCTGGCTGCCGATCTTCGGCCACGGGAAGATGGACATCAGCACGGTCAGCGTCAGCACGTAGAACAACAGGATGCGCACCGGCACCGCGTTGATCGCGCGCGGGATGGTGCGCTGCGGGTCCTGCGCCTCGCCGGCGGAAATGCCGATGATCTCGATGCCGCCGAAGGCGAACATCACCACCGCGAGCGAGGCGATCACCCCGCCCCAGCCATTGGGCATGAAGCCTCCGTGCGACCATAAATTATGCAGGCCGCTGGCCTCGGCGCTGCCGAAGCCGAACAGGATGATGGCCACGCCGCCTATGATCATCGCGATAATGGCCCCCACCTTGACGATGGACAGCCAGAACTCCATCTCGCCGAACACCTTGACGCTGCACAGGTTCAAGGCGCCGATGAAGAAGATGATGCTCAGCACCCAGACCCAGCGGTCCACTTCCGGAAACCACAAGCTCATATAGATGCCGAAGGCGGTCACGTCGGCCAGGCAGACGATGATCATCTCGAAAGCGTAGGTCCAGCCGGTGATCACCCCGGCCAAGGGGCCCAGATAGCTGGTGGCGTAATGGCCGAAGGAACCGGCCACCGGATTGTGCACCGCCATTTCGCCCAGCGCGCGCATCACCATGTAAACGGCGGCGCCGCCGATCAAATAAGCCAGCAATACCGCCGGACCGGCCATCTGTATCGCCGCCGCCGAACCGTAGAACAAGCCGGTGCCGATGGCCGACCCCAGCGCCATGAAACGGATGTGACGGGCGGACAGGCCGCGCGTCAGTGTTTGTGTTTGCATCTCTCTCCTCCTGGGCATGGCTGCGCTTGCCGACCGAACGCGGATGCGCCCGCTACGCCGCATCCCGCGGCCCGGCATGTTTCGTTGAGCAACCCAGCGCCGGCAAACTGTAGAGCCAGCGTGGGCGGATCACAAGACCAAGACGCGGAAAGAGCGGCCGGTCATGACGAAGCAATGCGGACTGCGGGCGCGAACGCGCCGGTGCGTCTCAGTGGACGGGCAAGAACAACATGACCGTTTTTTTCCTTTGCAAGACGATTGCCAGCCCCGCCGCTTATTTGTACAAGCTTGTCGTGCGGGACCGCGGATCCGGGCCCTCCCGGATGCCGCCAGCCGCCGCCGGCGTGAGCGCGGCGGCGTTCCTACATTCAGAACAGGTTTACGATCTTGCGCGCTAGAGCGGGACAAGGCGTTGCGGCTGAAGACACGGAATGGTCATATGGCACATGAGCATTCTGAAGCGGCTTTCAACGCCCTTTTCCATCTATCCTGCCAACGCGCAGCTGATCGTAAACAGGTTCTCAGCGCTTCAGCATCGGCAGGTCCAGCCCTTGCTCGCGCGCGCAGTGCTCGGCGATCTCGTAGCCGGCGTCGGCGTGACGCATCACCCCGGTGCCCGGATCGTTGCGCAGCACGCGGCCCACGCGCTTGGCCGCGGCGTCGCTGCCGTCGCAGACGATGACCACGCCGGAATGCTGGGAGAAGCCCATGCCCACGCCGCCGCCGTGATGCAGCGACACCCAGGTGGCGCCGCCGGCGGTGTTGAGCAAGGCGTTCAGCAGCGGCCAGTCCGACACGGCGTCGGAGCCGTCCTTCATGCTTTCGGTCTCGCGGTTGGGCGAGGCCACCGAGCCGGAGTCCAGATGGTCGCGGCCGATCACGATCGGCGCTTTCAATTCGCCGTTCTTGACCATCTCGTTGAAGGCCAGGCCCAGACGGGCGCGGTCTTGCAGGCCCACCCAGCAGATGCGCGCCGGCAAGCCCTGGAAGCTGATGCGCTCCTTGGCCATGTCCAGCCAGTTATGCAGATGCGGATCGTCCGGGATCAGCTCCTTGACCTTCTGGTCGGTCTTGTAGATGTCTTCCGGATCGCCGGACAGCGCTACCCAACGGAAGGGGCCGATGCCCTCGCAGAACAGCGGACGCACATAGGCGGGCACGAAGCCGGGGAAGTCGAAGGCATTGGCCACGCCCTCTTCCAGCGCCATCTGGCGGATGTTGTTGCCGTAGTCCAGCGTGGCGGCGCCGCGTTCTTGCAAAGTCAGCATCGCGCGCACCTGCGCCGCCATCGATTTCTTGGCGGCGGCGGTGATTTCGGCGCCGGAGGTCTTCTGCTTGGCGCGCCATTGCTCCACGGTCCAGCCCTGCGGCAGATAGCCGTGCACCGGGTCGTGGGCCGAGGTCTGGTCGGTGACCACGTCCGGGGTGATGCCGCGCGCCACCAGCTCCGCGAACACGTCGGCGGCGTTGCCCAGCAAGCCCACCGACACCGCCTTGCCGCTGTGCTTGGCCTCGTCGATGATGGCCAGCGCCTCGTCCAGGGTCTTGGCCTTGCGGTCCACATAGCGGGTTTTCAGGCGGAAATCGATGCGGGTCTCGTCGCATTCGACGGCGATCATGCTGAAGCCGGCCATGGTGGCGGCCAGCGGCTGGGCGCCGCCCATGCCGCCCAGACCCCCGGTCAGGATCCAGCGGCCTTGCGGCTTGCCGTCGAAATGCTGATTGGCGACGGCGAAGAAGGTTTCGTAAGTCCCCTGCACAATGCCTTGCGAGCCGATGTAGATCCAGGAGCCGGCCGTCATCTGGCCGTACATCATCAGGCCCTTCTTATCCAGCTCGTTGAAGTGCTCCCAGTTGGCCCAGTGCGGCACCAGATTGGAGTTGGCGATCAAGACGCGCGGCGCGTCGGCGTGGGTCTTGAACACGCCCACCGGCTTGCCGGACTGCACCAGCAGGGTTTCGTCGTCCTCCAGACGCTTGAGCACGTCCAGGATGGTGTCGTAGCACTTCCAATCGCGGGCGGCGCGGCCGATGCCGCCGTACACCACCAGGCTTTGCGGGTGCTCGGCCACTTCCGCGTCCAGATTGTTCTGGATCATGCGGTAGGCGGCCTCGGTCAGCCAGCTCTTGCAAGTCAATTCGCTGCCGCGCGGCGCGCAGATGTGGCGGGTCGGATCAAAACGCGGGTCGGACATCGGTATTCTCCTTTGTAGGCCCGCCGCCGGTTGTGGCCCGGCGGGCGGGGAATGACGCTATCGCTATCAACGGGTTCAGGGCTGTTTCAGATGCCGGCCTATGCTCCACGCCAGCCGGGCGGCGGTTTTGGCGCCGTGGCTGTCGATGTCGAAGGCCGGGTTCAGTTCCACCAGGTCGGCGGCCGCCAATTTGCCGCTTTCGGCCAGACGCCGGACCAGGGCCTCGACCACGGGCAGCGCCACCCCCATGGCGGCGGGGGCGGAAACCGCCGGCATCACGCTGGCGGGCAATACATCCAGATCTATGGTCAAGTAGACGATGTCCACCTGATCGACGAAGGCCATCATCGCGCTGCGCACCGTGGACAAGGTGTCCAGCGTCATATCGCTGTCCAGCGTCCACTTGACGCCGAGCGCGCGGGCGCGGGCGAACAAGGCCTGGGTGTTGGACGGCTCGGCCACGCCCAGGCACAGATAATGGAAGGGCCGGCCGGCCTGCGCGCAGTCGGCGGCGATCTGGGCGAACGGGGTGCCGGAGGTGGCTTCGGCCGCTTCGCGGATGTCGAAATGGGCGTCGAAATTGACGATGCCTATCACCTTGTCCGGATGCGCGGCCGCCAGTCCGCGCCAGGTGCCGTAGGCGGTTTCGTGGCCGCCGCCCAGCACCAGCGGAAAGTGGCCGTCGGCGCGCAGCCGGCGCACCTGTTCGCCCAAGCGCGCCTGCGCGGCGTCCAGGTCGCCGTCGGCGCAGGCCACGTCGCCGGCGTCGCACAAGGGCAAGGCCTGATGCCAGGCCAGATTGGCCAGCGCCTTGCGGATCGCCGTCGGGCCGGCGGCGGCGCCGACGCGGCCCTGATTGCGGCGCACGCCCTCGTCGCAGGAGAAACCGACGATGCCGACGCCCGGCTCCAGCCCGGCGGCGTAGGGACGCGCCAGCTGATGCCAGCGCCGCGCCAGATCGCCCTCGCCGGCGTCGACCCGGCCGCTCCAAACACTCATGTCCACGCTCATGCTTCAACAGCCTTTCATATGCTGCGCCACGCCGCGGAACACGCGCTGACGCAAAGGATTGTCGCCCAGGCCGTAAACGATCTCGGCCGGCGAATCGATGTCCCACACCAGCAGGTCGGCGACACGGCCGGCGGCCAGCCGGCCGTGGCTGGCGCCGCGGCCCAGGGCTTGCGCCGCGTGGCGGGTGACGCCGGCCAGCGCTTCTTCCGGCGTCAGGCCGAACAGCACGCAGGCCTGGTTCATCGCCAGCCGGATGGAGGCGAACGGGCTGGTGCCGGGGTTGAGATCGGTGGACACCGCCATCGGCACGCCGGCGGCGCGCAGCAGCTCCACCGGCGGCTTTTGGGTTTCACGCAGGAAGTAGAACGCGCCCGGCAGCAGCACCGCCACGGTGCCGGCGGCCTTCAGCGCGGCCACGCCGGCGGCGTCCAGGTATTCAACGTGATCGGCGGACCAGCCGCCGAACTCGGCCACCAGTTCGGCGCCGTGCAGATTGGACAGCTGCTCGACATGGCCTTTGACCTTGAGGCCGTGCGCGCGCGCCGCTTCGAACACGCGGCGGGTCTGCGCCGGCGAGAAGCCCACGCTTTCGCAGAAAGCGTCCACCGCCTCGGCCAGGCCGGCGCGCGCGGCGGCCGGCAGGATGGCGTCCACGATGTGGTCGATGTAGGCGTCGGGCCGGCCGGCGTACTCAGGCGGCAGCGCGTGGGCGGCCAGCAAGGTGGCGGACACTTCCACCGGCAGCTCGTCCCGCAGGCGCCGCGCCGCGCGCAGCTGCTTGAGTTCGTCCTCCAGGCTCAGGCCGTAGCCGGACTTGATCTCCACCGTGGTCACGCCCTCGGCCATCAAGGCGCGCAAGCGCGGCTTGGCGGCGGCGGCCAGGCCGGCTTCGTCCAGCGCCCGGGTGGCGCGCACGGTGGAGACGATGCCGCCGCCCTCGGCGGCGATCTGCTGATAAGGCACGCCGTTGAGGCGCTTTTCCCATTCGGCGGCGCGGTTGCCGCCGTAAACCAGGTGAGTGTGGCAATCGATGAAGCCGGGCGTGATCCAGGCGCCCTTGGCGTCGATCACCGCGCCGTCGAAGCCGGCGGGGTCCACGTCCGCGGCCGCCGGCAGCGCGACGATGCGGCCGGCTTCCAGCAATAGCGCGTGGCCGTCCAGCGCGCCGTAAGGCGCCGGGCGGCTAGGGTCCATGGTCGCCAGCCTGGCGTTGATCCACAGGCTGCGGCGATCCGTTTCGGCTTGACTCATGGTGGGCTCGCTGCGGGTTATTTGTATATACAATTAATCCTATCCAAACAGCCTGTCAAGTTTGAAGCGGTGATTTTTGTAAACAGGCCGAATTGGCAGATTTTACTTATAGTCCAATCACTTGATGTTGCATGGCAACAAAAAAGCCGCCCGGCGGCGGCTTGAGGCGACTGGAAAATTCAGCCTCTATTTGTATATACAATATTGCGCTCGAACAAGCGCGGCAAGCTGCGGCGCAGCATCCCCGCCGCCGCTCAGCGCTTGACCCGGGTTTGCGAACGCAATTTGTAGCGCGAGCCCGGATGCGTCAGCCGCGCGAAGCTGACCAGCTTCTTGTGCGACCAAGTGCGGCGCAAAACCAATAGGCAGGGCTCCTGCGCCCTCATGTCCAGCATCGCCTGCTCGGCCGCGCTGGGCAGCACCGCCTCCACGCTGTGCTCGATGTCGGTCAGCGGGCAGTTCTTCATCAGATAGTCGTTGGGCGTGCGGCTGCTGAAGTCCTGCTCCAGATAATCCGGCGCGAAAGCGGGATTGACGTAGCGGTCTTCCAGCTGGATGGCCACATCGTCCTCGCGGTGGACGATGAGCGAGCGGAACACCGTGCTGCCCTCCTTCACCCCCAGGCGCAGCGCCACGTCTTCGGTGGCCTGCACGGCCTTGAGTTCGTAGACGTCGGCGCTGTGGCGATGGCCGCGCGCCTCGATTTCTTCGGAGATGTTGTTGATGTCCAGCAGCGGGGACTCCGCCTTGCGCTCCGCCACATACGTGCCGTCGCCGGCGAAACGCAGCAGGATGCCGGCCTCGGCCAGATCCCGCACCGCCTTGTTGACGGTCATGCGCGATACCTGGAACTGACGCGCCAACTCCAGCTCGGGCGGAATCTTGCCGCCTGGCAGAAACTGGCGGGAACGAATGCCTTCAAGGATGTATTCCTTGATGCGCAGATAACGCGGTTGTGCTGTGGATGACACCTTGGGAACCCAGACATTAACGGTTGGCAAAAGGATTGTAGCCCAAGGCGGCGCGCAAGCCCCTGATCCAGCGCAGACAAAACCGGCCGCGGGCATTGCCGCCGCCGCTTGTCTGCGCCAAGATGGAAGCCCGTCGCCCGTTTGCGAGGCCTGACATGACGCTTGAGCAATGGTTGCAAGAGTATGATCTCAGTCACCGCCATCCCGTCAATATCCGCATTCATAAAATCTGCGTGCCCGCCATCGTGTTCGCGCTCTTGGGCCTGCTATCCAGCGTGCCCTCGCCGCTGAACCTCGCCTGGCTGGCGGCGGCGGCCGGCCTGGCCTTCTATTGGCGGCTGGGCCGCGCGCCCGTGCTGGCGATGGCGGCGATGTGCCTGCCCATGCTCTTGCTTCTGGAGGCGGCGTCCCGCGCCGGCCTGCCGCTGGCGCTGCTCTCTCTGGGGCTGTTCGTCGTCGCCTGGATCGGCCAGTTCGTCGGCCACGCGATCGAGGGCAAAAAGCCCTCCTTTCTGCGCGACCTGCAATTCCTGCTGATCGGCCCGCTGTGGACGCTGCGCCGCTGGCTGTAGCGCGCTATCATCGGTTTTTTGCCCGGAAGCTCCGTATGTCCGTCGCCCTGCCTCCCGCCGCCGCGCTGTCCAGCCGCGCGCCCGGCGTCGATATCCTCGTCATCTCCACGGCGGATTTTCACGCGGAAATCTCCTTGCTGGGCGGCCAGTTGCTCAGCTTCCGCGCCGCCGGCCAGCAACCCTTGCTGTATTTGTCGCCGCAGGCGCGCTACCAGCCGGGCAAGGCCATACGCGGCGGCGTGCCGCTGTGCTGGCCCTGGTTCGGCCCGCACCCCGACGACGCGAGCCTGCCGGCCCACGGCGTGGCGCGCACGCAAGCCTGGCGCCTGGACGAGGTCCGCGAGGACGCCGGCGCGTTCCACGTGAAACTCTCCGGCCCGGAATGCGACGGCCTGACGGCGGAAATGGAATACCGGCTGGGCGCGGCGGTGGAAGCGGCGCTGACCACCCGCAACCGCGGCGACCGCCCGCAACGCCTCGGCGCCGCGCTGCACAGTTATCTGGCGGTGGGCGACGCGCGCCAAGCCGCCTTGTCCGGCCTGGACGGCGAGCGCTGTCACGACAAGGTGGCCGGCCGCGAAAGCCGCTGGCCGGACGGCGAATTCCGCTTCCGGGGCGAGGTGGACAGCATTGTTTACAGCGAGCGCCCCGCCTTGCTGCGCGACCCGGTCTGGCGGCGTTGCATTCGCGTCACAGCGGAAGGCGCCGGCAGCGTGGTGGTGTGGAATCCGGCGGCGGAGAAAACCGCCTTGCTGGGCGACTTGCCGGACGCCGCCTGGCTTGATTTCGTCTGCGTGGAAACCGCCAACGCCGGCGACGATGTCCGACTGCTCGCCCCCGGCGCCAGCCACCGCCTGGCCTGCCGCTTGACGCTGGAACCCTTCCACGGCGAGGCCGGGGTATAATGAGGGCCGATGCCGCCGCGGTGCACAGCCCGGCGGACCGCGTTTTTCAGTTCCGGAACCCCTAGCGATGGCCAGACCCGACAAGATTTCCCGTTTCCTGCCGATTTCCTTTGCCAACGGCAACAGCGTGCGCCGCTTCGGCAAACACTGCCCCAGCTGCCGCGCGATGGTGGGCTCGGAGCATATGGAAGGCATCGCCAGCAAACAGCAGGACAAGATCTTCCTCGCGGCCCAGGCGCGCTGCCCGTCCTGCGGCGCCGGTTTCCCGGTGCGTTGCGTGATCACGGACGACAAGCGCGTGCACCGCGTGCTGCTGCCGCATTGGGCCTTCCGCATGTGGCTGCACATGGCCACCCGCAACGATCCGCAGCCGCCCGGCGACGAAAACTGGACGCTGGAGGCAAGCCCGTCGGAAACGCCGCAGCAAGGCTTCGTGCTGCCCGACAACGCCTTCGTCACCCGATCGGAAGAAGTGCTGGGCCGTTTTCAGGGCGAGCCCATCAACGCCTGGATCGAATATCAGGGCCAGCGCTTCGTGTTCGAACGCGCCGCGCCGCCCAGCGGCGACGCCCGGCTGGATTCAAGCGAGCTGCTGTTTGAAGGCCGGCTGATCTACCGCCAGGCCTGAGGTCTATAGCGCGGCTTCTGCTGCTGAGCGAGGACAAAGAAAACGGCAGCCCTTGGGCTGCCGTTGTCATGCGCGGCCTCAGAATGTGTTTACGCTCTCGCGAGCTAAGGCGAGCGTCTGAGAAAGCGGAATGTGCACGTGGTACATGAGTATGTTGAGCTTGTACTCACCGTGTAACGCTCCGCGACGCGCAGCAGATTATGAACAGCTTCTCAGTGCGCCGCGGCCGGGTAGCGCTCTCTGACCCAAGTCTCGAAACGGCGGCACATTTCCGCCTCCCCGGCCTCGTTGTCGGCGATCAGCTCGGCGCCGTGCACCAGCCGTATCGTCGCGTCCAGCCGCTCCGGGTAATCCCGCGCGTAGTTCCGCTCCGCGGCGGCGGCGATCTGCCGCTCCGCCTCTTGCCAGGCCTCGGCCGCGCTGCGCTTGCAGGCCTCCGCCAGATAAAGAGCGTTGAAATGCTCGCCGGTCAGGCTCAGCAAGGTGGCGTCGTGGCTGAGGCTGTTGCCCGGCGCCCAGTAATGCTCGGCCAGCAGCGGGCCGATCGCCGGGTTGTCGGTCAGATAGCCGTATTCGCGCAGGAAGTGAGCGCGGGTCTGATACACCGCCATATGCGCCAGCAGATAGCCGTGATAGGACGCCGCCGACTCCTGGTTCAGCAAATGCGGAATCGCCAGCAGCGGCCGCGGGCCGCATTCGACGCCCAGAATCTCGCGCTCGCAACGGCGCGCCAGCGCCAACACCGTCTCCGGCTTCAGTTCCGCCTCCGGCAAGCGATACAACTCGCGCTCGAAGTAGGCGACCACGGCGATGGAGCGCTCAGAGAAGGCGAAGAAGGGCTGGACCGCTTCGATGCGCGCGCGGATCAAGGCGTCCGGCATCGCCTCCCCCGCGGCGTTGCGCGCGTAGCGCTTCAGCCAGTCGGCGTCGTTCAGCAGGCTGTCGCAGAACATGCTCTGGGTTTCGGCGTAAGCCATCGAAGTGGGCGCGAACTCCTGGGAGAAGCACGGCGCGTTCTGGATCACATTGGCGAAGTGCGCGGCGTGGCCGCCTTCGTGGAACAGGGTGTTGATCGCGCGCGCGCCGCTGCCCACCTGATCCGGCGTGGCGTCGGCGGTGAAATTGATCCGGCCCGGCACCCAGCGGTCGCCGTCGTAGAAGCTGGGCACCGGCCCGTGGCAGAAACCGTTCTGATACTTGCCCTTGCGCTCCACCAGGTCCAGCTGCATCGTGGCTTGCCGGTATTGCACGCCCAGCCGGCGGAAACTCAGCACCCAGCGCTCCACCGCCTTGGAGAACGGCAGATAGGGGTCCATCTGCCGGGTGACGTCGCCGCTCATGTGAAAACGCAGATTGTGCGGCAGCAGCGCGTCCTCGCCCTTGTCGTCGGCCAGACGCCGCAGCGCTTGCTGATTGGCCTCGCGGGTGCGCGCCTCGAAATCGTCGAGCACGGCGAACAGCGCCTCCGGCGTCATCTGCTCGTTCTTGCGCACCTTGTGCTCGAAATAATCGGCGCTGCCCAGGCTGCGCGCCAGCGCGTTGCGCTGTTTGACGATGTCGAGGAAGCCGTTGTCCAACACCCAGCGCTCGAGATCGAGCAAGGCGTCGTGCGAGCTCTTGCGCGCGGCGGCGTCCGGGTTGGTGGTCATATTGATGCTCAACATGGTCAGCGTCGCCTCTTCGCGCTCGCCGCGCTCGTTGACGTGGCTGAGCGCGAGATCGCGGCGCTTGGCGAACAACGCGGCTTCCATCTCGATCAGCCGGCGCATCTGCTCCTGCGCCGCCTCGCTGTCGACGATATTGCTCTCGAACAAGGCCAACCATCCCCGATAACCGTGCAGCAGGGCGTCGCGCTCCGCGCCGGCCGGCTGCGCCTGCAAGCCCTCCAGCGCCGCGCGCACCGCCGTCAGCCGCTCCGGGCTGGAGATGAAGGCCTTGTAGGCGGCTTCCGCGCGGGCGAAACCGTCGTGGTCGTCGGACACCGCCATATAGGTGTCCCAGAACAGGTCTTCCTTGGTCTTGTGCACCGCCAGGTAATCGCGGTTGAGCTGGTCGAAGCCCGCGCGCAGTTCGGCAATCGCTGTCATCTTGCTCACTCTCCTTTGCGCTGTCCGTCGGCCGCTTGTGGCGGGCCGGAACAGTCTGTTTATGAAGTTTGCATTAAGTGTGCGCGAGCGTCCTCCGCCGGTCAAGCGCGGGCCGCGCCCAAGCTAGCCGCGCGCTTCCGCCGCCCATTGCAGGACTTCCCGCCGCGGGCCGGCGAAGGGCGGCGGCACCGCGGACAAGAGCAGGCTCAGCCTCGGCTCAGCGCCCAGCGGCTGCACCACGAAACCCAAACGCCGCGCCAATTGCAGCATGGCGATGTTGCCGGGCGCGCAATCGGCCCAGATCCGGTGCCAGCCCAATTGGCGGTAGCCGAAGTCCAGCATCATCCGCGCCGCCTCCAGCGCGTAGCCCTGGCCCCAGGCCGATTCCGCCAGTTCGATGCCGAAGCCGGCTTCGCCGCCGCGTCCCAGGCCGCGCAGGCCGACCGAGCCGAGCAGCGCCTTGTCTTCGACGCGCACGATGGCCAGCTGCCAGCCGCGGCGGGGAGCGTCGCGCTGCTGCTCCAGAAAGCGCAGCAACAACTGCCCGCTGCGCGCAGGCGTGAGTTCTTCCGGCGGGTAATGACGGGCGAACTCGCGGCCGCTGCGCGCCATCGCGTAGGCGGCGTGGTCGTCCGGGCGGAAATCGCGCAGCATCAGACGCCGGCTGTAGAGCAAGGGGCTCAGCATAAGCCGCCCTTCTCCAGCCGCAGCCGGTGAATGCGCTGTTCCAGCTCCTGGCGACGGTGTCGCTCTTGTTGATCCTGGTGTTGAGTCTGGCTTCTCAGCCATGCTTTATCGGTCAACGCCGCGTGGTCGTCGCCGAGAATGTCGCGCAGCAAGTGCCGCGACAGGGGAATAAAGAACAATGCCATGATGGCGTAACCTGTAAAGAACGATAAAGATCATGGACGGCTGGCCCGCGGGGAGCGGGAAGGCGTCCGGCATGCGTCGTCCGGCTTGTGGGGCCGAGCGACGCTGCGCAGTCTGCTACCGGGATGGCATGGCGTCAAGCATAATCTGAGCGAAACATACCTATGGCATGTAGAGAGGAAAGCCGTAGCCGCTAAATCCGTTTACGCTCTCGCGAGCGGGAACGAGACAGGCGAACGCCGCCGAGAAAAGCGTAGGAGCGGTACGAAGGGGCGCGCCGCGCCCGGCGGGCATGGCGCAGGCGCTCAGCGCCACCAGCCGAGATAACGGGCCAGGCTGGTGGAAATGGCCGCGTCGGTCAGGCCCAATTGCAGGCCCACCATCGCCGCGTAGAGCTGCATGCCGTGTTCGTCCGGCATATAGGGCAGCGCCCAATCGCTCAACATCGGATACAGCAAGCACGCCAGCAACAGGCCTGCCGCCAGCGCCGCGCCCACCCAGGCGCGGGAACGCGCGCGCAGGGCCAAGCGGATCAGAAGGTCCGAACCGAAGAAAACCACGCTAACCAGATAGAGCGCCATGACGCGCCTCCTTGCAAAATATTGACCATGTCACTCCGCCGCCGGCGGCACGAGGGCGGCTCGGAGCGAATGCTTGTTTTTGGGGCAATCAGGGGCGGCAACGCATTGCAATGATGCATGGGCGGCGCGGTGCAACCGCGCTCGGTGCTTTTGAACGGCTGGCGCGGGCCGGATTCGGCTCGGCAATGGGCCGACGCCGGAAACACTCGGCGACGGCCCATTGAGTGGTTTATAGCAGACTCTCCTAATGAAAACAGCCCGCGTTTCTTGCGAAACGCGGGCTGCTCCAAGCGCGGAAAAACTCAGGTCGCGGCGGCGCGTCGCCCCTGCCACATCTGCAGCAGACCGGCGGCGGAGTACAGCAGCAGCGCCGCCCAGATCAGGCCGAAACCCAGCGCGCGGCCGCTGTCGAACGCCTCTCCGAACAAGAGCACGCCCAGCGCCAGCTGGATGCTGGGGCCGATGTACTGGATCACTCCCACCGTCGCCAGCTTGAGCCGGCGCGCGCCGGCGGCGAACAGCAGCAAGGGCACCGCGGTCACCACGCCGGCGCCTATCAGCAAACCGGTCTGCGCGGCGGAGCCATGGCCGAAAGCGCCCTGCCCCTGCCATTCGAACCAGACCAGGGCCAGCGCCGCCAGCGGCGTCATCAGGAAGGTTTCCAAAGCCAGGCCCTCCAGCGAGGCCAAGGGCGCCTTCTTGCGCAGCAGGCCGTACAAGCCGAAGGTGGCCGCCAGCGACAGCGCGATCCACGGCAAAGCGCCGGCGCTGTAAGTGATCCAGGCCACGCCGGCCGCCGCCAGCAGCAAGGCGGCGTTCTGCAGCCCGCTCAAACGCTCGGACAGAAAGATCCGGCCCAACAACACATTGAACAGCGGATTGATGAAATAGCCCAGGCTGCCCTCCACCACGTGGCCGGCGTTCACCGCCCAGATATAGATCAGCCAATTCAGCGACAGCAGCAAGGAAGACAGGCCGAAGATGCCCAGCTTTCGCGGCTCGCGCACCGCGGCCGGCAGCCAGCCCCAATGATTGCGCGCGGTCAGCACCGCCGCGACGAACACCGCAGACCAGACAATGCGGTGGCACAGAATTTGCAAAGCCGGGACATCGTGCAGCGGCTTCCAGTACAGAGGAAACAGACCCCAACAGATGAAGGCGGCAACGGTGAAAACGACGCCGCGGCCGCTTTCGGGGGTAGAAGAAACTGAACTCATGGGATTTCACACAGCAAGGGAGGGGGTCAGGATGACAGCTTAACCAAATTGCCTCAGCGGAAAAACCGCTATTCAATCAACAGATTGTTCAATATTTAAAACAATGACTTTCCGGATGGCAAACATGCTGCGCTGGCACAATCGCCGCAGTCGCCGTCCAATTCAGTCAATCTCTTTGACGTTGACGTAAACGTAACTTATAGTCCGATCAAATAGAGAAAAGACTCTAGAAACCAGCCCCGGACCAGGGACCGCGCCGACATGCAGAACATGCCGGCGATCAAAAAAACACCGGCTGGAAGATGGAGCTCAACCGCTGACAGCAAAGGAGAAGCCGTCGGCGCCGCACAGACCGCACACATGCGGCGGGCGCAGACACACCGGGCCGCCGCCCTTGCATAGAACCTGTTCAATGTCTGCCGCGCTCAACGCGAAACTTGAAACAGGCTCTCATAAGGGCGGTGACACCGGGCCAGCGGGTCTAAAACTTAAGGAGAAGGCCGGCCGAACGCGCCCACAAGGCGCAGGCCGGCCCCATCGCCACAAGCGATGGGACGTCCGCCGCGCGGCGGACGCGCCCGAGAATGACAGGAGGAGAAACCATGTCGATCCGCCACGCAGACCTGGAAGAAAAATACACGGCCCCCACCGGCCAGGTGCTGATGACCGGGATTCAGGCGCTGGTGCGCCTGCCCATGCTGCAACAACAACTGGACCGCGCCGCTGGGCTCAATACCGCCGGCTACGTCACCGGCTACCGCGGCTCTCCGCTGGGCAACGTCGACCAGACCATGCAGAAGGCCGGCAAATACCTGAAGGAACACAATGTGGTGTTCCACCCCGGCCTCAACGAGGACCTGGCCGCCACCGCGGTCTGGGGCACCCAGCAGGTGAATATGTTCGACGGCCCCAAATACGACGGCGTCTACGCGCTGTGGTACGGCAAGGGCCCGGGCGTGGACCGCTCCGGCGACGTGCTCAAGCACGGCAACGCCGCCGGCACCAGCCGCCACGGCGGCGTGCTGCTGGTAGCCGGCGACGACCACGCGGCCAAGTCGTCCACCTTCCCGCATCAATCCGACCACATCCTCGCCGCCAGCATGATTCCGGTGCTCAGCCCGTCCGGGGTGCAGGAAATCCTGGACTACGGCCTGCACGGCTGGGCGATGAGCCGCTATTCCGGCTGTTGGGTATCGATCAAGGCGATCTCCGACACCATTGAAAGCTCCGCCATCGTCGACATCTCCCCGGAACGGCTGCAGTTCAAGATTCCGGAAGACTTCCCCTTGCCCGAGGACGGCCTCAACATCCGCTGGCCGGACGCGCCGCTGGCGCAGGAAAAACGCGTGCTGCACCACCGCCTGTACGCGGCGCTGGCCTATGCCCGCGCAAACA
Source organism: Chromobacterium sp. FG89 (assembly GCF_057808735.1). NCBI lineage: Bacteria > Pseudomonadati > Pseudomonadota > Betaproteobacteria > Neisseriales > Chromobacteriaceae > Chromobacterium > Chromobacterium sp. FG89. Next base: position 148,371 of record NZ_JBMDIQ010000003.1, on the reverse strand, counting down.
AGCTGAACCACATCACGCTGGATTCCCCCAAGCCGCGGCTGGGCATCATCACCTGTGGCAAAAGCTATCTGGACGTGATGCAGGCGCTGGACGATCTGGGCATAGACGAGGCGCTGGCCGCCGACATCGGCCTGCGCATCTTCAAGGTGGGCATGGTCTGGCCGCTGGAGCCGGAAGGCGTGCGCCAGTTTGCAGAAGGCCTGGAAGAGATCCTGGTGGTGGAGGAAAAACGCCAGATCATCGAATACCAGTTGAAAGAGCAGCTGTACAACTGGCGCGACGACGTGCGCCCGCGCGTGGTGGGCAAGTTCGCCGAAAAAGGCGAATGGGCGCTGCCGCACGGCGACTGGCTGCTGCCGGCCGCCGGCGAGCTGACCCCGGCGATGATCGCCCGCGCCATCGCCGGCCGGCTGGCGCTGATCTTCGACAGCCCCATCATCCACGACAGGCTGAAGTTCTACGACGACAAGGAAGCCCAGCTGGTCAAACCGCGCGAGTCCATCGCCCGCGTGCCCCACTACTGCTCCGGCTGTCCGCACAACACCAGCACCAAGGTGCCGGAAGGCAGCCGCGCCGTCGCCGGCATCGGCTGCCACTATATGGCGCACTGGATTCAGGCAGACAGCACCAAGACCTTCACCCAGATGGGCGGCGAAGGCATCACCTGGGTGGGCCAGGCGCCGTTCACCCACACCAAGCACATTTTCACCAATCTGGGCGACGGCACCTACTTCCACTCCGGCTTGCTGGCCATCCGCGCCGCCGTGGCCGCCAAGGTCAACATTACCTACAAGATCCTGTACAACGACGCGGTGGCGATGACCGGCGGCCAGCACGTGGACGGCTATCTGGACGTGCCCATGATCACCCGCCAGCTGGCGGCGGAAGGCATCAAGCGCATCGTGATCACCAGCGACGATCCGGACAAATACCAGAACGTCCAGGGCCTGGCGGCCGGCGTGGAAGTCTTCCACCGCCGCGAACTGGACCGGCTGCAAAAAGAGCTGCGCGAAGTCGAAGGTACCACCATCCTGATCCACGATCAGACCTGCGCCGCCGAGAAGCGCCGCCGCCGCAAACGCGGCGACTACCCCGACCCGGCCAAGCGCGCCTTCATCAACCTGCAGGTCTGCGAAGGCTGCGGCGATTGCGGCCAGAAATCCGGCTGTCTGTCGGTGTTGCCGGTGGAAACCCCGCTGGGCCGCAAACGCAAGATCGACCAGTCCAGCTGCAATAAGGACTACTCCTGCGTAGAGGGCTTCTGCCCCAGCTTCGTCACCGTGGAAGGCGGCCAGCTGAAAAAGTCCGCCGGCAGCAGCGCCAGCCTGGGCGCGATGCCGGCGCTGCCGGAGCCGACGATTCCGCAGCTCCACGAACCGTTCAGCATCATGGTCACCGGCGTCGGCGGCACCGGCGTGGTCACCATAGGCCAGGTGCTGGGCATGGCCGCCTATCTGGACCGCAAGGGCGTCACCGTGCTGGACATGGCCGGCCTGGCGCAGAAAGGCGGTTCGGTGTGGTCGCATGTGCGCATCGCCGACAGCCAGGACAAGCTGCACGCGGTGCGCATCGCCGCCGGCGACGCCAACCTGGTGCTGGGCTGCGATCTGGTGGTCACCGCCGCCGAGGAGGCGCTGGCCAAGATGCGCGACGGCTTCAGCCACGCCATCGTCAACAACTACGAATCGCCGACCAGCGCCTTCCTGAAAAACCCGGACGTGCGCTTCCCCAGCAAGGCGATGAAGGACGCCGTCGTCGAATCGGTGGGCGCCGGCCGCTACAGCGAGGTCAACGCCACCCGGCTGGCCACTTCGCTGCTGGGCGACGCCATCGCCAGCAATATGTTCATGCTGGGCTACGCCTGGCAAAAGGGTTTGGTGCCGGTGACGCTGGAAGCCATCATGGAAGCGGTGCGCCTGAACGGCGCCGCGGTCAAGTTCAATCAGGACGCCTTCAGTTGGGGCCGCCACGCCGCCCATGATCCGGCGCGCATCGAAGCGCTGGTCAGCCCGTCGGCGGTGGTGGCCTTCGTTCCACGTGAAACCCCGGACGCGGTGCTGCACCACCGCGCCAGCGCGCTGACCGCCTACCAGAACGCGGCGCTGGCCGAACGCTACAAGGCGCTGGTCGGCCGCGTGCGCCAGGCCGAGGAAGCGCTGAACCCGGCCAGCAGCGCGCTGACGCTGGCGGTGGCCAAGAACTACTACCATGTGCTGGCCTACAAGGACGAGTTCGAAGTGGCCCGGCTCTACACCGACGGCGGCTTCCAGCGCGAGCTGGCGCAGCAGTTCGACGGCGATTACCAGCTGCGCTTCCACATCGGCGCCGGCTGGATCACCGGCGGCCAGCCGCGCAAAGTGGCTTTCGGCCCCTGGCTGCTGACCGGCATGAAGTGGCTGGCCAAGCTGCGCTTCCTGCGCGGCACCCTGCTGGACCCGTTCGCTTGGCAGGCCGACCGCAAGCTGGAGCGCCGGCTGATCGGCGAGTTCGAACAACAGGTGGACGCCTTGCTGGGCGGTCTGACGCTGGACGCGCTGCCGCGCGCGGTGGAGCTGGTGAAAACCTGGGAAGGCGTGCGCGGCTTCGGCCACATCAAGGAGCGCAACTACCAGCAGGCTAAGAGCAAGCAAACGCAGCTGCTGAGCGAGCTGAAGCCGGGGGGCAAAAACCGCCAGGTGGCCTAAGTTGAACAGATTGAAGTTGCTGTAAACGTAGTACCCGAGTGTTCCTACAGCTTGCGGGCGTCGACCAAGGTCGACGCCCTTTTTTTACCCATTCTTTCTGCCGGTCGCGCCCTGCTCGCATTGAAAATGCCAAAAGCATTTCCTAGCCTCAAGACTGGCGCACTCTCGCGCCGTCCCATCCCAAGCTTGTCCGCATAGGAGACCCCATATGTCCCTGAACTGTCGCCACTGGCTGCTCGCCTCCGCCTGCGCGCTGCTATTGGGCTGCGCGTCCACGCCCGGCAGCGACCGCTGCGCCGGCTTGACCCAGCCAGCCCTGCCCGGCATGGCCGCGGTGGACAATCCCGATCTGCTGAACAGCGCATTGGGCCAGCCCGGCAAAGGCGGCCTGTGCGCCGGCCAGGTGCGGCGCCAGGAACCGGCGGATCAAACCGTGACGGTCTACCGCGTGTACGACAGCGCCAAGGCCAATTCGCGGCTGGGCCGCTGGTGGTCGTTCAGCCAGCCGCAAGGGCCGGTGGCCGCCTACCGCGCCGCCAACGCCATCTGCCCAAGCTGGAGCCAGCTCAACCGCATGGTGCGCTGCCAATTGAAAGTGGGCGCCCAGGTGGCGGTGGGTCCGGGCCAGAGCGCCGATTGCGCGCCGGACGCCAACTATCCGCCCTCGCCGGTCAACCAGGTCTACATCCCCAACGCCAGCCCGGACAGCCTGCTGGTGGAGCGCTGCGAGGACCTGGGAGATTTCCCGCCGGCCTCTTGAGCAAGACCCCACTCAATTGACGCCAACCTTCTAAGCCATCAGCATGGTCGTTTATTCCAACAAGAGAAACGACCATGCGCCTTAAGCCCCTTCTCGCCGCCAGCCTGTGCGCCGCGCTGTTCCACGCCGGCCCGGCGTTCGCCGCCGAAGACAGCGTCGCCGCCGCCAAAGCCCTGCTGCGGGCGATGCGTTACGACGAGATCATCGCGCAAACGATGCAGCAGATGGAAGCCTCCATGCAGCAGCAAATGGAGCAGCAGCTGTGGCAAAACCTGCCAAACTGCGCGGAAACGCCGGACTGCAAAAGCAAGGTCGGCGCTTTTCTGCAGCAGGTGATGAAAACCCAGCAAGCCTATTTCCACTCCCCCGAAACCCGCAAATTGATGAACGAAGTGCAGGTCCAGGCGCTGAGCAAGAATTTCAGCGTCGCCGAGATCCGCGAGATGAGCGCTTTCTATCAGACCCCCACCGGCAGCAAGATGCTGCGGCTGATGCCCAAGATCACGGCGGAAATCGGTCCGGTGCTGATGAAGGACATCGGCCAGCGCTTGATGCCCGAGCTCAAGCAGCAGATGGACGAGTTCGCGCGGCGGAACGACGTCCGCTAAACCGGCCAACACGCAGCAAAACGGGGCCAGCGGCCCCGTTATTGTTGTCCAGCGCCCGCGGCGCTCAGCTCTGACGCACCACCATCGCCTGCTCCGGCGCCGGGAAGCCGCCGGCGGCCAGGGTCTCGCGAATCACGCGGTTGCTGTCGAAATACACCTGCCAGTAATCCTGCGGCTTGCAATAAGGCCGCACCGCCAACACCGGTCCCAAGGGCGTGAACTCCAGCAGGCCGATGTCCGGCGCCGGGCTGGCCAGCACATTGGGCACCTTGGCCACCGTCTCCCGCAGCAAGCTCATCGCCGCGGCGTGATCGGCGCTGGCGGCCAACTGGGCTTTCAAATCCACCCGCCGCTGTTCGTTGACGCTGAAGTTCTGGATGGTGTCGGAGAAGATCTTGTTATTGCCGATCAGGGTCAGCACCCCGTCCGGCGTGTCCACCGCGGTGGCGAACAAGCCGATGTGCTTGACCGTGCCGATCACGCCGGCCACGCCCACCAGATCGCCCACTTTGAACGGCCGCAACACCACCAGGAAGATGCCGGCGGCGAAATTGGCCAGCAGTCCGCTCCAGGCCATGCCCACCGCCACGCCGGCGGCGGCGATCACCGCGGCGAAGGTGGTGGTCTGCACCCCGAAGAAACCGAGGATGCCGATCACCAGCACAATGGTCAGCGTCACGTCCAGGAAGGACTTCACGTACTGGCGGATGGTGTGGTCCAGCGACTTGCTGGCCAGCTTGGCGTCCAGCAGCCGGGTGGCGAAATTGATCAGCCAGCGGCCCACCAGCCACAGCAAGATGGCCGACAAGATATTGAGGCCGATCTTCACCGCCAGATCGGTCCAGTGAGTCCAGTTAATGGCATCCATTTGTAAATTCCCCTTTTGAACGGTTTTGCAACATGTTTAAAGATAGGAGTTTGCCACAGAAATACCAAATGAATTTTAAATGCGAAACCGCCTCGTCGTTTTTTAGCGCCGGTTCAAAGTCCCGCGAGCCGACGCGCGGCGGGCCCTGCTCCGCCTCTCAAGCGTCGGACAAGGCGCGGCAGGTCTCCCCGATGCCGCCCAGAATGCGCAGGTCGAAAGCGTGGTCCATGCGCGTGGGCGTGTAATTGATCAAGGCGGTGGCCACGCCGGCCTGCGCCGCCTCCAGCGGGATCAGATTGACCGGCGACACCTCCAACGACGAGCCCATCACCAGCAGCAGGTCCGCCTGCAAGGCGGCGTCGAAGGCCAGCTCGATCAAGGGCACCGCCTCCCCGTACAGCACCACGTCGGGCTTGAGCACGTCGTGACACAGCCGGCAGACCGGCAGCGGGTGATGCAGCACGTAATCCAGCGCGTGAGTGGTGTCGCAGCTGGGGCAGCTGGCGGTCAGCAAGCTGCCGTGCAATTCCAGCACCTGGCCGCTGCCGGCGCGCGCGTGCAGGCCGTCTATGTTCTGGGTCAGCACCGTCACCCGCTTGCCCTGCTGCTCCAATTCCGCCAGAAACTGGTGGCCGGCGTTGGGCCGGTAATCGCCAATCAACTTGATGCGGAAGATCTCGCGAAACGCCTGCCAGAACGCCTCCGGATCGCGACGAAAATAATCGATGGACACCACTTCGGCCAGGCTCATGCTGCGCGACCACAGGCCGTTGGCGGAGCGGAAGTCCGGGATGCCGGATTCGGTGCTCATGCCGGCGCCGGTCAGCGCCACAATGGTTTCCGCCTGCTCCAGCATCTGGCGCAGGCGGTGGATTTGCTCGGACATCTATGCATTCCAGCTATTGATTGAATCCACTATAGAAGCTGGCCGCGTCATGCACTCGCGTACCGTGGCCTCAGCTTAGCCGTTTTCATGCCATACGCTCAGCCGGCCGTTGGCACAGGGTATTTGACGGCGTTCTTGGCCATTTTGTCGCGTACCGCCGCGTCCAGGTCCACTCCCGTCACCATCGCCAGCCGCGTCAGGTAGAGCAGCACATCGGCGATTTCCTCCTGCAGATGGGTGAAGCGCGCCGGATCGTCGCGCAGCGCGGCGGCTTCCTCGTCGCTCAGCCATTGGAAGATTTCCGCCAGTTCGCCCACCTCGCCCACCAGCGCCAGCATCAGGCCGCGCGGCGTGTGGTAGCGGTTCCAGTCGCGTTCATCGGCAAAACGCTGCAATGCGGCGGTGAGTTTTTCAGTAGCAATCAGGGCTTCGGTCATCGTTCAATCCGGGTTTCACGTGGAACATCAGGCGCTTGCCGCCTCAGAGCCTGTTCAAAAGCTCGCGAGCGAGACAGGGCGTTGCGGCTGAGAAAGCGGAATGTACACGTGGTACATGAGCATTTCGAAGACCGCTTCAACGCCGTATCGCCGACGCGCGGCAGACTATGAACAGGTTCTCATGCGCCAAGCACCTTCAAGGCCGCCTGCTCCCCCCACCACGCGGCCTCCTCGAACAGCGACAGACCGCTGAGATCGGAATGGGCGAACAAGAGCGGGCCGTCGGCCTCGCGCAAGGCGCGCAAGCCGGGGTTGGACAGAAAGCCCGGCGCCGGACTGGCCATCGCGTGGCCGCGCGCGGTCAGTTCCACCTGCAACAGCGACTGGCGGAAACGCCAGCCGTAGACGGTCCGCAAATCGGCGGCGGCGGTGGCGAACAGGTCCTCGGCGCTGGCGGCCTCCAGCATTTTACGCGCATCCGCCGGCGCCGGGTCGGCGAAGGCGTGGTAAGTGGTGAACACGCTCTGCTCCGGCTTGGCCGCGCGGATCAGCTGGTGGGTGGATACCACATAGCCCAGGCCGCGGCTGCCGTACACCACATTATCCCAGGCCAGCGGCGCGGCGGCCGGCTCCGCCGGGAAACGGTCGATCAGGAAGTTGCCTATCAGCCACGGCGCGCGCGGCGGCAGGTGGCGGCGCTCGAAGCCCAGTTCCGGCAACTGCTCGCTCAGATGCAGACTGACATGCAGCGGCGTCGCCAGGATCACCCGTTCGGCCAGCAGGCGCCGGCTCGCGCCGGCCGCGTCCAGATAGTCCACCGCCATGCCGGCGCCGGCCGGCGCCGCCCGCCAGGCCACGCCCGGCCATTGCCGCTCGGCGCCGATGCGGGCGCGCAGATGGCGGATCAGCGGGTTGAGCCCGTCCGGCCAGGTCAGCACCGCGCCCTCTTCGGCATTGGCCGCCTGGCCGCCGCGGCTGCAGAAATAATGCAGGCCGGCCCAGGCCGAAGTGGCGGCCAGCGCGCTGCCGTAATCGTCGCGGCAGCAGTAGTCCAGATACCACAGCAGGCCGGGCGCGGTGTAGCCGTTGGCGCGCAGCCAGTCGGCGAAGCTCAGCCTGTCCAACGCGGTCCAGGCCGGGTCATGCGAGGACAGCGCCAGCGGCACGCAGAACACGCGGCGGCCGTCGCGGCCGCGCTGTTCGCGCCAGGCCGCGGTCTGGGCGAGAAAACGCCGCTGCTGCGCCAACTCGTCCGCGCCCATGCCCAGCCGGGGCAGTAAGCCTTCCTGCCACTGGCCGTTTACCCACAGCCGCTCGTCCGGCGCGTGCACGGTCGCGCGCTCGTCGAAACGCGGCCGCGCGCCGTAGGGATCGGCCTCGATCACCCCCATCTCGGCCAACAGTTCGCGCACATGGCGCGACTCCATCGACGGCAGCGGCAGATAGTGGGCACCGGTGGGATAGCGATAGCCGCCGAAAGCGCCGGCCGCGGCGTTGCCGTCCGGCTCCGGCCCGTCCAGCACCACCACGTCGTCGAAGCCCTCCTTGCGCAACCGCCAGGCGGCGAACAGGCCGGCCACGCCGCTGCCGACGATGGCGACGCGGCAGCGGCGCGTTTCGCGCGGCGGCGGTGGTCTCATGCCGCCGCGCAGCCGGTGGCCGGCGGCCATGCCCGGCCGGTTCAAGCGCAAGGGCAGGCCCAGCCGCATCACCCGTTCGCAGCCGGACAACAGGGGCAGGCCGGCCAGCGCCGCCGCCAGTTGCAAGACCTCGCGGCGGCGCATCAGCGCAGCACCTGCGACCAGTCCTGCTCGAAGTAGTGCACCAATTGCTGATTGTTCAGCTCATTGGGCAGCACCTTCCAGCGCGGCATGTCGGGCGGGAAAAAGAACATCTGTCGCGTGGCCTCCTTGTCCAGGAAACGCAGCGGCACCGTATAGCGTTCCGGCGGCGTGTAGCCAGGCTTCTTGGAGGCGATGATGAAGCCCCATTCGCCGAAGGACGGCACATAGGCGTGGTAGGGGGTGGTGTGCAGGCCGGCGGCGCGCAAGGTGGCGTCCACGCTCCAGAACGAGCGCGGCGCGTGCATGGGCGAGGTGGACTGCACCACCGCCAGGCCGTTTTCCGCCAGGTGGCGCGCCAGCAGCCGGTACAGCGGCACCGAATACAATTTGCCCAAGGCGAAATTGGACGGGTCCGGGAAATCGACGATGACGGCGTCGAAACTGCCATGGTCCTGCTCCAGCCAGCGTGCGGCGTCGTCGTTGACCACGGTGACGCGCGGATCGGTCAAAGAGCCCTGGTTCAAGGCGCGCAGCGGCTCGGAGCGGCTGAACAGCCGGGTCATCGCCGGGTCCAGATCCACCAGGGTGATGCGCTGGATATTGCGGTATTTGAGCATCTCGCGCACCGCCAGACCGTCGCCGCCGCCCAACACCAGCACATTGCGCGCCCACGGCAGCTTGGCCAGCACCGGATGCACCAGCGCCTCGTGGTAGCGGTGTTCGTCGCGGCTGGAGAACTGCAGATTGCCGTTGATGTAGAGCCGCAGATCGCTCTTCCACTTGGTGATCACCAGACGCTGGTAGGGCGTGGTCTCGGCATGGATGATCTCGTCTCCGTACACCGCCTTCTCGCTCCAGCGCGTCAGGTGATCTGAGGCCAGAAAACCGCCGATCAACAGCAGCAAGACCACGCCGCTGCGCGCCATCTGCAAGCCGGGCCGGCGCAATTCATGGCGGAAGGCGCGGCAAGCCCACAAGGCCACGCCGGCGTTGAGCAGGCCGAACAGCAGCGCGCTGCGCGCCAGGCCCAGCCGGGGCGCCAGCACCAAGGGAAACAGCAAGGACACCGCCAGCGCGCCCAGGTAGTCGAAAGTCAGCACCTGGCTGACCAGCTCGGAAAAGCTCGCCTGGCGCTGGTTCATCGCCCGCATCACCAGCGGGATTTCCATGCCCACCAACACTCCGATCACGAAGACCAGGCCGTAGAGCACCAGGCGGAACGGCTCGCCGGCCCAGGCGAAGACCAGGAACAACACGGCGGCGGACACGCCGCCGATCAGGCCGACCAGCAGCTCGATTTCGATGAAGGCGTCCAGCACCCGCTCGTCCTTCACGTACTTGGACAAATGGGAGCCCACCCCCATGGCGAACAAGTAGCAGCCTATGATGGAAGAGAACTGCAGCACCGAGTCGCCCAGCAAGTAACTAGCCAGCGCGCCGGTGATCAGCTCGTAAGCCAGCCCGCAGGAGGCCACGATAAACACCGATACTATCAGCAAGCGATTTCGCATTGGATTGTCATTGTGGGTAAAATAGCCGCCATTATGCCCCAGCCCGCGGCCCGCCGCCGCGCGCGCTCCGCATCGACAAAGGACGCCTGACCATGATTGCCGCCTTCCTGCCCGCCCTGATCGCCTACCTGACCTATATGGGCAGCGGCCTCGCGCTGTTGGCGCTGTTCGCGGTGATTTATTGCTGGGTCACCCCGATAGACGAGCTGAAGCTGATCCGCGACAACGGCCACGCCGCCGCGGTGTCCTTCGCCGGCGCGCTGCTGGGCTTTTCGCTGACGCTGGCCTCCAGCGCCTGGCACCTGAACAACTGGAACAGCTTCATGCTGTGGGCGCTGTTGGCCATGCTGGTGCAGATCGTCGTCCACATGGTGGTGGCGCGCTGCCTGAAAGACCTGAGCCGCGCGCTGATAGACAATAATCTGGCGATGGGCATCCTGGCCGGATCCATCCACCTGGCGGTGGGCCTGATCAACGCCGGCAGCCTGTCCTGACCCCGGCCGCGCCTTTTCAATTGGAGCAGACACTATGAGCCTGATGTCTTTCATCAAGAAGCAGTTCATCGACATCCTGGAGTGGCAGGAACAGGAAGACGGCGTGCTGGCCTGGCGTTATCCGATGCAGGACAACGAGATCCAGTACGGCGGCAGCCTGACGGTGCGGGAATCGCAGGCGGCGGTGTTCATCAACGAAGGCAAGATCGCCGACGTGTTCGAACCCGGCATGTACAAGCTGACCACCCAGACCCTGCCGGTGCTGACCTATCTGAAGAACTGGGACAAGCTGTTCGAATCCCCCTTCAAATCCGATGTGCACTTCTTCAGCACCCGGCTGCAGCTGGGCCGCAAATGGGGCACCGCCCAGCCGGTGACGATACGCGACCAGGACTTCGGCATGGTGCGGTTGCGCGCCTTCGGCGTCTATTCCTACCGCGTGGCCGATCCGCGCCTGTTCTTCACCGAGGTCAGCGGCACCCGCGACAGCTACAGCCGCGACGATCTGGAGTTGCAGCTGCGCAACCAGGTGGTGGCCACCATGAGCAGCGTGCTGGGCGGCAGCGGCGTGCCCTTCCTCGACATGGCCGGCAACCAGGGCCTGATGGCGGACAAGATCCGCGAAGCGCTGATCCCGGTCTTCCAGCGCCTGGGCCTGGAGCTGGACAGTTTCGCGGTGGAAAACATCTCGCTGCCGGAAGAGCTGCAAAAAGCCATAGACAAGCGCATCGCCATGGGCATGGCCGGCGATCTCAACCAATACACCCGCTACCAGGCGGCGGAAAGCATTCCGCTGGCGGCGCAGAACGAGGGCGGCATCGCCGGCCTGGGCGCCGGCTTGGCGGCCGGCGTCGGCGTCGGCCAGCTGATGGGCCAGGCCATGCAGCAGGCGGTGCAGCCTGAGGCTGCGCCCGCCGCGCAAGCCGCGCCGGCAACGCCAGCCGCCGCGCCTGCGGCGGACAATCCGCAAGCCAAGCTGGCCCAGCTCAAGGGCCTGCTGGATCAGGGCCTGATCACCCAGGCGGATTACGACGCGGCCAAGGCCGACGTGCTGAAGAAACTGGTGGGTTAAGCTAGCGCATGTACCGTATTGCCTGCCCCTCCTGCGGCGCCGATGTCGAGTTCAAGTCCGAAGCCTCCGCCATGGCGGTGTGCGCCTATTGCCAGAGCACCCTGCTGCGCAGCGCGGACAGCGTCCGCGACATCGGCAAGATGGCGGCGCTGCTCAATGATTACTCGCCGCTGCAAATCACCAGCTGCGGCCTGTACATGGACCGCGGCTTCAGCATCGTCGGCCGCATCCAGCTGCGCTACGACGCCGGCCTATGGAACGAGTGGTATGTGCTGTTCGACGACGGCGGCGACGGCTGGCTGTCGGAAAGCGTCGGCCAGTACACGCTGACGCTGGCCGCCGGCGCGGCGCCGCAAGCGGCGGGCTTCGAACACCAGCGGCCCGGCGCGGTCTTCCGCCACGGCAAGGCCGATTTCGTGATCTCCGATGTTCGCAGCGCCGAATGCACCGCCGGCGAGGGCGAGCTGCCCTTCCAGGTGGGCGCCGGCTGGCAAGCCAAAGTGGTGGACGCGCGCCGCCAGGCGCAATTCCTGACGCTGGATTACTCCGACAACCCGCAAAAGCCTCAGCTTTTCCTCGGCAACGCCGTCACCCTGCAGCAGCTGCGCATGGAGCGCTTGCGCGATGCGCGGATGATAGAAGAAGCCACCGGCAAGCTAAAAGGCAGCGTCGCCTCGCTGGAATGCCCGTCCTGCGCCGCGCCGCTGAGCTACCGCGCCGGCGCCGCCACCCAACTGGTCTGCGGCCACTGCCACACCCAGGTGGACGCCAGCGGCGACCAGGCGCTGGCGCTGAGCAAGGCGCAACAGCGGCTGGACGCGCCGCTGACGCTGGAGCTGGGCAAGACCGCCACCATAGACAAGCTGCCGTGGACGCTGACCGGCGCGCTGGTGTGGGCCGAAGAAGAGGACGCCGACAGCCGCTGGTGCGAATACCTGCTCTACAACGTGGACAAGGGCTTCCGCTGGCTGGTGGAAAGCGGCGACGGCTGGTTTATCGGCGAGTTGATGGACGTGTGGGTGGACAGCTTGCGCGCCGATTACGCGATGCTGGGCAACAAGGCCTATCAGCGCGCCTATCCCGACTACGCCGCCCGCATCGTCTACGCCGCCGGCGCCTTCCCCTGGCGCGCCCAGTTGGGCGATCAAGCGCTGCTCAGCGAATACCAGATCTCCGGCGGCCAGAAGCGCTTGTCGCGCGAACTCTCCGCGCAGGAACTGAGCTGGAGCTGCAGCCGCCTGGCCACCTCGGTGGAGGTCGGCCGCTGGTTTGGCAGCGCCACGCCGATCGAACCGGGTTTTTCCGCCGCCGAGGACGACGGCGAGGATTTGAAGGCCATCGCCGTCAAATTCGGCCTGGTGCTGTTATTGATCAACCTGCCGCTGGCCTTCCTGGGTCAGGATATCGGCGATGGGCTGCTGATTTGCTTCTTCGCCTGCTGCGTGCTGGCGATACCGCTCAAGCAGAAGGAATGAAGGCCGATGTCGCCAGGACTCTATAAAGCGTTTTGCCTGCTGGTGATCGTGATCACCACCATGCTCAACTTTTCCAATATGGACAGCGGCGGCTCCAGCTCCCGCAGCTGGAGCAGCGGTAGCGGCGGCGGCTCCTCCGGCTGGGGCAGCGGCGGCGGCCATAAATGAAGACGGCGATCGGCCGGCATCTGCTGGCGGATTTTCACGGCTGTCCGCCGCAGCGCCTCTGCGACCCGGCCCAGGTGGAACAGGCGCTGCGCCAGGCGGCGCAGGCCGCCGGCGCCACCGTGCTGGCCGGCCATGTCCACCACTTCGGCGAAGCCCAGGGCGTCACCGGCATCCTACTGCTGATGGAATCCCACCTCAGCATCCACACCTGGCCGGAACACGGCTACGCCGCGCTGGACCTGTTCATGTGCGGCCAGGCCCGCATCGACGCCGCGCTGGCGCGGCTGCGCGAGGCGCTGCAACCGGCCGAGGTCCACAGCCAGCTGCATCGACGCGGCGAACTGGCCGCATCGCCCATTCCCGATATCGCTAACAGCAATACGCGAGAACAGGCTTAGCGCCTGTTCAAAGTCTCGCGAGCCAGAACGAGACAAGGCAAAAACGAGCGAAAAAACAGAATGTACGAGTGGCACATGAGCATTTTGAGCTTGTTTTTAACCCTGTACCGCCTCAGCGAAGCAGGTCGTGAACAGGTTCTTAAACCTTTCTCTTATTCCACCAGCTCCAGGCTCACCGAACCGTCACCATGCTCCGCCGCCAGGCGGAACTGCGGCTGGCGCGCCAGATAGCGCAACGCGCCGGCGCCGGTGTCGAAGCGCATGGCGACGCCGGCCACCGGCAGGATGCGCCAGGCCGGCTTGGCCGCCGGGTCCACCACCTTGCGCTCGGCCAGATAGGCGGCCACCGCCGCGCGGTTTTCGTCCGGAGAATCCACCACCACGCGGCTGGAGTCTATGCCGGGGAAGTGGCCGCCGCCGGAGGCGCGGTAGTTGTTGGTGGCCACCAGGAAACCGGCGTTCTCGTCTATCGGCTTCCCCTGATAGCTCAGCTTGACGATGCGATGGCTGTCCGGTGCAACCAGCTTGCCGTCGGCGTCGTAGCGCGCCGGCCGGCTGACGTCGATCTCATAGCTGACGCCGGCGATGCTGTCGAAGTTGTAAGAGCGGAATTCCGGGTTCAGCAGCGGCTGGGTCTTGGGGCCCTTGGGATCGATGCGCAGGAACTGCCCGGCCGACATCTCCAGCCACTCGCGCACTTCGCGGCCGCTGACCTTCACCGCCTTCAGCGTATTGGGATAGATGTAGAGATCGGCCAGATTGCGGATCGCCAGCGGACCGGCCGGGATTTCGGTGTAGTAATTCCAGCCCTGGCGGCCGCCGGCCTTGAACGGCGCGGCGGCGGACAGCACCGGCAAGCCTTCGTACTCGGTGCCCTTGATCGCGTTCTTCACATACCAAGCCTGGGCCTCGGCCACGATCTGCACCGAGGGATCGTCCGCCGCCTGGGCGAAGTAGCTGTAAATCGGCGCGCGGGTTTCCGCCACCTTGCCGCGCACATAGTCCAACGTCCGGCGGTGTTCGGCGGCGATCAGCTCGGCCACCTTGGGCTCGGCGGCCGCCAGCGATCGCTTGGCCTGCTTGTCGTAGACGGCGCGCAAGCCGGCCTGTTTGCCGCTCACCTTCCAGCCGCCGTCGCCGCGCTCCAGCACCAGGTCCACCACGCCGATATGGTCGCCCCAGCGTCCCGGCATCACCGCCGGCACGCCGTTGATGGTGCCGGCGGCCAGGTCCACCTTGGGATAGCCGGCGAAGGCGGAAGACGGGAATTCCGCGTGGGCGTGGCCAAACAAGATGGCGTCGATGCCGGCCACCTCGGCCAGGCCGGCCACCGAGTTCTCGGCGAAGCGCGCGCTCTCGCCTTTTTCGAAACCGGAATGCGGCACCGCAATCACGATGTCGGCGCCCTTCTGCTTGAGTTCAGGCAGATAGCGGCGCGCGGTGTCGACGATGTCCCTCACCTCCACCTTGCCCTGCAGATTGGTTTTGTCCCACTGCATGATCTGCGGCGGCACAAAGCCGATCACGCCGATGTTCAGCGTCTGCGGCTGGCCGTCCTCGTCCTTGAACTCCCGCTTGAGCAACACATAGGGCTGGAAATACGGCCGGCCGGTCTTGGCGTCCACCACATTGGCGTTGACATAGGGAAAGGCCGCCGTCTTCAGCGCCTGGCCGAGAAAGGGCAAGCCGTAATTGAACTCGTGGTTGCCGATATTGCCGGCGTCGTAACCCAGCCAGTTGAGCACTTTGTAGGCGGGATGAACCTCGCCGGCGCGCAGCGGCTGAACCTTGGCCACCAGATCGCCCAGCGGATTGCCTTGCAACAGATCGCCGTTGTCTATCAGCAGGCTGTTGCGCGCCTCTTGCCGCGCCGCGCGGATCAGCGTCGCCGCGCGCGCCAGGCCGAAGTCCTGCGTCGGCTTGTCCTGGTAGTAATCGTAATCCAGCAGGTTCATGTGCACGTCGGAGGTTTCCAGCACCCGCAGCTTCAGCGGGGCGGCCCAAGCGTTCACGGTCGTCACGGCCAGCAGGGAGGTGAGGAGGAGAGGCGCAAGTTTCACGGGACAGCCTTTTTCTGGTTTTATCGCGCCCGCATTATACGCCCGCCGTCGGCCGCTCCAGATAGAAAGCGCCCCAGGCGCACATCGCGTCTATCACCGGCCGCAGCGTGCCGCCCAGCTCGGTCAGCCGGTAATCCACCCGCGGCGGCACTTCCGCGTAAACCGTGCGCGCGATCAGGCCGTCGCGCTCCAGTTCGCGCAGTTGCTCGGTCAACACTTTCTGCGACACCCCGCCCAGCAAGCGGCGCAGTTCGCCGGTGCGCCGGCTGTCCTCGGACAAATGGCAGAGGATCGCGCATTTCCATTTGCCGCCCACCAGCCGCACGGTGGCGTCGATGGGGAAATTCAGTTCGCTCATGCGGGCACAGTTACCTCTTGGTGCTTATGAAACAAAAAAGTGCATACTTATCAACAACTTGATCCGTTGTTAGCATGCCCTCTCCCATTTTACAGGAAGCGCCATGAAAACCCTGATCATCGTTGCCCACCCCGATCTGGAACAATCCCGAATCAACCGCCGCTGGATGGCCGCGTTATGCCGGCACCCGGAGCGCTACACCGTGCACTCGCTATACCAGGCTTATCCGGACGGCAATATCGACGTGGCGCGCGAACAGGCGCTGCTGAACCGCCACCAACGCATCGTGCTGCAATTCCCGCTGTACTGGTTCAGTTCGCCGCCGCTGTTGAAAACCTGGCAGGACCAGGTGCTGGACGAGGGCTTCGCCATCGGCGCATGGCCGGAAGACTGGCGCATGCGGGACAAGCGCATCAGCGTGGCGGTGTCCACCGGCATACGCGAGCGGGACTTCGCGCCCGACGGCCGCTATCTGTACCGGATGGAGGAAGTGCTGCGGCCGTTCGAGCTGACCTGCCGCTACCTCCGCGCCGAATGGCTGCCTGGCTTCACACTGCACGGCGCCGAGCACGATCTGAGCGACGCCAAGATCGAGGCCAGCGCGGACGCGTATCTGCGGCACCTGCAGGCCGAGGCGGTATAAATCCACTCGCCATGAAAAATGCCCGGCTAAAGCCGGGCATGATCTTGTCTGGAACAGCGAGCTTATTCCCGTTCCACTTGGAATTATTCCAGCAAGCCTTCCGCCTTCAAGGCCTGCTGCACGAAGGGCAGCGCCGCCACGCGTTTCTGGAAATCGATCAGCGCCGGGAAATCGCCCAGCGAGCGCTGGACGAACTGCGCCCAGTTCAGGCAGGTGAACAGATAGGCGTCGGCCACGCTGAAACGTTCGCCCAGCAGATAGGGCGTTTTCGCCAGCTGCTGCTCCGCCAGCCCCAGGCGGCGGGTCAGCTTGTCCCAGGCCTGCTGCTTGAGCTCGTCGCTATTGGGGTAGAACAGCGGCGAGAAGCCCTTGTGCACCTCGGTGGAGATATAGTTCAGCCACTCTTGCAGCCGGTAGCGCTCCAGCGTGCCGTTGGCCGGCGCCAACTGCTTGGCCGGCACCTGATCCGCCAGGTATTGCACGATGGCCACGCCCTCGGCCAGCAGTTCGCCGTTGTCCAGCTGCAAGGCCGGCACATAGCCGCGCGGATTGATGGTGGAGAAGTCCACCCCGCCCTCGGTCAGATGCGGCTGAACCTTGAGATTGACCTTCTCGGTGTCGAAGGGCAGGCCGCTGGCGAACAACACGATATGCGGGGACAGCGAGCAGGCGCCGGGGGAAAAATACAGTTTCATCGCTTTTCTCCAGTTCAGAATGTCTCGGGACAAAACGCAGGATTGCGGAAAACCCGGACAGCCTGATCCAAATCGATGACAGTTGCAACCCTGCCGCCGATAGGGCCGCAGCCTCGGCGGCTCAGCCCAGCAAGGAAACGATCCAGCCCGGATGGATGTTCCAGCCGGCGAAACCCGCCAGCCAGAAAAACACGCCCAGCGCGCCAAAAGCCCAGGCGCACAAGAGCGGGATGAAATTGGCGGCCAGCGCCGCCACCGCGGCGCAGGCCACGGCGATGGACAGGCCGGCGTCGCTGACGTCGAACAGCTCATGGCGAGCGTTCAACTCCTCGAAGCCCTGCTCCTTGGCCTTGGCTTTTTGCTGCAAAGCCTGCGCCTCCGCCGCGTAGCGGGCGATATCGCCTTGAATCGCCGCTTGCTCCGGCCGCAAGGCCGCCGCCGCCGCCGGATTGGCCAGCGCCAGCAAACGCGCCTGGCGCAGGCTGCTTTCCGCCAGATGCTGCTTGATCTTCTTGGATTGGTATTCGGACCAGCCGTCCACGGCGTCCGCCTTCAAGAGCTGGCGCGCCTGCACGATATTGTCGTCCTTCAGCTTGCCCAGTCCCATGAACACCGACAGCAGCACCACGGTCAGCGCCACCAGGCTGTTCAAGTACTTCTTCTCCGCTTCCACGCTGATTTCCAGTTCCATCTCACGCTCCCGGCTGACGATAGGGGGTTCCCATCGCCATAACGCAATACAGCGTCAAACCGTGGACAGGGACAATGGATCGTCAGGACGATTTTTTGGAAAACAGCCGCGGACGGGAGTCCGTTCCGGAACCGGCGGCCGCCTGCGGCCGGGTCTTCAGCGCCACGAACAAGTCTTCCACCTGCTGGCGCGCCCACGGGGTGCGGCGCAAGAAGGCCAGGCTGGATTTGACGCTGGGATCGTGATTGAAGCAGCGGATCTGGATGCGCCGGCCCAGCTCCGGCCAGCCGTAGTGGCCGACCAGCTGGTTCAGCATCTGTTCCAGCGTGACGCCGTGGGTGGGGTTCTTGGCTTGCGATGCGTTCATGATCGTGTTTTCTGGCTTGGGCGGGCGCAGTGTACCTTGCGCCCGCCGCGCCGCAAAGCCACCCTCACGCGGCCGGCTTGGGCTTGCGTTGCCGCGGCGCGCGCTGGGGCGCGGGCTTGACGGGCGCCGGGGCCGCGGCGGGAGCGGCGTGCCGCTGCGCCAAGCCCATCGCCAGCGCCAGCCGGCCCAGCCGCTGTTGTTTTTCGCCGCTGATGGGCCCGGCCGCCTGCAACAACAGGATGGCCAATTCCAGCGAGAACTGGCGCTGCTCCTCAGTGGGCAGCAAATGCTCCAGCGTCGCCAGCGCGCGTTTCTCGTCGTTGCGCACCAGCCAGGTTTGCCGCCGCACCGCCTGCTTGAACTGCTCCAGCGTCAAATCCTCGCCCAGGGCGGTTTCCTGCATCACCCGGCGGATGGCGTTGAACGGCCTCACGTCCACCACGCCGTTGCCGATGGCGACATAGATCAGCAGCCGCAAAAAGCCGTCCACCGGCCCGCCCTCGGCGTAATGGGCTTCCAGCTCCTGGCGCTTGAGCCGCAGCATCTCGCTGCGCTCCCAGCTGCCGTCCGCCTTGCGCACTCCGTATTCGCGCTGCGGCTTCAAGCCGGTCAGCGCCGCGCTCCACGGCGATTCGAACAGGCTACGGAAACTCAGTTCCTGCCAGGCGTCGCGGCCGTCGCGCCAGCCGTCCAGCGCGGTCTCCATCAAGCGCGCGTAGCTTTGCTGCCATTGCCAGAAGGGATTGTCCTCCGCCGCCGGCCGCCGCTCGTCGCGCACTTGCTCCGCCCATTGCCTCAGCCCGGCCAGCCAGGGGTTGCGGCTGGAGAACCAGCGCCGCTCCAGGCGCGACGGATGCATTTCGCGCCACCAGCGCGCGGTGTGCTCATTGCCGTACAAACGCAGCCAGGGCGAGACGAAGGTGTCGTACAACTGCTGGTTGACCTCGCCCACCCGACGCACCACTTCGAAAGCGGCCTCGCCCTGGCGGCCGTCGCCCAGGGCCAGGATGTCGTCGATGTCGCGCGGCTCGAAGCGGATCACATAGCGCCCTTGCAGATATTCCAGCCCGGCCATTTCCGGGTGGGTATCGGTGATGATGGCCTCGTACAGGCCGGGCGGCAGCACATCGATCAGGTCCAGCGCGCTGGCCAGTTCGCTGTGCTCCTTGTTGGCCACGCCGGCGGACACGAAAATGCCCAGATGGCCCACCTGTTCGTGCAGGCAATAGACGATGGTCTGCTCATTGACGCGGATGTCCTCCACGCTGTGGTACAGATCCGCGATCCAGAACAAGGCCTGCTGCGGCGGCGTGATGTTGTCGCCCCAGGAGGCGAACACCACGATGGGCGAACGGATATTGCGCAAATCCACCGCCTGCCGCCCCTGCTCCAGCGTCACCTCGCCGTGGCTCAGCCGGTTGCCGACGAACAGGTTCTGCACAATCCACTCCATTTCCGCCTTGTTCAGCAGATAGTGGCCGCCCCACCAGCGTTCGAACTCCAGAAAGCGTTCGCGCTCGCTGTCCACCTTGGCGTACAGGGTGTAAGGCTTTTTCCAGTAGGTGTTAGCCGGGTCCAGCTGCTCGAAATTGCTGACCAGATGGGCGCCGTCGAACTGGCCGTGGCCCAGGTCTCCGGCCAGGGAGGCCATCCAGGTGCCGCCGTATAGGCCGCCGGAATAACGCATCGGATTCTTGCCGGCCACGCCGGCCCAGTAGGACAAGGGCGAACCGGCCAGCAGAATGGGGCCCACCAGTTCCGGCGCGGTGGCCGCCAGCATCGCCAAGGCCCAGCCGCCCTGGCAATTGCCGATGACGAAGGGCTTGCCGGAACTGTGCGGATGCAGTTGATTGACCTTTTGCAGAAAGATCTTCTCGGCCCGCCACACGCATTCAATCGTCTGCTTGGGCTCCGGCACCGGGAAGAACATCACGAAATAACAAGGATGGCCTTGGCGCAACGCGATGCCGATCTCACTATCCATCTTGAAACCGCCTATGCCGGGCCCGTGGCCGGCGCGCGGGTCTATCACCACGAAGGGCCGTTTGGCCGGGTCCGGTTTCGGGCAGCCGTCCGGCGGACGGATGGCCGACAAGGCGTAATTGACCGGTTGTTCCAGTTCGCGGCCGTCGACGATGATGTCATAGTCGAACACCAGCACCGGCGGGTGGCCGGAGGCGGCGTGCTCCAGATAGGTGTCGCCGCGCTGGCGCAAAATATCGCAATACAGCACGGAACGCTGCCAGGCATCGATCCAATACTCCACCAAGGCGCCGTTCAAACCGCCCGCGCCCAGCGCGGAGAACCAAGGAAATGAAGAGTCAGGCAGGCTCATGCGAAAACGCTCCGGCGACGATAAGGGAATGCCGCAATTCACTCTAGTTCAAATCCCCGCGCCGGTCGGGAAAAAGCCCGTAGGCAAAACGCTTGCGGACGGGCTTTACATTTGGTAACAATTGACCCCGGCCAACTCATACTTAATTGACAGTCGCCATCCAGAATAATGGAGTGATCCTGCCGATGCCGTCCGCCCGCGTCGCAGCCATCAATGGAATGGCCCGCCTATGAAACCGCAGATACCCTTTATACTCGCCAGCCTCGTCGCCGGCGCCGCTCTGGCCGCGCCGCCGGAGCCCGCATGCCCGCCGATGGGCAACTTCGCCGGCCGGTCGTGGAAGATAGACCCGGCCAAGCGCGACGCCTTCATCGCCCAGCACCAGAAAACGCTGCACGACAAGCTCAAGATACAGCCGGCGCAGGAAGCCGCCTGGCTGGCCTTCGCCAGCGCCACCCGCCCCGGCCCGCCGCCGCCTTGCGAAAACGCGTCCACCGCGCCCGAGCGCATGGAGCAGCGCGTGCTGATGGCGCAGCGCCACCTGCTGAACCTGCAAAAGCGGCTGGAAGCGCTCAAATCCTTCTACGGCCAGCTCACGCCCGAGCAGCAAAAAATCATGGACCAGGACAGCCCACCGCTGATGGGCGGCCGAGGCCAGGGGCCGATGCGCAAACTGCAGGCCGGCCAAGGCAATGAGTCCCACAACTAAGAAGCGGTTCAAAGCCTCGCGAGCAAGATCGGGGCAAGACCTTGCGGCTGAGAAAGCGGAAAGCGCCCACGGCAGATGGGCCGGTCGCGTCTCACCAAGCGCAGCAGACTTTGAACAGACTCTAAGCATCGCTTAATCGCCTCGCCGGCAGGACAGAACCTTAAGCAGCCGGCCCCCGACAACATCTCTCCGCGCATTGTTGCAAACTGCTAAGCCGGCCGGCCCGGTTAACACTCGATAACAAGCCCCGCCCTAGCCGCAACACTTGCCAGACATCCGTGGTCAATACTGGCTGCATGATCAACCTCGGTAGGAGTCTTCAATCATGACCAAGCTGTTCAAGCCCATGCTGATCGCCACGCTGCTGGCCGCCGGCGTTGCCGGTTCCGCGCTGGCCGCCGGCGAGGCCCCGACGCAAAGCCCGATGCCGATGATGGAAAAAGGCCGCCACATGGACCCGGCCCAGCGCGAAGCCATGGCCGCGCGCCATCTGCAAGGGCTGCACGATCAACTGAAGCTGCAGGCGAACCAGGAAGCCGCCTGGAAAACCTTCGCCGCCTCGATGAAGCCGGGCGAACGGACGATGCCGCCCAAGCCCCAGGCCGGCGACACCGCGCCGCAGCGCATGGAGCGCATGCTGGACATGATGAAACAACATCAGGACGCGATGCAGAAGCGCCTGGACGCGCTGAAAACCTTCTACGCCCAACTGACGCCGGAGCAACAGAAGGTGATGGACCAATGGCACGGCCAGATGGGCCGCCGCATGAGTCCGATGGCCAAGCCGCAACCCAAGTAAGCGCCGCGCGCCGGCCAAGAAAAACGGCAGCCTCAGGCTGCCGTTTTTAGCGTGTTGGCTCCGCGCCCATCATTCAAGCGCGTCCAAACCACTTGTCGCCGAAGTTGACCAACAACACCCCGCCCACCACCAGCGCCGCGCCCAGCAGCCGAGGCGCGTTCACCTCGCGCAGCGGCATCGCCAACCAGCCGAAACGGTCGAACATCAGGGATACGCACACTTGGCCGGCGATCACCAGGGACAGCATGGCCGCCACGCCCAGCCGCGGCGCCAGCAAGGTGGTGCCGAACACGAACATCGCCCCCATCGCGCCGCCCAACAACATCCACCACTCTACCCGGCCCAATTGCGCCAGATCCTGCCATTTCTGACCGGTGGCGACGGCCAGGCCGGCCAGACACAGGCTGCCCACGGAGAACGACACCAGCGCCGCCAGCAGCGTGCTATTGCCCAGCACGCCCTTGAGCTGGTTGTTGATGGCGGCCTGCAGCGGCACCACGACGCCGATGAGGAAAGCGAATAAAGGATAAATGGGGTTCATGACAATCCAGTCGAATCAACGGAGGGTTTCACGTGAAACAGCGTTCACGCCGCGGTGTTGCGATGGAAAGCGATCTTCTGCGGATTGCGGGTATACGCGCAAAAGCCCGGCTTGGGGCCCACCTTGGGATGGTTGCGGCAGGTATTGGGCCGCCGCTCGTAGATAGTGCACAAACGGGTCTTCTGATCCAGGTGCATGCAATCGCCGTTGGCGCGCCGCGCCAGCGTGAACAGCTCGCGCTTGAAATTGAAATGCTGGATCAGCCGCTGCTTTTCCAGGCGCTTGGCGATGTTCTTGATCGGTTCTTCCAACTCGAACTCGTCCACCACGCCCATGCGCACCAGATCGGGCAGCCGCACTTCCACCGGCATGGAACAGCAGCTGCCCATGCAGTCCTCGCATAAACCGTTCTTGTATTTGACCCAGGTGTCCAGGCGCTCGATGTCGGCCACGTTTGATTCCCCGTGCTGCCGGCGTGGCCGGCGATCGTTTATTAAAGGATTGTTCCAAATAGGAAAAAAGGAAAGAGGCGCATTTTACGCGCCTCCCCGCCGCCGCAATCGGCGCGCCGGCCGTTTCAGACCGGCAATCCAGCACTCAAGACTGCGGACGCTGCTTGAAGAAGGTCAGGGGCGCGGTGTAGGGCACCTCGCTCGGCGGCGCCGCCTTCAGGATGTGCTTTTTCATCTTGCCCATCACATGCATCTCGCAGGGCCGGCATTCGAACTTCAGCGTATAGGTCTCGTTGCCGGACTTCAGCGTCATCGGATCGGCGCGCACCTGGCCCATCACGCCCTTCACGCCCTTGGCCTGCTTCGGACACAGATTGAAGGAGAAGCGCAGGCAGTGCTTGGTGATCATCAGGCTGACCTCGCCCTCTTCCTCGTGCGCCTCGTAGGCGGCGTCGATGAGCTCCACCCCGTGCTTGCGGTAGAACTGCCAGGCCAGGTTGTTGTAGACATTGGCCAGATAGCTCAGCGTCTTTTCCGGATACGGCGCCGGCGGCTCCAGCGCCGCCTTGCGCGGCTGGCGCGGCCAGGCCTGCAAGCGCGCGGCCTCCAGCCGGGCGATGGCGTCGCGGCGCAGCGCGTTGATCGCCGAGGCCGGCACGAACCACGGCTGGGACAGCTGCAGCGTCACCTCGTGGGCGACGAACATGGTGTTGCCCAGCTTGCCCAGATTGTCGCGCAGGCCGGCCAGCGCCTTGTCGGCGTCCTTGGCCGGCTCCAGCGCCAGCGGGCTACAGGCGGAGGCGCTGACGCCGTCCTCGTCGGTAATGCTCAGTTCCAGGCCTTCGGCGTTTTCGCTCAGCGTCATCCACACGCCCACCTTGCGTTCGGCGGACTTCTTCAGCAGCGCCAGTTCCCAGGCGTGGTCGCGGTTGCGGCTGATGTCCACGCCCGGCTTGAGGCCGGCCAGCACCGAAACGTCGTTGGGAAACACCCGCCACAACAGCTCGCCGTCCGCGGTCTTGCCCACTTGCTGCACGGTGTTGGCCTGCACGCCCACCACTTCGCGCTTCTTCATGAAGTTGATGCCGTCGCCGTTGCTCATGGTTTCGCCGGTGGCGATCTCCAGCCAGTCCGAGCCCACCTTGCTGACCACGCCCAGGCCGACGCCGACGAATTTGGGCGAATCGAAAGCGCCGATGTCGATCTTGCGGCCGGTGGCGAAGTAGTCGGTGCCGCCGCGGTGGAAGGTCTTGTCCGGGTCCGGCGCGAAGAAGATCTCGCTGTCGCCGCTGGAGGCGCGCGCCAGCTCCGGCCGCCGCTCGATGATCTCGTCCAGCAGCAGCCGGTAATGGGCGGTGATGTTCTTCACATAGGACACGTCCTTGTAGCGGCCCTCGATCTTCAAGGAACGCACGCCGGCGTCCAGCAAGGCCTCCAGGTTGGCGCTCTGGTTGTTGTCCTTCATCGACAGCAAATGCTTGTCGAAAGCCACCACGCCGCCATCCTTGTCGGTCAGCGTGTACGGCAGCCTACAGGCTTGCGAACAGTCGCCGCGGTTGGCGCTGCGGCCGTTGTCGGCGTGGCTGATATAGCACTGGCCGGAGAAGGCCACGCACAGCGCGCCGTGGATGAAGTATTCGATGGTGGCGTCGTCGCCCACCGCGTCCGCCGCCTTGCGGATTTGCGGAATGGTCAGCTCGCGGGCCAGCACCACCTGGGAGAAGCCGGCGTCGGACAGGAAACGCGCTTTTTCCGGCGTGCGGATGTCGCATTGGGTGGACGCGTGCAGCTGGATAGGCGGCAGATCCAGTTCCAGGATGCCCATATCCTGGATGATCAGCGCGTCCACGCCGGCGTCGTACAACTGCCAGATCAGCTTGCGCGCCGGCTCCAGCTCGGCGTCATGCAAGATGGTGTTGAGCGTGGCGAAGATGCGCGCGTGGTAGCGGTGGGCGAACGCGGTCAGGCCGGCGATGTCCTCCACGCTATTACAGGCGTTGTGGCGCGCGCCGAAGCTGGGCCCGCCGATGTACACCGCGTCGGCGCCGTGCAAGATGGCCTCGCGGCCGATTTCGGCGGTCTTGGCGGGCGATAGCAACTCGATCTGGTGCGACAACAGGCTCATGGCGTTTCCTGACATTTAGTATAGGTGGCCGCGTCGGGCGATGGCGGCCGCAAAGGGGCGGAATTATAACGGAATCATGGAGTTATAGGTAGAATTTTGCAGCAGCGGCTTTTAAGTTAAACCCCCAGGTTCACGGCCTTGCCATGCCGCCGTCACATGCCGCGACTACACCTCCAAATAGTCAAAATCGGTTTTATGCATGTAAAAACCAATTCGGAGAGCGTCATGTTCAACCGCCTGACCATCGCCCAGCGCCTAAGCGCGCTCGTCGCGGCCCTGCTGGCCATCACCATCCTGATCAGCCTGTTTGGCCAGCACGCGCAAAAAGGCATACTCGACGACTTCGCCACCACCTACAACGACCGGGTGGTCTGCCTGAAACAGCTGAAAACCGTGGCCGACAGCTACGCGGTGGGCATTGTGGACGGCGCGCACAAGCTGCATGCCGGCGCCATCGACGCCGCCGGTTTTCTAGGCGGCATCGACGCCGCGCAGGCGGCGCTGAAAAAACAATGGGGCGATTACCGCGCCACCTATCTGACCGCCGAGGAAAAAACCCTGGCCGACCAGGCCGAGGCGGCGATGCGCCAGGCCGACGCCAGCGTGGCGCGGCTCAAAAGCCTGGCCCAGACCGGGGACCGCGCCGCGATGCAGCTCTTCCTGGACAAGGAAATGTACCCGGCCATCGATCCCATCGCCAACCGCATCGCCGCGCTGATCGACTTGCAGCTGCGGGTGGCGGCGGAAGAGTTCGCCAAGGCGCAGGAACGCGCCGCCGCCAGCCGCGCCGTCGCCATCGCGCTCTTGATCTGCGGCGTGGCGCTGGGCGCCGTGCTGTCGCTGATCATCATCCGCTCGCTGATGGCCGAGCTGGGCGGCGAGCCGCGCGACGTAGTGGCGCTGACCGAACGCATCGCCAACGGCGACCTCAGCCAAAGACTGCAGGTCAAGGCGGGCGATCAACACAGCGTGATCGCCTCCATGGCGCGGATGCAGAGCGGCTTGATCCGCATGGTGCGCGCCATGCAGCAGATCATCAGCCAGCTGAGCGCCAACGCCACGGAACTGGCGGCGGCGGCGGAGCAGGTGGCCGCCAGCGCGGAGGAACAGACTCGCGCCGCCTCGTCGATGTCGGCGTCGGTGGAACAGTTGTCGGTCAGCATCTGCTCGGTGGACGACAACACCACGGACGTGGCCACCGAATCCGTCTCCACCGGCGAACTGGCCACCCGCGGCGAATCCATCATCGACCAGACCCTGCACACCATAGAATCGGTGGCCGACATGGCGCGCGCCTCGCAAGACCAGGCCGACCTGATGAGCAGCCGCTCGCAGCAGATCGCCAACGTGATCCAGGTGATACGCGACGTGGCGGACCAGACCAATCTGCTGGCGCTGAACGCCGCCATCGAGGCCGCGCGCGCCGGCGAACAGGGCCGCGGCTTCGCCGTGGTGGCCGACGAAGTGCGCAAACTGTCCGAGCGCACCGCCCAATCCACCTCCGAAATCGGCGCCAGCATCCGCGAAATGCTGGATAGCAGCGCCCACGTGGTGCAGAACATCCACCACACCGTGGACCATATGGAAGTGGGGCTGCAACAAGCCAGCGACGCGCGCGCCGCCATCACCGGCATCAACGACAAGGTGGCCAGGGTCAAGCAATCGCTGAGCGCGATCTCGGTGTCCCTGCACGAACAGCAGGCCGCCGGCACCGGCATCGCCGCCAATGTAGAGAAAGTGGCGCAGATGTCCGAGGAAACCAGCGCCGCCGCCAGCCAGACCGCGGACTCCGCCAGCCAGATGGAACAGATGTCGCATGAGCTGCAATCCAGCATCAACTACTTCACCCTGCCTCAAGCCGGTCAAAGCCAGGGCGGCGAAACGCCGCTGCAGACCGGCCATTCGCTGGCGGCCGCCGGCTGAAGCGCCGCTTACCTCCTCTCCGCACTTGGCCTGGCGCTT
The DNA here is from genome assembly GCF_057808735.1 of Chromobacterium sp. FG89. Lineage (NCBI taxonomy): Bacteria > Pseudomonadati > Pseudomonadota > Betaproteobacteria > Neisseriales > Chromobacteriaceae > Chromobacterium > Chromobacterium sp. FG89. The sequence goes on along the minus strand of NZ_JBMDIQ010000003.1, from coordinate 121,489 downwards.
GCCAGGCTTTTTTTTAGTCTGGCAATGGCCGGTGGCCTATGGATCAGCCGGAGCCGGACTTGGCCTCAAGGTCATGCTGCATAGCAGCAATGTCGATAAGCGAACATTCTCCGCGCCCACACACGCTATCGCGACTGAAAACGCATAGCCTCCACGGGCAATCATTCGTTGGCGCTCCAAATTTTGTTCGTAAAAACAAAAAGCAGATGCCTTTCATTCGCATTCAGCGGCCATCTGACGTCAAAGAACGGCTACTTCCAGCAAACCCATGTGCATGGCAGCATTGCAACAATATGACGAATTATTTTGCAATACCAATGAGATACCAATTGAGAACCAGTAAAAGACCAGATAGTTTTAGCGCAGGACATCCGCCAGAGGTGTCGCCACGTGATTGGAGTGACTGAAATGCCTAAGCCGACCAAGCTTGCCCTACTGCTGTTGACCGCCCTGCCCTGTGTCGTCATGGCGGCGGAAGACTCGATTCCGACCAACGACACCTCGCCCACCCAGGGCGCGCCGTCCACCTTCGAACCGGTGGACGTCTACGACTTGATCACCAAGTCCGAAACCACCGTCAGCGCCATCTATTACGGCCGCAACCGCCAGGCGGACTGGCCGGCCCCGCCCAATGGCAAGAACCGCGACGACATCACCGTCAACGCGCTCAACCTGGGCCTGAACTTCCGTTCCGGCTATGCCTGGAACAAGCTGGGCTTCGACGCCGCCGCCCACGCCGCCATCCGCCTGGACAGCGGCAAGGGCTGGTCGGAAGTGCTGAATCACGACGTCAACGACAGCTCCCAGCCCGGCGGCGTGGACAAGAGCGCCGCGGTCTTGAGCCAGGCGGCGCTGAAATTCCGCCAGCACGAGGACGGCCAGGGCTTCTCCGCCCGCGCCGGCTACACCCCGATAGGCATCGGCACCCTGGGCACCTCCGGCGGCCTGCAATCCCACGCCTACCGCGGCGTGGAAATGAAATACAAGTTCGGCGACTTCGAAGTGGGCTACGGCTGGGCCGACCAGTTCCGCAACGAATGGGACACCCGCTTCCGCGACATGAGCAACTCCTGGGAACAGGGGCGCAGCAACGGCAGCGCCGCCAAGCGCGTCGACTACGTCAACAGCCTGGGCTTCCGCTACGCGCCCAAGAACGGCTTCGTCGACGTCGGCGTAGGCGAAGGCAAGGACTACCGCCGCAACGCCCAGATCGCCGGCTCCTACTCCTGGCAGCTCAACGGCGACGACAAGCTGACCGCCACCGGCTACTACTTCACCGGCAAGTACCAGACCCAGCTCTCCGGCATCCAGAACCCCAAGAACGAATACCACGCCAGCGGCAGCGTCAGCTATGCCACCAACGGCTGGACGCTGATGGGCGGCCTGGGCTACACCAAGGCCCCGGACTCCGGCGAACTGAACTTCCGCATGACGCCGTGGGGCAATAGCGACAACCGCAACTTCATCCAGACCTGGGGCCAGCTGGACGACTTCGTCTGGGACGGCACCACCGTCTACAAGCTGGGCGTCAACTACGACCTGGCCAAGGTGGGCGTGCCCGGCCTGACCGTGGGCCTGTCCGGCAACTACGCCACCGGAATGAAAAACCCGGGCAAGGCGGACACCAAGGCGCACGAGGTGGACTTCAGCATCGGCTACAGCGTGCAAAGCGGCATGTTCAAGGGTGCCAGCATCGGCGTCTACCCGGCCTGGCTGCGCACCGACGGCTTCTACGGCAAATCCGACCGCAACGACGTCAAGGTGATCGCTTCCTACAGCAAGACCTTCTGATCCGCGCGGCCGGCCGGAGCCCTTCCTCCCCCGTCCGGCCGTCGGCTCACTGGCATTGAACTGGTCTCGCTTTCATTGACACCACTTCAATGCCACAATGCGGAAAAACGCCAATCAAATGGCATATCAACACAGCAAGTCCGCCGTCAGACTGGCCGCCCGCCAGCGCCGGCCTCCAAGGAGAAACCATCATGAAACTCAACGCCTTCGCTCGCGCCGCCCTGCTCATCGCCGGCTGCGCCGTCGCCCTGCCGGCGCTGGCCGCCGACAAACCGGTGCTGGAAGTGTGGACCATGAGCTTGTCGCCCAAATTCGACGGCTACTTCAAGGACCTGGTCGGCAAATACAACGCCCAGAACCCCAATGTCGAAATCAAATGGACCGATTACCCCTGGGACGTGATCCAGTCCAAGTTCACCGCCGCCGTCGGCGCCGGCAAACCGCCGGCCCTGGTCAACCTGAACGTGCCCTGGGCTTACGACTACAAGCAAAGCGGCCTGCTGCAGCCGCTGGACGGCGTGATCAACAAGGGCCAGTACGTGGACGGCGCGATCAAGGACGTGACCTTCGACGGCAAGGTCTACGCCTTCCCCCACTACAACGGCGCCAACGTCATCGCCTATAACGCCGAACTGTTCAAGAAAGCCGGCCTCAACCCGGCCAAGCCGCCCAAATCGCTGGACGAGCAGCTGGCTTACGCCAAAACCATCAAGGCCAAGACCGGCGTCGCCGGCTTCGCGCCGGCGCTGGGCCCCACCAAGATCGAAGGCTTTCTGATCCAGAACGGCCTGCCCTTGCTCAAGGACGGCAAGCCAGTGTTCAACAGCCCGGCCCACGTGGCCATGCTGAAAAAACTGGGCGACGCCTACAAATCCGGCGCGCTGCTGAAGGACAATCTGTTCGCCCAGGACAACTTCCAGGTCTCCATCGCCGCCTACAACAGCGGCCGCATGGCCATGCTGGTCACCACCCCGGCCTCGCTGACCCGGGTGCGCGACGAAGCGCCCAAGCTCTATCAGTCCACCCAGGTGGCTCCGGCGCCCATCGGCCCCACCGGCATCGCCGCCGGCGGCTGGATGTTCAACTTCGGCGTGGCGCGCAACGTCAACAAGGCGCTGCTGCCGGAAATAAGCAAGTTCGGCAACTACCTGACCAACGCCGACAACCAGCTCGCCTTCGCCAAACTGGCCGGCACCCTGCCCACCGCGCGCAAGGCGGCGCAGGACCCCTACTTCCAGAAAGTGGCCAATGACGCCGGCGCGGCGGAAAAAGCCGTAGGCGTGGCCGCCGCCAGCCTGGACAAGACCCGCACCATCTACCTGGCCGGCGTCAAGGATCCGGACGTGCTGTCCGCCCGCCTGGCCGCCGCGGTGGAAAAAGCCGTCACCGGCCGCCAGGACCCCAAGGCCGCGCTGGACGAGGCGGCGGCGTTCTGGAGCGGCAAGCTCTGAGAACGTGTTTACGATCTCGCGAGCGAAGACGAGACAAGGCGTTGCGGCTGAGAAAGCGGAATGTACAAGTGCTACATCAGCATTTCGAAGCGGTACTCACCGTGTGACGTCTCACGACGCGCAGCAGATCGTAAACAGGTTCTGATACGCGCTTGAACGCGGCGGCGTCCCAGACCCCGCCGCCCCGCAACCCGCAGGCCGACGCCGCATCCCGGCGCCGGCCTGCCGCTACGTCACAAGGTTCTGCCCATGCGCACCAAGACCACGCTGCAAGCCTATCTGTTCCTGGCCCCGGCGCTGCTGCTGATGCTGGCTTTCTCCTTCTGGCCGGTGGGCTTCGGCAGCTTCATCGCCTTCACCCAGTACAATCTGATCGACAGTCCGCGCTGGGTGGGCCTGGACAATTTCCGCGATTTGTTCGGCGACGAACTGTTCCTGGCCTCGCTGAAAAACTCCGCCGTCTACCTGCTGGTGGTGCCGGTGATCCAGATCGTCGCCATGCTGCTGGCGGTGCTGGTCAACAACCAGCTGCCGGCGATCAAGTGGTTCCGCGCCGCCTACTACCTGCCCGTGGTCACCTCGGTATCGGTGATCGGCATCATCTGGAACTTCATGTACACCGAGGACGGCGTGCTCAACGCCGCGCTGCACTGGCTGCGGGTGATCAACGAACCGGTGGGCTGGCTCAACGACGACCGCATCGCGCTGTTCGCGGTGATGTTCATCACCGTCTGGCGCGGCCTGGGCTGGTATATGGTGCTCTACCTGGCCGGCCTGCAAGCGGTGCCGGCCGACATCTACGAAGCCGCGCAGCTGGACGGCGCCAACGCCTGGCAGCGCTTCTGGCGCATCACCGTGCCCCTGCTGGCGCCCACCATCCTGCTGTGCTCGGTGATGTCGGTGCTGGCCGCGGTCAAGGCCTTCGAAGAGGTGCAGATCATGACCAAGGGCGGACCGATGCAATCCACCTACACCGCGCTGTTCTACGCCTACGAGTTCGGCATCAAATCGCTGAACTTCGGCCGCGCGCTGGCCGCCAGCCTGGTGATGTCGGTGTTCTGCGTGGCGCTGGCCTGGTTGAACTTCCGCTATCTGCAGCCGCGCGACGCTTAAGGAAACGCCATGCACAACACCGCCACCCTCGCCGCGCCCGCCGCCCGCCGCCACAGCGCCCGGCTGAGCAAGCTGGCCGGCCGCGGCCTGCACTATCTGGTGCTGAGCCTGATCGCCGTCGTCACCGTCTATCCGTTCTGGTGGACGCTGGTCACCGCGCTGTCCACCGAGGGCGACGTGTTCGCCTTCCCCCCGCCCTTGCTGCCCAGCGCCCCCGGCCTGGACAACTTCAAGGAGGCGGTGTCCAGCATCGATCTGCTGGCCTTCTACAAGAACTCCGTCGTCATCGCGCTGGCCACCGTGGCCGGCACCCTGCTGGTCAGCGCGCTGGCCGCCTACCCGCTGGCGCGGATGCGTTTTCCCGGCCGCAAGCTGGTGTTCGGCGCCATCCTCGCCACCATGATCCTGCCCAGCGAAGTCAATTTCCTGGTCAACTTCATCACCGTGTCCAAGCTGCAGCTCACCGACAGCTACAGCGGCGTGGTGCTGCCCACGCTGGCGGGCGCGGTGGGCATCTTCCTGATGAAGCAGGCCTTCGAAGCCGTGCCGCAGGATCTGATCGACGCCGCCCGCGTCGACGGCGCCGGCGACTGGCAGATCTTCTGGAAAATCATGCTGCCGCTGTCGCGCCCGGCCTTGGCGGCGCTGACCATACTCACCATGGTGTCGGCGTGGAACCAATACATCTGGCCGTCCATCGTGATGTCCAGCCCGGACAAATTCCCGCTGTCGGTGGGCGTGCTCTACCTGTCCGGCGCCTTCAGCTTCAAGACCCGGGTGGTGGCCGCCGGCGCGGTGCTGACCGTGCTGCCCATCCTGCTGGTCTTCCTGTTCACCCAGCGCTACTTTCTGCGCGGATTCGATGGAGCCGTCAAATGAGCGATACCCTGCAACAACTGGCCGGCCAGGCGCTGATGGTGGACGTGGCCGGCCCGCGCCTGGGCGATGAGGAAGCCGCCTTCCTGCAACAGCTGGGCGCGCGCGCCATCTGCCTGTTCCGCCGCAATGTGCCGGACGAGGCCAGCATCCGCCGGCTGATCGCCGATCTACAATGCGCTCTGGGCGAGGACATCCTGATCGGCATGGATCAGGAAGGCGGCGCGGTGATGCGCACCCTGTTCCTGCCGGCGGCGCCGTCGGCGATGGCGCTGGGCGCGGTGGACGACGCCGAACTGGCCGAGAAAGTGGGCGCCGCGGTGGCGCGCGGCCTGGCCAGCCTGGGCGTGAACTGGAACTTCGCCCCGGTGCTGGACCTCAACAACAACCCGGCCAATCCGGTGATCTCGGAACGCTCCTTCGGCGAGGACCCGCTCAAGGCGACGCGGCTGGCGCGCGCCTGGATCAACGGCCATCTGTCCGAAGGCGTGGCCTGCTGCGTCAAGCACTTCCCCGGCCATGGCGACACCCATACCGATTCCCACCTGGACCTGCCGGTGGTGGACAAGCCCAAGGCCGAGCTGCGCGATTACGAACTGTCGCCGTTCGCCGCGCTGGCCGACCTCGCCCCCGGCATGATGAGCGCCCACATCCGCTTTCCGACGCTGGACGCGGACTGGCCGGCCACGCTGTCGCCGGCCATCTTGCAGCAACTGCTGCGCGAGCAGCTGGGCTACCAGGGCGTGGTGATCACCGACGGCATGAATATGAAGGCCATCCGCGAACGCTGGGGCCAGGCCCAGGGCAGCGCGCAGGCGCTGGCCGCCGGCGCCGACCTCAGCCTGGTGCTGCAATTCCCGGACGAAATGGAGGAGAGCAAGCAGGCCTTGATAGCCGCCGTCTCCGCCGGCCGGCTGAGCGAGGCGCGGCTGCAAGAAGCGGCCGCGCGCGTGGACGCGCTGATCCGGCGCTACCCCAGCCGTCAGCGCGATTACGACGCGGCGCAGCGCGCCGCCGACGCCGAATTGTTCGCCGACGCCTGGCGCCGCGCGCTGACCGCCCACGGCCAGCCGCAACGGCCGCCGGCCGGCGCCACGCTGCGCCTGGTGGTGCAGGACCAGGCGCCGTCCGACGGCGTGTCCGAGGCCGGCCTATCCGCCGACGCGCTGATCGCTAGGCTGATCGCCCAGCTGTCGCGCCGCTTCAGCCTGGAAGTGATCCGCTATCAGCGGCGCGAGGAACTGGACTGGCGCCGGCTGCCTCAGGACGGCCGCTACACCGTGGTCGCCTCCACCACCCGCGAACGCTACGGCGCGCGCGAGCGCGCCGAATGGCGGCCGGACCTGCACCTGGCCTTGTGGAACCCCTACGCCGCCGCCGATCTCGACGCGCCGGCGCTGATCAGCTACGGTTTCGCCGACGCGGCGCTGGACGCCGTCGCCCAATGGCTGGCCGGCGAGATAGACGCCGCGGGCGCGCTGCCGGCGCGCCTGCACTAAAAGGATTCGATATGGCCCACCTCAAGCTCAGCAATATTAAAAAAGTCTACGACGACGGCAACGCGGTCATCCACGGCGTCGACCTCGCCGTCCGCGACGGCGAATTCATGGTCTTCGTCGGCCCGTCCGGCTGCGGCAAATCCACGATGATGCGCATGATCGCCGGCCTGGAAGACATCAGCGCCGGCGAACTGTGGATAGGCGGCCAGCTCGCCAACGACATCCAGCCGTCCAAGCGCGGCGTGGCCATGGTGTTCCAGAGCTACGCGCTCTATCCGCACATGACGGTGCGGGAAAACATGGCCTTCGGCCTCAAGCTGGCCGGCAAGAGCAAGCAGGAAATCGCCGCCGCCGTGCACCGCGCGGCGCTGACCCTGCAGATCGAACACCTGCTGGACCGCAAACCCAAGGCCCTGTCCGGCGGCCAGCGCCAGCGCGTGGCCATCGGCCGCGCCATCGTGCGCAAGCCGGAGGTGTTCCTGTTCGACGAGCCGCTGTCCAATCTGGACGCCGCGCTCAGGGTGCAGATGCGCATCGAACTGGCGCGTCTGCACAAGGAACTGGGCAGCACCATGATTTACGTCACCCACGACCAGGTGGAAGCGATGACCATGGGCGACCGCATCGCCGTGTTCAACGCCGGCCGCATCGAACAAGTGGGCACGCCGCTGGAGCTCTACCAGCGCCCGGCCAACCGCTTCGTCGCCGGCTTCATCGGCTCGCCCAAGATGAACTTCCTGCCGGCGGCCATCGCCGCGGACGGCCCGGCCGGCCTGGCGCTGGAACTGCCCGGCGGCCACCGGCTGAGCCTGCCCTTCCAGGGCCGCGCCGGCGACGCCGCCACCCTGGGCGTGCGCGCCGAACACCTGCGCTTCGCCGACGCCGGCGTGCCGGCGACGGTGCAGTTGGTCGAACACCTGGGCGATGTGCAGATCGTCTACGTCCAGGCCGACGGCGTGGCCGAGCCCATCGCGGTCAAGCTGGGCGGCCAGGACGCCGCCCCACCGGCCGGCAGCGCCTGCCGCCTGGCGCTGGACGCCGAGCACTGTCATCTGTTCGACGCCCGGAACCAGGCCTTGCCCCGGCTGACGACTCAAGCGCAGGCCCAGACCGAGACGGTGTGAACAACGGCAGCGCATACGCAAAAAGGACGCGATCGCGTCCTTTTTCATTTATCCACAGAAAACCTTATCCTGCCGTTTTATCCACAAGCCGCCATCGCCGCGCGACGATGCTCGGCTAAAAGCAGGCCTGCGCCACTTACCCACAAGCCGGCGTCTTCACGCCGCTTTATCCACAGCGGCCAGTTCAAAGCTCGCCCGCGCCGCGTCCAGTTCGAAACGCAGCAGCCTTCCGGCATGCGGCCGCAGTTGCTCAGCCAGCCAGTCCATGCCCGCCGCGCCGGAAGGAAACCCCTGATCCGGGCGCTCGCTGACGAAGACCACGTCGCGGCTGCCGGCGTCCAGCTTGAACAGGTCCGACTCCAGCCAGTTCAGACAGCGGCACACCACCCGCCGCTCGCCGTTCAGCCACACCGCCTCGCCCGGCTGCGGCGTTTCCGCCTGATCCCGTCCCAGCGGCAGGAAGGACTCGTCGCCCGCCGCCAGATCCAATTGCAATACGCCGCCCAGCTTGGCGATGTCCTCGCCGCCAAACGGGCTCAGGCTCGACAAGGACGCCTGATTGTACAAGTCCACCAGCGGCAGAATGCTGCGCAGCTTGTCCTTTTGCGCCGCCTTGACCAGGTATTCCAGCGAACAGCGCGCCTTCTTGTCGCCGGGCAAGTCCTTGTACAACTGCTTCCAGGCTTGCAGCAGCGCGTCCAGATCGCGCTCCGGCTCCGGCAGCGTCGGCAAGCGCGCGGGCAAGGCGGCGGCGTCTATCTCCAGCGCGATCAGGCCGCTGACCTGGATCTGCGGCAGGCGGGACAATAAGGCGGGGCTCAGGGCAATCTGCATCTCGGACTTTCCACGGTTGAATCCGCCTCAGCATAGGCCCGCCGCGGACAAAGGGGAAACGCGTTTTTTTGCTGGGGCATTAGTGAAACTGAATCCATTATGATTTCTGGCTGCCCACGCAATAAAAACCATTACTGCCAATAAATAACCCATCATTAAAAATAAGCAAAGCATCAATCATTTTTAATGTATTTATTTTTTATATAAACGCAATGGAATGCAAATAGAAATACTAGCCTTTAAGCCAGTTGCCGGTGCCTACTATTAAATAAACCATCGTTATTTTTAATTGATGGGAAAGTAAAAGGAGGCGATATAAGCTTACGCGCAGTTATCCGCGAAGGGGATTCCTCCTCTCACGGTGGAACGGTGTTGGAATACTTCCCGAAATTTTAATATTCGCGGCAAGAACGCTGCGGGCGTCGGCCACAAAGGCTATTGCCCGCAATGTAAAAAAGACTTCGTGATCGTGGAGGGAGTAGAACACTTCACCTTCAGGGGCAAAAACGTTGCAGTTGAGGGCATGCGGACTTCTTGCGGGGCGATATTGATCGCTTCTCAGCATGCGTTTCGTATTGCAGCCCGGCCAAGGGCTGTTCAGATGGTTCCAGGCCCGTTGAGCGCGATGGTAACGGCGGGGATGCCCTTGCCTGCGGAAGGTCCGAACTGGATCGAGTTCGCCTTACCCGGCCAGAAAACTACCAGGGCTTGGCCTGCATGATCAACTTCAACAACGGCAGCACCAAAAACATGGTGTTTGACCAAGAGGGTTGCTTGCGGATCGACTCCATGGCGGAGGTGGCGGGCAGCCATGTTGAAATTCCAGAAAATAGCGAAGATAGCGGCGCAAACCTTGCCAGCCAAATCCTTAATCTGATCGAGGACTGAGACATGAACGATTCCGTAACCTATGGCAGAAGCCGCAGCACCGGCACCTCCACGACCAGCGGGAATAGTTTTCCCGAGTATAAGATTGAATACCGTGGCTATTATCAAGTGAATAAGCGGCATGAGCTGGAATCTCCGCTCAAGAAAAGTCTTGAAAATCTTGAAGCGGCGGCGGCACGTTTTGCGACGGATGCAATTAGTGATGGGAATGTGCGTGCTTCGTATCAGAAAAATATTCAAAGAATGGCACAAGCCGTGCTTGAGGATGTAGACACAGGAAAAATTTCTGCTAAAAGTGGAATGGAATTTTCCAATAAAATGCGCAACCAAATTATGATAGAGCACCGGACGGTGACTTCTGCTCAAGGAGTTGTCGTTGCTGAAAAATATAAGAAAGATGGCAGAACCATAGAGCACCTTTTAGACAAAAAATCTAGAGAAATTTATGGCAAGGGATTTTATTTGCTAACAGCAACGGAGCAAAATAAAATTTACTATGCCATTATAGAGTCATCAGCAAGATCAAGCGCTATATTTGACAAGAGCGCGAAAAGGTTAAGTGTAATGGGGAAAGTAGGATGGATTGTGACGGCTGCTCTTGCTGCACATGCTGTTTTGGAGGCTCGCAATAAGAAAAAAGAAGTTGTCAGACAGGGAGCCTTGATTGGAGGCGGAATGGCTGGAGGAGCTGCGGCTGGTTTGCTGGTTACACCAATATGTGGGCCAGGCGCACCAATCTGTGCAGTTGCCGTTGTTTTGGTCGGTAGTATCATTGGTGGAGTGGTATCAGAAGACGTCGTAGATAGTTTGGATGAGGAGCTAGAGGAATTTAGTAAATGGCAAATGAAATAAACTGCTTTGGATTGATTAAAAGTAAAAAAATGGAAGAGGGTGGAGGGATATATTATCATCTCACGCACAAGGAATTTGACATTGGTATTAAGGATTTTTTTGAAACTATATTTGCACAATATGAGTTGAATGATGGAAGGTTTTTTATTGTTTTACAAAATGCTCCTTGGGAAGAGACAAATTATAAATTTTATATTTTATCGAAAGATTTTATGATTTTGGATTGTGTGCATCTGTACTCTCCACCAGATAGAGACGATGGCTTAATTGAGAGGTACAGCTTAGAAGGAAATATATTTACCTTTCAAAAATATGACAATAATCATCGTTATGCAGTAAAAATAAACGATAAAGGGGAACGCCACTATTCTATCAGTGATTTAAAACACCGGTCTCTAGCAAGTTTTTTAAAGCTACGTAAACTGTTGATCCTGAGTAAGTTGTAAGCCTGGGCAACTCAACACTAATTTATATTCCGGCAAGAGAACATGAGGGATTAGAGGAAAAGTGGAAAATGCAATGACAGACTTCAGCTTAGGATAGGTATCATGGGGTGGAGAGACTCACCAAAGTGAGGTTATCCGATATTTAAATAAATATTGCAATCAAGCAACAAAAGCGCTTGCTGATTAAAGTACCAAGCAAACCCTGAAGTGGTGGCGGAATTGATGAAATGGAACGAGGTCTTTGGCATCGTAGAATGAAACCCACGGGCTGGGTTACCGATACTCGCCCCCTCCTAGACATGCAGGCTTGGACGCTGTGGATAAGAACAGCCCGCAGCTAAGCGGCGTCAGCTTCTAAAGCAGCATGCTGCAAACCAAGCAAGCCGGGCACAAATAGCAAGCCCGGCGCCATGGCCGGGCAGAAACCGCAATGGCGCGAGCTCAGTGGATAGAGCCACCCGTCTTGCCATCCGCGTCCAGGAGTTCAACCGCGTTGAGCACCGCCTCTTCTATCAGCGAAAAAAAGCCGGCCCAGTATTCGCCTTCCAGCCCTTCCGCGGTGAAATCGGCGTGCTCCGCCATGCGCGCCAACAGCGAATCTTCCGCATGGCAGGGGTGCTCCGCCACGTAGGCCATGTAATGGCCGGCAAACGCGCGGCCCATCCGGTAAGCCTCTTGATTGCTTGCCGTGGCTGGCACCAACTGGCAGTACAAACGCAAACGCGCCGGCAGACACACGGCGAAAGAGGGCTCCTGCAAGGACTCCGTCTGGGCGACGGAATGCTCATCATGACGAAATGGACGTTTTACGGACATAAAGCCTCCCATTGGTCGTAGAACCTGTTCAATGCCTGCGCTGCGCGAAGCTTTGCGCGGCGAACGCCGCTTCAGAACGCCCACTACCGTATTCTTCAGCGCTAACGCCTTGCCTCGCTCAAATTGATCAGGCTCCCACTGCATGCCTGGCTTCAGGCTAGGAAAGCAAAGAGTAGCAGCTTTGGCGCGGCAAGGCCCGCGCATGCCGTCCCGGCCCCGCCGAGGGCGGGCGGCGAGCGATCAAACCGGCCGCTTGCCTGCGCTGTGGATGAATCCGGGTTTCAGGCTTGCCTGTGGATAAATCCGCTACAGTCCGCATCGCGCCGCCCGCCAAAGAACCGGCAAAGAAAAAGCCCGGCGCAAGGCCGGGCTGTTCTGGCTTGAAACCGCCTTGAATCAGGCGGTCAGCCGCTGCTCGCGCGCGGCGGCCTGGCCCAATAACCAGGCGTCGATCACCTGGGCGGCGTGCGCCGGCAGGTGCAGCTTGAGCTTGGAACGGCGCCACAGAATGTCCTCGCTGCGCGTCGCCCATTCCTCGTTCACCAGATAACGCAACTCGGCTTCGTACAGGCCGGGCAGGAGTTCCGCGCCCAATTGCTCCAGGCCGGCGGCCTCGCCTATCAATCTAGCCACGCGGGTGCCGTAGGCGCGCGCCCAGCGTCGCGCCAACGCTTCCGGCAGCCACGGATATTGCTGGCGCAGGCTTTGCAGGAAGCGCTCGAAATCCGCGCCCGGCATGTCGCCGCCCGGCAGCGGCGCGTCGGCGGTCCAGGTGGTCTTGTTGTTGCCCAGCAACGGCGCCAGCTTGTCCACCGCCTCTTCCGCCAGTTTGCGGAAGGTGGTGATCTTGCCGCCGAACACCGACAGCAGCGGCGCGCCGTCCAGATCCATTTCCAGCGAGTAATCGCGGGTGACGCTGGCGGCATTGCTGGCTTCGTCGTCCAGCAGCGGGCGCACGCCAGAATAAGTGGACAGCACGTCGGCCGGGCTGATCTGGGTCTGGAAGTAGCGGTTGCTCATCTGGCACAGATACGCCACTTCCTGATCGTCTATCGCCACCTTGGCCGGATCGCCGCGGTATTCCACGTCGGTGGTGCCGATCAGGGTGAAATCCTGCTCGTAGGGAATCGCGAAAATGATGCGCTTGTCCGGGTTCTGGAAGATGTAGGCATAAGGGTGGTCGAACAGCTTCTTGACCACGATGTGGCTGCCCTTGACCAGACGGATGGACTTGCCGGACGGCAAGGCCAGCGTGTCCTTGATCAGGCTTTCCACCCACGGGCCGGCGGCGTTGACCAGCGCGCGAGCGCGCGCCTGGCTGCGGCTGCCGTCTTCGGCCTGCAGTTCGCACAGCCAGTGTTCGCCGTCGCGGCGGGCGCCGACGCAGGCGGTGCGGGTCTGCACCCGCGCGCCGCGCTCGGCGGCGTCCTTGGCGTTGAGCACCACCAGGCGCGCGTCCTGCACCCAGCCGTCGGAGTAGACGAAGCCGCGCTTGAACGCCGGCTTGATCGGCTGGCCGGCCGGGTGGCTGGCGAAGCTGACGGTTTCGGAGCCGGGCAGCACTTCGCGGCGCGCCAGGTGATCGTAGAGGAACAGGCCGCAGCGTATCATCCATTCCGGACGCTGGTTCTTGTCGTGCGGCATCACGAAGCGCAGCGGCCAGATGATGTGCGGCGCGGCCTTGAGCAGCACTTCGCGCTCTTGCAGCGCTTTGCGCACCAGGCCGAATTCATAGTATTCGAGATAGCGCAGGCCGCCGTGAATCAGCTTGGTGCTGGCGGAGGAGGTGTGCGCGGCCAGATCGTCCTTTTCGCACAGCATCACCGACAAGCCGCGTCCGGCCGCGTCGCGCGCGATGCCGGCGCCGTTGATGCCGCCGCCGATCACCATCAGGTCGTAAATCTCCACTGCCATCTTCCCTACCTCTTTCTTTCCAGGGGCCTGCTTAGAACCTGTTTACGATCTGCTGCGCTTCGTGAGGCGTGGCACGGTGAGTACAGCTTCGAAATGCTCATGTACCACGCGTACATTCCGCTTTCTCGGCTGTTTTCGCCTTGTCTCGTTCTAGCTCGCGAGATCGTAAATAGCTTCTTAGCAGCTGTTATTCCCTCGCAGGCGCGCGTCAGCGCCCCTGCGATGCCATCCTACCCAGAATAATTATAAACGAACAAAAATACAACATTTTGCTTTCGTTTATACGTTGTTAGCACGCGGTTTTGTATTTTTAACCGGATAAACGCGGAAATACGCAAAAAAACAGGCGGCAACCTGAGTCGCCGCCTCGTAAAGCGCCCGGCAGCGCCGGGCCCTGCGGGATCTACACCCGGTTCAAGACGGCGTCCTGATCGCGCCCATGCCAGGTGGTCAAAGCCAGCAGCACGATGGCGGCGACGCAAGAGCCCACCATCAGCATGAAGCCGCCGTCCCAGCCAAAGTGGTCGACGGTGTAGCCGACCACCGCATTGGCGGCCACCGAGCCGCCCAGATAGCCGAACAGGCCGGTGAAGCCGGCGGCGGTGCCGGCGGCTTTCTTCGGCGCCAACTCCAGCGCGTGCAGGCCCACCAGCATCACCGGGCCGTAAATCAGGAAGCCGATGGCGATCAGCGCCAGCATGTCCACGGTGGGATTGCCGGCCGGGTTCAGCCAGTACACCACGGTGGCCACGGTCACCAGGGCCATGAACAGCATGCCGGTGGCGCCGCGGTTGCCTTTGAACAGCTTGTCGGACATCCAGCCGCACAGCAGGGTGCCGGGAATGCCGGCCCATTCGTACAAGAAGTAGGCCCACGACGATTTGTCCACCGAGAAGTGCTTGACCTCTTTCAGATAGGTGGGCGCCCAGTCCAGCACGCCGTAGCGCAGCAGGTAGATGAACACGTTGGCGAAGGCGATGTACCACAACAATTTGTTGGGCAGGATGTATTTCTTGAAGATGTCGCGCGCGCTCAGCTCTTGCTCGTGGCTGGCGTCGTAGTCTTCCGGGTAGTCGTTCTTATAGGCTTCCACCGGCGGCAGGCCGCAAGACTGCGGGGTGTCGCGCATGGTCAGATAGGCGAAGATGGCCACGCCGATGGCGGCGGCGGCCGGCACGTAGAAGGCGGCGCGCCAGTCGTTGAACCAGCCCATGCCCAGGATGAACAGCGGGCCGATCAGGCCGCCGCCCACGTTATGCGCGCAGTTCCAGATCGACACGATGCCGCCGCGCTCCTTCTGCGACCACCAGTGCACCATGGTGCGGCCGCTGGCCGGCCAACCCATGCCCTGGAACCAGCCGTTGAGGAAGAGCAGCACGAACATGATGCCCACGCTGGACGTGGCCCAGGGGGCGAAGCCCATCAGCAGGAAGATGGCGGCGGACAAAATCAGGCCGACGCTGAGGAAGACGCGGGGGTTGGAGCGGTCTGACACCGCGCCCATCAGGAATTTGGAAATGCCGTAGGCGATGGCGACGCCGGACATGGCGAAGCCCAGGTCGCCGCGCGAATAGCCTTGCTCCACCAGGTAGGGCATGGCTAGCGAGAAATTCTTGCGCACCAGGTAATAACCGGCGTAGCCGATGAAGATACCGAGGAAGATCTGCCAGCGCAGTCTCCGGTACAAGCTGTCTTGCTCAGAGGAGGGCAATAGCGGCTGATGCGCCGCCGGACGGAACATGCTGATCATGGGAACACCTCATTTTTTAGTGTGGCAACTACGGTCCGATCTGCGCCGGCTCCGGATTACAAGCGCGGCGGCTAAAACGCCGCCGCGCGAAAACTGCGGCCGGGTCCAAGGAACCGGCCAGGCATTACAGGGTATAGGCCAAGGCCGCCAGCGCGCCGCCGATCAGGGAGCCGACCACCGGCACCCAGGCATAGCCCCAGTCGCTGTCGCGCTTGCCGGGAATCGGCAGGATGGCGTGCATGATGCGCGGCGCCAGATCTCGGGCCGGGCTCATCGCATAGCCGGTGGTGCCGCCCAGCGACACCCCGATGCCCAACACCAGCAGCGCCACCGGCAGCGCGTCGATGGCGCCCAGCGACATCTTGGGCGCCACCATGCTGAGGATGGCGAACACCAGCACGAAGGTGGCGACGATTTCGGACACCAGATTGCCCGGCAGGCTGCGGATGGCCGGGCCGGTGCAGAAGGTGGCCAGCTTGGTGTCGGCGCAATCGGTGCTGTCAAAATGCTTGCGGTAGATCAGCCACATCAGGCCGGCGCCGCTCATGCCGCCCAGCATCTGCGCCAGCACGTAGCCGGGCACCTTGGCCCAGGCAAACTTGCCGGCCACCGCCAGCGCCACGGACACCGCCGGGTTCAGGTGGGCGCCGCTGATCGCCGCCACGCTGAACACGCCGACGAAGACCGCCATCGCCCAGCCGAAGGCGATGACGATGAGGCCGCTATTGTGGCCCTTGGTGTTTTTCAACAGCACATTGGCCACCACGCCGTTGCCCAGCAGCACCAGCAAGGCGGTGCCGATGAATTCGCCCATTAAAGGATTCATGATTGTTTCTTCCGGATAAGGAGTGCGTCCGCCGCGCCCGGGCGGCGGAACCTATCAGTCGTCGCGTCCGAGACAGGCCGCGTTCATCAAGCCTGTTCGTCGTCGGCCCAGACCTTGGCGGCGTTCACCGCGCGCCGCCAGCCCTTGACCTTGCCGGCCACGTGCGCGGCTTCCAGCCGCGGCTTGAAGCGGTGGTCCAGCTGCCATTGGCCCTGGACGTCGTCGACGTTCTTCCAGTAGCCGACGGCGAGGCCGGCCAGATAGGCGGCGCCCAGCGCGGTGGTTTCGGTGATCTTGGGGCGCACCACGTCCACGCTCAGGATGTCGGACTGGAACTGCATCAGCAGTTCGTTGACGGTGGCGCCGCCGTCCACGCGCAATTCGGCGATGTCGAAGCCGGCGTCGGCCTCCATCGCCTTGAGCACGTCCATGGTCTGATAGGCGATGCTGTCCAGCGCCGCGCGGGCGATGTGGGCGGCCTTGGTGCCCAGGGTGGCGCCGACGATGGTGCCGCGCGCGTTCGGATTCCAATGCGGCGCGCCCAGGCCGGCGAAGGCCGGCACCAGGTAGACGCCGTCGCTGTCGGCCACTTCCTGGGCCAGCGGGCCCACGTCGGCGGAATGGCGGATGATGCCCAGGCCGTCGCGCAGCCACTTGACCACCGCGCCGCCGATGAAGATGGAGCCTTCCAGCGCGTACTGCACCTTGCCGTCCACCTTCCAGGCGATGGTGGTCAGCAGATTGTTCTTGGATTCGATCGGCGCGTCGCCGGTGTTCAGCATCATGAAGCAGCCGGTGCCGTAGGTGTTCTTCACCATGCCGGGACGGGTGCATTGCTGGCCGAACAAGGCCGCCTGCTGGTCGCCGGCCACGCCGGCGATGGGGATGGCCACGCCAAGATGGGCGGCGTGGGTGTGACCGTAGACTTCGCTGGAGCTTTTCACCTCCGGCAGCATGCTGGCCGGAATGCCCATGATGTCCAGCAGCTCGGCGTCCCATTCCAGGGTATGGATGTTGTACAGCATGGTGCGCGAGGCGTTGGACACGTCGGTGACGTGCACCTTGCCGTGGGTGAAATTCCAGATCAGCCAGCTGTCCACGGTGCCGAAGGCCAGCTTGCCGTCGCGGGCGCGTTCGCGCGCGCCCGGCACATTGTCCAGAATCCACTTGATCTTGCTGCCGGAGAAATAGGCGTCCACCAGCAGGCCGGTCTTGGAGCGGATCAACTCGCCCAGGCCGCGCCCCTTCAGCTCATCGCAGAATTCCGCGGTGCGGCGGTCCTGCCATACGATGGCGTTGTAGACCGGGTGACCGGTTTCGCGGTCCCATACAATCGTGGTTTCACGCTGATTGGTGATGCCGATGGCGGCGATGCTGCGGCCGTCGATGCCGGCCTTGGCCACGGCCTCGGCCGCCACGCCCACCTGGCCGCCCCAGATTTCCTGCGGATCGTGCTCCACCCAGCCCGGCTGCGGGTAGATCTGACGGAATTCCTTTTGCGCCAGCGACACGATGTCGCCGCTGCGATTAAACAAAATGGCGCGAGAACTGGTGGTGCCTTGATCCAAGGCCAACACGAATTGATCCTGCATAGGGTTTCTCCTGTTCAGCCGGTGGGCGGCCTGGTGTCTGTTCGTTCGTTGCATGCGGCGGCGGATGCCGGTTGCGGACCGTGCTCCATCGCTCAAGTTATTGATAATGTTTCTTTTTGTACTTATGACGTTCGTTTTATTTTCGAGCCATTCTAGGCCCCGGCCAAAGCTTGTCAATCGTTCTTCGTAAAAAAATCTTAATATCGCGACTTTCCGCGCCGCTCCAATTCATGCTGCAAAGCAATAACAGCAAGGGTTTGCTCCCTGTAGCGCTCCACTACAAAGGGTGCCGTTTCAGCAAGTTATCGAGTAAAAGCCCTATGTTGCAGCGCATTGGCCGCCATGATTCTCCACTGACTCTGTGTTGCAACAAAGTTTTTGTCTTTATCTGGAGATAAAATAACCCTGCTCTGGTCCCAAGATCCCCCTAGGGCCAGCTTTTCGGCGGCTTCTCTCGCTTGCCGCTGAAAAGGGTAAAACGCGCAAAAAACGAACATTTACCCTGATCCAGTGGCGGGATTCGCACACAGGCCGCGCGTTTTCCGGCCTTAAACGCCGCCGGCCTTACGTAGTCAAGCCGCTACAGTCCGACTGTGGCAGCATGACAGACAGTTCCATCAAACGCGGCGCAGCCTAGATGGAAAGACGCACGGATGTGATTGGCAAAACAACACCGCCCACGCCAGGCCGCGCAACGCCTCGCGGCCGGACCGGGCATAAAGGACTGTCATGCTTCGCAATACCAAAATCCTAGCCACGCTGGGCCCGGCTTCCAGCACGCCCGAAATCATCCTGGAACTGGCGCGCTCCGGCGTGAACGTGTTCCGCCTCAATATGAGCCACGGCAGCCATGACGATCATCGCGCGCGCCTGGCGTCCATCCGCGCCGCCGAAGCCGCGCTCGGCCGCCCGCTGGGCGTGCTGGTGGACCTGCAAGGACCCAAGCTGCGCATCGGCCAGTTCGCCGTGCCGACGATGGTGAACACCGGCGACGCCTTCGACTTCGTGCTGGACGAGGTGGACGGCGACGCGCAACGCGCCAGCCTGCCGCATCCGGAAGCCTTCGCCGCGCTCAAGCCCGGCCATCGCATCCTGGTCAACGACGGCAAGCTGGCGTTTCACGTGGAACAAGTGGAAGCGCGCCGCATCGCCACCCGGGTGGAGGTGGGCGGGGAGTTGTCCAGCCGCAAAGGCTTCAATCTGCCGCAAACCATCCTGCCCCTGTCCGCCATCACCGACAAAGACCGGCTGGACGCCGAATTCGCGCTGAAGGAAGGCGCGGACTGGCTGGCGCTGTCCTTCGTGCAAACCGCCAACGACGTGCGCGAGCTGCGCGAACTGGTGGGACAGAAGCTGGGCATCATGGTCAAGATCGAAAAACCGTCGGCGGTGGACGAGCTGGACGCCATCACCGAACTGGCCGACGCGGTGATGGTGGCGCGCGGCGATCTGGGCGTGGAGCTGCCGCCGGAAGACGTGCCGGTGGTGCAACGCCGCATCGTCCATCAGTGCCGTCATCTGGGCCGCCCGGTCATCGTCGCCACCCAGATGCTGGAATCGATGATCACCGCGCCCACGCCCACCCGCGCCGAGGCCAACGACGTGGCCACCGCGGTTTACGAAGGCGCCGACGCGGTGATGCTGTCGGCGGAAACCGCCGCCGGCCAGTTCCCGCTGGAAGCGGTGCGCATCATGGACCGGGTGATCCGCCGCGTGGAAAGCGCGCCGGACTACCGCCGGGTGATGGCGCTGGATTACAGCGCCGCCGACGCGCCGGACCGCGCCGACGCCATCGCCGCCTGTGTGCGCAAAGTGGGTTCGCTGCTGCCGGTCACCGTGTCCGCCGCCTTCACCACCAGCGGCTCCACCTGCCTGCGGCTGGCGCGCGAGCGCCCGCACACCCCCATACTCGGCATCTCGCCACGGCTGAACACCGCGCGCCGGCTGACCCTGGTCTGGGGCGTGGTGGCCTATAACGGCCCGGACGCGGAAAACCTGGAAGACATGGTGGTGAAAACCACCTTCGCCGCCACCAAGCTGGGCCTGGCGGAACAAGGCAAGCCCATGGTGATCATCGCCGGGGTGCCCTTCGGCACGCCGGGCACCACCAATTTGCTGCGCATCGTCTACCCTTGAACGCCGGCCGAGCGTCACAGCAAACGGAACCTTAGGGTTCCGTTTTCGTTTGCCCGTCGTCGGCCGCGTCAGCGGCTATGCTTAGCTGATCAGCACGTTCCGGATTCCTCTCGATGATCGCTAGCATCCGCCGCCTCGGCCTGACCCTGCTGCTGCTCGGCGCCTGCCTGACCGCGCCCTGCCGCGGGCAAGACGCGGACATCCTGACCGTGGCGGTGGACGCCAACGCGCCGCCCTTCATGTACGAGGAGAACGAACGGGTCGGCGGCCTCTACCCGCGCCTGGTCAGCGCCGTCTGCGATAAAGCCGGCATTCCCCATGCGTTCCGGGCCCTGACGTGGCGCCGCGCGATCTTCGAACTGGACCGCAGCGCCATGGCGGCGGCCGGCATCTACAAAACCGTCAACCGCGAACAGCGTTACGACTTCAGCCTGCCGCTGTATCAGGAACGCATCGTGGTGGTCTACCTCCGCCAACGCCCCATCGATTTTCGCAGCCTGGCGGATCTGGACAATAAGCGCGTCGGCGTGATGGCGGGCTGGAGCTACGGCGACGAATTCGACCGCGCCCGCGCCGACAAGCGTTTCAGCGCCTACGACGGCGACTCCGACCGCCAGAACCTGCAACTCCTGCAGCGCGGCAATCTGGACGCGGTGCTGGCGATACAGGAGGCGATGGACGCCAGAATGCAAAACGGCGCCTACGCCAATCTCGCGGTGGCGCCGGCCATCCTGGCCAGCAAAGCCACTTATCTGGCCATCAACAAAACCTCGCCGCAGCTGCCGCTGTTGCAGCGCTTCAACCAGGCGCTGGAGAAAATGCGCCAGGACGGCAGTTATCAACAATTGGTGAAGCAGTTCTTCTCCGGTCGCCCCCCCTCCAAACCCTAGGCCGGACTTAGCGTCCCCCTGAGCAAAACGGTTTTTGCTATAGTCATCCACTTGTCCTACCGATGACCATGCCATGTCCATTTTGCACCTGTCGCCGCAGCAAGCCCGCCATCTGCAACTGGCCGCCCAGGGCCTGCTGAGCCCGCCGCGCCGCAAAGCCGGCAAGGCCGACGTGCTGGCCGCCATCCGCCGCATGGCCTTATTGCAGATCGACACCATACACGTGGTGGCGCGCAGCCCCTATCTGGTGCTGCACAGCCGGCTGGGATCCTACGATCCGGCCTGGCTGGACCAATTGCTGGCCGAAGGCCGGCTGTTCGAATACTGGGCGCACGAAGCCTGTTTCGTTCCCGCCGAGGACTACGGCCTGCTGCGCCACCGCATGCTCAAACCCGAGGCGATGGGCTGGAAATTCTCGCTGCGCTGGCTGGAGCAGCACCGCGCCGACATCGACGCGCTGATAGACGGCATCCGCGTCAACGGCCCGGCGCGTTCGGCGGACTTCGAACGCAAGGACGGCAAGGGCAACGGCTGGTGGGACTGGAAGCCGGAGAAACGACATCTGGAAGTATTGTTCACGCTGGGCCGGCTGATGGTCAGGGAGAGGCGCAATTTCCAGCGCGTCTACGATCTGGCGGAACGGGTGAAGCCCGGCTGGGACGACGCGCGCGACCTGCCCACCGAAGAACAGGCGCAATGGCGGATGCTGCGCAATAGCTGCCGCGCGCTGGGCGTGGTCAAGGCCGGCTGGGTGGCCGATTACTACCGGCTCAAGCGCGGCCGCTACGACGCCATGCTGCACCAGATGGCCGATGCCGGCGAACTGATCCCGGCCCGCATCGATGGCTGGCAGCACGACGTCTTCGTCGACGCCGATCTGGCGGAACGCCTGCCCCAAGCCGTCTCAGGCGAGCTCAAGGCCACCGCCACCGCCATCCTGTCCCCGTTCGACCCGCTGGTCTGGGACCGCAAGCGCGCGTCGGAGCTGTTCGACTTCGACTACCGCATCGAATGCTATACCCCGGCGCCCAAACGCCAGTACGGCTATTTCGTGCTGCCCATACTCAACCGCGGCAAGCTGGTGGGCCGGCTGGACGCCAAGGCCCATCGCGCCCAAGGCGTGTTCGAGGTCAAGGCGCTCTACCTGGAGCCCGGCGTTCGCCACAGCGCGCGGCTGAGCGCCGATCTCAAGACCGCGCTGCAAAAGCTGGCCGACTGGCACGGCGCGCCGCGGCTGCACGTGGAGCGCGCGCCGGGGACACTGGCCCAGGCATTGAACAGTTGATTCAGCCCTGGGAGGCTTCCAGCGGCTTAACCCCGTATCGCTTGAAAGCCGCCTCCCGTTGTGAAGCTTCCGTAGTCCCGGCGATCAAGCGGTAACTGGGCGCCACAATATCGCTGACGCCTTCCACGGCAATGGAGATCAATCTCCTAATGGGAAACTGGCCCTGTCCCATGGCGAGCAGCGGAGCGGCCAGCGCCAAAAACTCGGGCTGGCCCTGCTCTATGATGCTGGCCGTGCCGCGCAATTTGCAGCCTCTTTGCGCGAATATATCCAGCAGGGCCACGCATACCTGGGGATTGACGCGAATATTCGCCACCGACCGGGGAGAAGCGATGTCCGCGATCAGCAGATGAGAGTCGTCCACCGCCATGAACATTTCCTTGGGCGAAACATTCGGCAGGCCATTTCCGTCGCTCGTAGCCAGCCAGCACAATACCGAACGTTCGGCCCAGTATTCCACGCTATGCGTTGACATGGTTGCTCCTGATCGCCCGTGACGGCTATAGGGTCTTCCGGTACTGGATATAACCCAGGTTCTCCGCCAATTGATCGTAAAGCCGCCGCGCGGTGGCGTTGGTCTCATGGGTCAGCCAATACACCCGCGAACACTCGCGCTCGCGCGCCCACCGGTACACCCATTCGATCAGTTGCCGCCCGGCGCCCAGGCCGCGGCAATCCTCGGCCACGAACAAATCCTGCAAATAGCAATAATCGCCCAAGGTCCAGCTGCTGGGGTGCAATACGATGTGCACCAGCCCCACCGCCCGCTCGCCGTCCCAGGCCAGCCAGCCGCGCATCGCGTGATCCGGCAGCAGATAGCGCCGCCAGGTTCCCATGACCGTGGCCTCGTCCATCGTCACTTGGTAAAAACGCTGATAGCCGCGCCATAGCGGCAACCAGGCCTCGTAGTCTTCGGCCCGCAACGGGCGGATGGAAAGCGTATCGCTCATGCCGATCTCCAGTGGCGGCGCAAACGCGCCCAATGCGCGCATTGTGGCCCAAGCAAGACGGAGTCATAAGAACCACTTGGCCTTGCAGCCAGGAGCCACCCCGGAACTTCGGCCTTCGCCGGCGCTCAATACAGCATTTTCCCCAACGAGGACGTTTACATGCGCGCCACGCTTTTGATCGCCGCCGCTTCCGCCCTGGCTCTGGCCGCTTGCAGCGAGAAGCAAACCAACCAATTGCAAGAGTCCGCCTCCAGCGCCATCGGCACGGTGCACAACACGCTGCAGGACAGCAGCGCGCCGCTGGGCCAGCTCAAGGAACAGGCCAGCGCCGCCATCGGCGTCGCCAAACAGGCAGGCGCCGCGGCCGCCGCGCTGAGCCCGGAACTGAAAGAGCAGGTGAACAAGCTGAAAGAACAGGCTTCCGCCGTGAAGGGCGCGCTGCAGGCCCAGGAGAAAAAGGCCGAGCAGCCGCAATCCGAGCAAAAATAAGCCCGGCCGCGTTGGCGGCATTTTTATGCCGCCGCGCGTTTTCTTTAGCGGATCTTTAGCCCCTGCTGACTAGGATGAGGTCGCACCCCTAGCCAAAGGAGAAATCCGCCATGCTGACCCTGCCCGACCTCTGCGGCCCGCAAGACATCCTGCTCAATCAAACCCTGGCCGACAAGGCCGCGCTGCTGGAACACGCCGCCTCCCAGCTGGCCCAGCGCCACGCCCTGCACCGCCCGACGCTGGCCGCCGCGCTGCATGAGCGCGAACAGGCCGGCAGCACCGCGCTCGGCCACGGCCTCGCGCTGCCGCACGCCCGCATCGAGGGCCTGACGGAAGCCCGCGCGCTGCTGCTGCGGCTGCAAACCCCCATCGCCTTCGACGCCCCGGACCAACAAGCGGTGCATACCGCGCTGGTGCTGCTCCTGCCGCGGCAAAGCCGCGAGGCCCATCTGCATATTTTGGCCAGCTGCGCGCGCATGTTCGCGGAACGGCCGTTCCGTCAGGCGCTGGAACGCTGCCACAGCGCGCAGGCGCTCTATCACCTGCTATGCGACTGGGCCGATCCGGAAGAGCTGAACGACCCGCACTTTCTGCTGGACAGCAACCGTTACTTCATGGACAGCGAAGCCAGCCTGCGGCCGGATTACACGGTGAAGCGCAAGATGGTGGCCCGCTTCTGATCACAGCTTGCCGATGGACACGCCGCCGTCGACGAACAAGGTGGTCCCGGTGACGAAGCTGGACGCGTCCGACGCCAGGAACAAGGCCGCGCGCGCGATCTCCTCCGGCGCGGCCATGCGCTTGAGCGCGTGCAGGCCGGCCACCGCCTCGCGCTGCTCTGGCGTCGCCGCCGCGGCGCGGCCCATCTCGGTGTCTGTGCCGCCCGGCAACAAGGCGTTGACGCGCAGGCCCCGGGCGCCGTATTCCGCCGCCAGCGTGCGCGCCAGCCCCACCAGCCCCGCCTTGCTGGCCGCGTAAGCGGCCATGCCGGGGAAACCGATGGCGTGGCCGACAAAGGACGAGGTGAAGATCATCGATCCGCCGCCGCTGCGCAACAAGGCCGGCAGTTGGTGCTTGGCGCACAGAAAGGCGCTGCTCAGATTGCTGTCCAGCGTCTCGCGCCAGCCGTCCAGCGACACCTGGTCCAGGCTGCCCAGCGCGCCCAGGCTGCCGGCGTTGTTGAAGGCGACGTCCAGGCCGCCGAATCTATCCAGCGCCAGCTCCACCGCCTCCCGCGCGCAATCCTCCGAGGTCAGATCGCCGGCCAGAGCCGCCGCCTGACCGCCGCCGGCCACGATTTCCGACACCAGCCGATCCAGCTTGGCCGCGCGCCGCGCCACCAGCACCACGCGCGCGCCTTCGCTCGCGAACAGCCTGGCCGCCACCATGCCGATGCCGGAACTGGCGCCGGTGACGATGGCGGTTTTATTGATCAATGCGCCCATTGAGTTTCCTCCTGAAAGTGAATGAGGCCCGCGCCGGTCTTCGGCGCGACGACAGCTTCAGTTTCAGGCCGATCAACCCGTTTGGCATTCCGATTCTTGCTGACTTGATGCGCGGTTTCGACGCGAAAACCGTTTATCATGGCGCGATTCCATTTCCATCCGGATTTTCGTCATGAAAGCATTCAAGGTTCAGTTAGTTGGCACGCTGCTGGCGCTGAGCGCCGCCGTCCACGCCGCCCCCGTTCTGGACGCGGCGCCGCGCACCGCCGTGGTTTCGGCTTTCGGTCCGGAGGAAACCCTGCTGCTGAACCAGGCCGTCGATAAACGCGAATACCGCGTCAACGGCGTGCGTTTCACCACCGCGCAACTGGAAGGCCGGCCGGTGCTGCTGTTCATGAGCGGGGTCAGCATGAGCAATGCGGCGATGAACGCCCAGCTGGCGCTGGACCGCTTCAATGTGAGCCGCATCGTGTTCAGCGGCATCGCCGGCGGCGTGGACGACCGCTTGCGCATCGGCGACGTGGCGGTGCCGCGGCGCTGGGGCAATTACGCCGAAGCCATCTACGCGCGAGAAACCGCGCCCGGCCGCTACGCGCCGCCGCCGTACGCGGACCCGGCCGCGCGCGCCAACTACGGCATGATCCACCCGCGCGACGTCAAGCTGGCCACCGCCGACGGCGGCAGCGAAACCCGCTTCTGGTTCGAGGTGGACCCGGAACTGCTGCGGCTGGCCAAGAACTTGCCGGCGGACACCCTGCGCGGCTGCGACGCCGCCCAGCGCTGCCTGTCCGCGCCGCCGCGCATCGTCGCCGGCGGCAACGGCCTGTCCGGCCCCATCTTCATGGACAACGCCGGCTACCGCGATTACCTGGCCAAGACTTACCAGGCCCAGGTGGTGGATATGGAAACCGCGGCGGTGGCCCAGGTGGCGCACGCCAACCGCGTGCCCTTCATCGCCTTCCGCAGCCTGTCCGATCTGGCCGGCGGCAGCGAACACGCCAATGAAATGGACACCTTCATGCAGATCGCCGCCGACAATGCCGCCAATACGGTACGGGGGCTGCTGCGCGCGTTAAAGCCCTAGCCCAGCTGCAACAACACCGCCAGCTCATCCACCTCCTCGCTCCAGTCCGCGTCCTCGGCCAAGGCCTGGCGCAGAAAATCCGCCTGCGCCGGCGTCCAGAACGGCGCGTCGGCCAGCACCGCGTTCCGCGGCAAGGGATGGCTGGCGATGAAGGCGCGGATGGCGGCGGGCTCGTCCGCCAGGCCCAACTGGCGGAACAGCCCGGACAGGGAATGCTCGCTGGTGTCCATGACGCTTCTCCTATGAGGGGATGTCTGATGATAGACCCGAATCGCCGCCGCCGCCGCCGGCCCTTGCGCCATGAAAAACGGCGGCCGCGGCCGCCGTTTTCTCCTGACTCCGGGCTCACACCTTGTCGTAAAGCTTGGAGCCGCCCTTCAGAAACTCCACCGACTTGACCTCCATCCCCCGCGCCAGCGCGTCCTGATCGCTGATGCCCTGCTTGGCCGCGTATTCGCGCACGTCCTGGGTGATCTTCATGCTGCAGAAATGCGGACCGCACATGCTGCAGAAATGCGCGACCTTGGCGCTGTCCTTGGGCAAGGTCTCGTCGTGGAAGGCCCGCGCCTTGTCCGGATCCAGCCCCAGGTTGAACTGGTCTTCCCAGCGGAATTCGAAACGCGCCTTGGACAGCGCGTTGTCGCGGATCTGCGCGCCGGGGTGGCCCTTGGCCAGGTCGGCCGCGTGCGCGGCCAGCTTGTAGGTGATGATGCCTTCCTTGACGTCATTCTTGTCCGGCAGGCCCAGGTGTTCCTTCTGAGTGACGTAGCACAGCATGGCGGTGCCGTACCAGCCTATCTGCGCCGCGCCTATCGCCGAGGTGATGTGGTCGTAGCCGGGCGCGATGTCGGTGGTCAGCGGCCCCAGGGTGTAGAACGGCGCCTCGTGGCACCACTCCAGCTCCTTGTCCATATTCTCCTTGATCAGCTGCATGGGCACGTGGCCGGGGCCCTCTATCATCACCTGCACATCGTGTTTCCAGGCGATGGCGGTCAGCTCGCCCAGAGTCTTCAATTCCGACAGCTGCGCCTCGTCGTTGGCGTCCCAGACGCTGCCCGGCCGCAGGCCGTCGCCCAGGCTGAAGGCCACGTCGTAGGCCTTCATGATTTCGCAGATGCCCTCGAAATGGGTGTAGAGGAAGTTTTCGCGGTGATGGGCCAGACACCATTTGGCCATGATGGAGCCGCCGCGCGACACGATGCCGGTCATGCGGCCGGCGGTCATCGGCACATAGCGCAGCAATACTCCGGCGTGGATGGTGAAGTAATCGACGCCCTGCTCGGCCTGTTCGATCAGCGTATCGCGGAAGATTTCCCAGTTCAGGTCCTCGGCCTTGCCGCCCACTTTTTCCAGCGCCTGGTAAATGGGCACGGTGCCGATGGGCACCGGCGAATTGCGGATGATCCATTCGCGGGTTTCATGGATGTTCTTGCCGGTGGACAAGTCCATGATGGTGTCCGCGCCCCAGCGTATGCCCCAAGTCATCTTGTCAACTTCTTCGCTGATCGAAGACGTTACCGCGCTATTGCCGATATTGCCGTTGATTTTGACCAGGAAATTGCGGCCAATAATCATGGGCTCGGATTCGGGGTGATTGATGTTGGCCGGCAGGATGGCGCGGCCGGCGGCGATCTCGGCGCGCACGAATTCCGGCGTGATCTCCTCCGGCAGCGCCGCGCCGTAAGCCTGGCCGGGATGCTGGCGCGTCATCAGTTCCGCCAGCCGGCTGTTCTTGCCGCCGGCTTCGCGCAGCGCGTCCAGGTATTCGCGGCGACGCAGGTTCTCGCGGATGGCGACGAACTCCATTTCCGGCGTGACGACGCCGCGGCGCGCGTAATGCATCTGGCTGACATTGCGGCCCGGCAGCGCCCGCCGCGGCTGGCGCGTCAGGTTGAAACGCAGCTCGGCCAGCTTGGGGTCGGCCTCGCGGGCGCGGCCGTATTCGCTGGACAGGCCGGCCAGCTGCTCACAGTCGCCGCGCTCGGCGATCCAGCCGGCGCGCAGCGGCGGCAGGCCGCTCTGGATGTCGATGCGGGCGTCCGGGTCGGTATACGGGCCGCTGGTGTCGTAGACGGTGATGGGCGGGTTGGCTTCGCCGCCGAACTGGGTGGGCGTGTCGCTTTGGCTGATCTCGCGCATGGGCACGCGGATGTCCGGCCGGCTGCCGGCGACGTGGATCTTGCGGGAATTGGGCAAGGGCTGGATGGCGGCGGTGTCCACCACCATGGCTTGATTGGGTGTTGCGGGCGCGTTCATCGGGCGATTCTCCTGGTCGATGAATGGCGCAAGGAGCGGACCGCCGCTTGGGCGGGCTGCGAGCCGGTCCGACAAGACAATGCCGGGCCGAAGGCAGCTGACGCTTCCCTACGCCGGTATTATCCGGGTCAGGTTCCAAGGGTGTTTCTCACCCGCGCAACAATCTTTAACGATTATCCTATCCTTTCAAGGATATGGATCATCTTGCCGACCGTCGCGCAGGACCCCTAGCGATGCTGTGAAGGTACGGCAAATGTGGGATAATCGCAAGTTATCGTCATGACACGCCGCCGCTTTTTTCACTCGGCGGCAAGCCCCTCCGGAGTGAGCTGATGGATTTTGAGAATGCCCGTTTCAACATGGTCGAGCAGCAGATTCGTCCGTGGGACGTACTTGACACGAACGTGCTGGACCTGCTGTTTCACGTGAAACGCGAGCAGTTCGTCGCCGCCGACAAACGCAGCCTGGCCTTTGTCGACACCGAACTGCCGCTGCCCAACGGCAGCTTCATGCTGCAGCCCAAAATGGAAGCGCGCCTGGTTCAGGACGCCGCCATCCAAGCCAAGGACAAGATCCTGGAAATCGGCACCGGCAGCGGCTATCTGACCGCGCTGCTGGCCAAGCAGGGCCAACATGTCTACAGCGTGGAAATCGACCCCGCCCAGCGCGAAGCCGCGGCCGCCAACCTGAAACAGGCCGGCATCGCCAACGTGACCCTGGTGGAAGGCGACGGCGTGCTGGGCCTGCCGCAACAAGCGCCCTTCGACGTGATCGTGGTCGGCGGCTCGCTGCCGGTGGTGCCGCAGGAACTGAAAGACCAGCTGGCCGTGGGCGGCCGTCTGATCATGGTGGCGGGCGATCTGCCGGTGATGACCTGCAAGCTGATCAAGCGCGAAACCGAAGCCAGCTTCAGCGAAACCGGCCTGTTCGAAACCTGTATCGCCCGCCTGGCCAAGGCGGAAGCGGTAGAGCCGGAACGCTTCGCGTTTTGATGGTTCAGGAAATCCGCGCCCGCGATCTGGCGGCGGCGCTGGCCGACACCACCGCGGAGCCGCCGGTGCTGCTGGACGTGCGCGAAGCGTGGGAAGTGCAGCTGTGCATGATTCCCGGCTCGCAGCACATCCCGATGAATCTGATTCCGCTGCGCATGAGCGAGCTGCCGGACGCGCCCATCGTGGTGATCTGCCACCACGGCGTGCGCAGCGCGCACGTGGCGCGTTTCCTGCTGGACGCCGGCTTCGAACAGGTGCTGAGCCTGGCCGGCGGCGTGGAAGCCTGGGCCGCGGAAGTGGACCCGCAAATGGCGCGCTACTGACTTAGCCGCCGCGCGCCGTCGTCGCCAGCCGTTCCCGTGGGAACGGCTTTTTCATGGAACGAAACCGGTCTGCCGGATTCCAATCCCCCACACGATAGCAAGAGCCGTAATTTTCCATGCAAGCATTGTCTTACCTGTCTCCCGCCCTGGCCCGCGTTCATCCCGACTGGGAGAAAGTGCTGTCAACGCCGGTCATTCAACAGCAATTGGCCGGCATAGACCGGGAACTGCAAACTCAGCAAGCGCAGGGCAAAATCCTCTTTCCCCCCGCGCCGCTGACTTTCAACGCGCTGACCTTCACCGCGCCGGCCGATGTGCGCGTGGTGATCCTGGGGCAAGACCCCTACCACGGCGACGGCGAGGCGATGGGCTTGTCGTTTTCCGTGCCGCCCGGCGTGCGGGTGCCGCCCAGCCTGCGCAATCTGTACAAGGAGCTGGCCGCGGATCTGGGCTGCGGCGTGCCCAATAGCGGCGACCTGACCCACTGGGCGCAACAAGGCGTGCTGCTGCTCAACAGCGTGTTCACCGTGGAGCGGGACAAGGCCGGCAGCCACGCCAAGCTGGGCTGGCAAATGGTCAGCGACGCGCTGATCGACGCCGTCAACGCGCAAAGCGCCGGCTGCGTGTTTCTGCTGTGGGGCAATTGGGCCAAGACCAAGGCCGAACGCATCGACGCCAGCCGCCACCTGGTGCTGGACGCCGCCCATCCCTCGCCGCTGTCCGCCAGCCGCGGCTTCCACGGCTGCCGCCATTTTTCGCAGGTCAACGCCTGGCTGCTGTCGCGCGGCCGCGGCGCCGTCCAGTGGGGCGCGCCGGCGCCGCAGAACAGCCTGTTCTGAGCAGGATGGCGGGCAGGCCTCCCTGCCCGCCCTTCTTGTCTCGCTCTTGCTCGCCAGACTTTGAACTGGCTCTTAGACTCTTTTCCAGCGCGCCGTCATGGCCTAAGCTAGGGCTCCCTCTCCTCAGCCCCAGTCCTCGCCGTGGAAATTCTCGTTCTGCTGTTCCTGATTCTGCTCAATGGCCTGTTCGCCATGGCGGAAATCGCCATCGTCTCTTCCCGCAAGGTCCGCCTGCTGCAACGCGCGGACGACGGCCAACGCGGCGCGCAAGCCGCGCTGAAACTGGCCAACGACCCCAGCCGCTTCCTGTCCACGGTGCAGATAGGCATCACCTCGATCAGCATCCTGTCCGGCGTTTACGGCGAGGCCGCGCTGTCAGAACAACTGCGCCGGGCGATGCAGGACTATCCCTTGCTGGAGCCCTACAGCAAGCCGCTGTCGGTGGCGCTGATGGTGTTCATCATCACCTTGCTGTCGCTGATCTTCGGCGAGCTGGTGCCCAAGCGGCTGGCGCTGCTCAACCCTGAGGCGGTGGCCACCGCGCTGGCGCGGCCTATGCTGCTGCTGTCGCGGCTCAGCGCGCCGCTGGTCCAGGCCCTGAGCCGCTGCACCGACGGCCTGTTGCGGCTCTTGGGCGCCAAGAAGAGCAGCGATCCGTCCATCACCGAGGAGGAAATCCGGGTGCTGATGGAGCAAGGCGCGGACGAGGGGGTGTTCGACCGCGCCGAACAGGAGCTGGTGACCAATATCTTCCGGCTGGACAACCGCAAGGTGGCCGCGGCGATGACGCCGCGCAAGGACATCGTGGCGCTGGATCTGGACGACGCGCCCGAACTGAACCACCGCCTGCTGCAAAACCACCATTTCAACCATTTCCCGGTCTGCCGCGGCAGCATCGAGCAGATCGTCGGCGTGCTGCACGCCAAACGCGTGCTGGACCGCATGCTGGCCGGGCAACAAGCCGACGTCGCCGCCGAACTGTCCCAGCCGCTCTACGTGCCCGCCAAGATCACCTTGATGCAGCTGCTGGAGCAGTTCAAGCAGACCCGCCATCACATGGCGCTGGTGGTGGACGAGTACGGCGAGCTGGAAGGCCTGGTGACGATGAACGACGTACTGGAAGCCATCGTCGGCGACATGCCCGCCATCAGCGCCGAAAACGACGATATCGCCCAGCGCGAGGACGGCAGCTGGCTGATAGACGGCATGCTGTCGCTGGACCGCTTCAAGGAGTTTTTCGACATAGACGAGGCGCTGCCGGGCGAAGCCGGCGGCAATATCCACACCCTGGGCGGCATGGTGATGTTCCAGCTGGGCCGGGTGCCCAGCGTCACCGACCGTTTCGACTGGAACGGCTTCGGCTTCGAAGTGGTGGACATGGACAAGACCCGGGTAGACAAGATTCTGCTCACCCGACTGCCGACGCCGCCGGCGGCGCTGCCGGCCGACGACGGCATTTAGAACCTGTTTACAATCTCGCGAGCCAGAGCGAGACAAGACGAAAAGCGCTGAGACAGCGGAATGCACAGGTGGTAGGCGAGCATTTTTAAGCGGTTTTCAACGCCTCCTGCTTAAAGTCCCGCCGCAGCGCCGCAGACCAAGCGTTCAGCCCAGCAAGCGCCCGCACACCGTGCTGCGACGGCTGCCGCCGGCGCGGCGTTCCCAATCGTCGAAGCTGGCCAGTTCAACGAAACCCGCCTTGCGCATCATGCCGCCGGACGCGGCGTTTTCCTCGTGGCGGTCCGCCGTCACCCAGCGCGCGCCGCGCGCGGCCAGATCCTCGCAAGCCTGTCGCAACAACAAGCTGCCCAGGCCCTGTCCGGCCTGATCGCGCCGCACCACCGCCTCCATGATGTAGCCGGCGGCCTCCGCCGCCACCTCGGCCGGCCGGTGTTGGGGAAAAGCATCGTGCAGCCGATACAGGATGGCGGCCCCCAGCAGGCCGTCTCGCTCGAACAAGGCCGCCCAGGCTTCGCCGGCAGCCACCTGGCGCAAACTCCGCTCCACCCCGTCCGCCGGCAGCCAGTTCCACGGATTGGGTCCGTGCTCCGTGATCAGCGTCCGCAACGCGTCCACATCCCCCGCCCCGGCCAAACGATATTGCCAACTCATGCGCATCCTTTCGCAAAACGCAGCGTAGCCTGGCCCGCGTCCACTTCCAGTTCGGCCCAGGCGCCGTTCATCAATGTCCATTGCGGCGGCACATGGCCGATATCGGCGTCCACCGCCACCGGATACGGCAGTCCGTCCAAAGCCGTTTCCACGGCCTGGCTGTAGCTCAAGGCGTTCGCGTCCGCGGCGTCCGGTCCGCTGCTGCGGCCCAACACCAGCCCGCTCAAGCCGTCCAGCGCGCCGGACAGGCGCAGGCCCAGCAGCGCGCGCAGCAACTCGCAAGGCCTCAGCTCGCAGTTTTCCAGGTAAAGCAGCGCGGGTTCCCGTTTGAACGCGCGCAAATCGAAATAAGGGCTGCCCTGCAGCCGGCTCAGCGTATCCAGGCAGCCGCCTATCAGCCGGCCGGCCATGCGGGCCCTTTGCGCGCCCAACACGCGCAGCGTGGACGGATAAGACTCTCCCGGAGCGTCCCAGCGCCAAAACGCCTTGTAATGGCCTTGCTGAGGCGGCAAACCGTGGCGCAAGGCGTGCAGCAGCGCCGAATTCTCTTCCATCCGCTGCGGATTGCCCAGATCGAAGAGGTTCGGCCCGTGCAAGGTCGCCCACCCCGCCAACAGGGTCAGCGGCGTCAGCACGGTGGAAATATCGGAAAACCCGGCCAGCCATTTGGGCGGCAAACGCGCCAAGGCGGCGAAATCGATGCCGGCCAGCAATTCCATCGCCCTTTCGCCGCCCCAGGGCGGCAGGATGGCGCGAATCTCCGGATCGAAAAGAAAATGGTTGAGCTCCGCCAGACGTTGGGCGGCCGGCGCGCTGGCGTCCTGGGATTCGCCGCACAGGCAAGCGCCCTCCACCACTTGCCAGCCCTGATCGCGCAGACATTGCAGCGCGCGATCCAGTTGTCCGTGCAAGACCGGAGGCACGCCGGAGGAAAAAGCGGTGACGGCGATGCGGTCGCCTGGCCTCAAGGGCGCGGGAAAAGCCGTCATCGGCGATTGCTCCTGTGGATAAACATCAAGGCAGGACGGCTTCCTCGCTCAAATCCCGCGCAAAGCTGTGGCTGGTCTTCAGTTGCCGATAACCAAGATGACGATAGAAAGCATGGGCTTCGACGCGATGAACGCTGGAGCGCAGCCGGATATGCCGATAACCGAGTTGCCGCGCCCAGGCTTCGCAAGCGCTGAGCAAACGCCGTCCCAAACCCTGGCCCTGACAAGCCGGGCTGACCACGATGCCGACAATCTCTATCGCCGACGGCGCTTGCAGCAGGTGCACGCCGCGGCAATGCGCCCAAGCCAGCACGACGCCGTCTCTTTCGGCCACCCAAACCTGGTTGTCCGGCAGTGTCGTCAACCTGGCGAAACGCTCGCTGATGTCCGCTTCCGTCGCTTCATAGCCCAGATCCAGGCATAGCCGCGCCGCGGCGGCGGCATCCGCCGCCCGCATTGTCCTGATCTCCACCATCTGTCTTCGCCTAGTTGCTCAAGGAAATGACATTGTCAGCATAAGGAGGGATAGCCGGCAAGCCGGTTATTTGTTCTTCAGCCGTCGCAGTTCGATCAATTTGGCGTATTTGATGTAGCTGTTGAAGCAACCGATGCTGATGTGGACCAAACCGGGGACGCCGTCGAGAAAACCGCGGCGAAAAAAATAGAACTTCACGAAGCGCAGCAGCGGGCTGAGGATAAGTTTGGCAATACCCACACGTTTTCCCCTTTGCAACAGTTGTTCCGCCTGCAAGCTGGTATAGCGGTTCTGCTTGCTCAGATACAGCGCGATGTCTTCGCCGGATTCGTGCATCAGCTCGTGACGCAGCTTATGCACAGGGCCGTCGGCGATCACATACTCGTGAACCAGATCGTCGGACCAACGCGCGTGAGCGCGATGGAACAAGCGCAAAGACCAGTCCGGATAGCCTTCTCCGTGTTTCAGAAAACGACCCATGAAACGGTTGCAACGCGGGAACTGGAAGGCCGTGGCCTGTGGATTGTCCAGCAGTTCTTTGATTTCATTGACTAAATTTTCCGACAACCACTCGTCGGCATCCAGGCACAGCACCCAGTCGTGGCTGGCCGCCCTTACCGCCAATTGTTTCTGAGGACCGAATCCCAGCCAGTCTTGGTGGATAACTTTTGCCTTATAGGCGGAAGCTATCGCCAATGTCCTGTCGGTGCTGCCTGAATCCACAAGCACGATTTCATCGGCGAAGCCCACGCTGTCCAGACATTTTTCCAGCGAGGTTTCCGCATTCTTGGTGATTAGCACCACGCTAATTCGCGCACGCATCTTGTTATATGTTTTCCCATATGTAATTTGAAGAAACTGGTAGAAGGCGTCCCGTTTCTGTGGATAACCCTGTTTTTTCCATTGTTTTCATCATGTTGTACAAGTTGGAATCTTGTTGTTCACCCTGCGTTTTGCAGACGGAAGACTTGTGGATAAATCTGAGAGAACGGTGAAGTCCCTGCTTGTCCACAGCTCCGATCCCCTTTGTTCCCACCTGCTTGTGCATGGCGTGAATTTGCCTGCCTAGCTGCTACAGCCACCGATAACTCTTTAACGCAATTTTATATTGATGAAACTGATATAG
Source organism: Chromobacterium sp. FG89 (assembly GCF_057808735.1). Classification (NCBI taxonomy): domain Bacteria; kingdom Pseudomonadati; phylum Pseudomonadota; class Betaproteobacteria; order Neisseriales; family Chromobacteriaceae; genus Chromobacterium; species Chromobacterium sp. FG89. Next base: position 86,326 of record NZ_JBMDIQ010000003.1, on the reverse strand, counting down.
TCGGCCATTGCTGTGGATAAGCGACAAAAACTTCAAAGGGTTCAGTTACTTGTCCTGTTGATGGGCTTTGGATAGTTTAGGTGCGCTGCGACATTGCAAATTGTGGATAAATTCGCGCTCAGTTGTCCACAGCGCTTTATCCACAATTGAACTGCAGGGATTTTACTTGGTTAACCACAGCCATGCTCGGGTACAATGCGCGCCATGATGAATGTGCTGATTGTGCGCACCTCGTCGATGGGCGACCTTATCCACACCTGGCCCGCCATTTCCGAGTTGAAAGCGCATTACCCGAATTTCCGCATCAGTTGGCTGGCCGAAGAGGCTTTCGCCGACATTGCCCGTTTGCATCCGGCGGTGGACAGGGTGATCGCCTTGAATGGGCGGCGCTGGCGCAAACGCTGGTGGCTGCCCTCCACCTGGCGCGAGATCCGGGCTTTGCGCAAAGAACTGCGCGACACGCCCTGGGAATTGGTGGTGGACAGCCAGGGCCTGTTGAAAAGCGCCTTGCCGGCCCGCTGGGCCAAGGCGCCGCTGACCGGTTACGACTGGGGCAGCGCGCGCGAGTCTCTGGCCAGCTGTTTTTACGATAAGCGCCACAAGGTGGACTGGAGCTTGTCGGCGATAGAACGCAACAGGCTCTTGTTCGCGCGGGTGTTCGGTTATCAGCCGCAGGGCGAGCCCCGTTTCGGGGTGCCGGCCGGCGAACGGCCCGCCTGGGTGCTGTCCGGCCGCTACGCGGTATTGCTGCACGCCACCAGCAAGGCGTCCAAGGAGTGGCCGGAAGGCCATTGGGTGGAACTGGGCAAACGCCTGTCCATGCAGCATGATCTGGTGATGGTGCTGCCCTGGGGCAATGAACGCGAACGCGAGCGCGCCGAAAGGCTGGCCGCGCGGATGCCGGCCGCGGTGGTGGCGCCCAAGATGGGCCTGATCGAGGCCGCCGGCCTGCTGGGCCACGCCAACGCGGTGGTGGGCGTGGACACTGGGCTGACTCATCTGGCCAATGCCTTGAACGTGCCCTTGGCGGCGATTTACACCGATACCGATCCGGCCGCCACCGGCGTGGTGGAAACGCCGTGGGCCACCAATTTGGGCGGCATAGGGCTGTGCCCGTCGGTGGACGAGGCGCTGCAAGCCTTGTTCGCGCGCAAGGACTGGACATGAACTGGCAACGCAGACTGTATTCCTGGGCCTGGCTGCTGGCCACGCCGCTGGTGCGGCACTATCTGAAGAAGCGGGCGCGCAAGGCGCCGGCTTATCTGGAACACTGGGACGAGCGTTTCGGCAGTCAATTGCAGCCGCGCGCAGAGGGCGCGATCTGGATCCACGCGGTGTCGGTGGGCGAAACCCGCGCCGCTCAGCCCTTGGTGGCGGCGCTGCGCGAAGCCTGGCCGGACGCGCCGCTGCTGATGACGCAGATGACGCCCACCGGGCGGGCCACCGCCTTGCAGCTGTATCCCGACGCCGAAGTGCGTTATCTGCCTTACGATTATCCGCAAGCCGCGCAAGCTTTTCTCGCCGCCTACCGGCCGCGCCTGGGCGTGTTGATGGAAACCGAGCTGTGGCCCAATCTGATTCACGCCGCGGCCGAGCAGCAGGTGCCCTTGTTCCTGGCCAATGCGCGCTTGTCTGAAAAATCGCTGAACGGCTATCTGAAAATCAGCGGTCTGATTTCGCCCGCGGTGGCGGCTTTGAGGGCCGTTGCCGCGCAAACGCCGGAAGATGGCGAACGTTTGCGTCAATTGGGCGCTAAATCCGTCGAAATCTGCGGCAACACCAAGTACGACATTCAGCCGCCGCCGGCGCAGCTGGCGCTGGCGGAAGCATTCAAGTCCAGGATAGGCCGACGCCGGGTCCTGGTCTGCGCCAGCACCCGCGACGGCGAAGAGGCTTTGATTCTGGACGCCTGGCGGGCCGCGGCCCAAGCGCTGGGCGACGCGCTGCTGGTGTTGGTGCCGCGTCATCCGGAACGGTTCGCCGAAGCGGCCGCGCTGGCCGAGAGCCGCGGCATGAAAGTGCAGCGCCGCAGCGACGGCGCGCCGGTGGACGCCGCCACCCAGGTTTGGCTGGGCGACAGCATGGGCGAGGCCTTCGCCTATTTCGCCTGCGGCGACCTGGCCTTCGTCGGCGGCAGCCTGCTGCCCTTGGGCTGTCATAATCTGATCGAACCGGCCAGCGTGGGCGTGCCGGTGCTGTTCGGCCCGTCCATCTTCAATTTCAAGCAGGCGGCGGCGCTGGCGCTGGCCGCCGGCGCGGCGCGCCAGGTGGCCAATGCGGCGGACTTGATCGGCGCCGTCGTGGAACTGCTGGGCGATGAGTGCCGCCGTCAGGCGATGCGCGAGTCGGCGCTGGCCTTCAGCGGCGCCCATCGCGGCGCCAGCCAGCGCATGAGTGCCCTGTTTCGCCGCAAGCTGAGGGCCGAACGGGACGAATGACGGACCCGCGGCCGCGTTTGCGAAAAAATTAATCATTCGCCGGCTGATCTGCGCCGCGCCTTCTTCTACTCTTCAAACAAGAGCCGCGTCGCCGACGCGGTTCTCCCGAGGCCGCCGGCCCGGGAAGGACGTGCAAAATCCAGTCATGCCCCAGGCCGGTCCACGCCGTCGGAGAACTTCCGAGCGGACAGATCGAATATGACGGGCGCAAAGCGCCGCCGCATCGACTCCGCTGTCTAAGAAGACAAGGAGCTACCATGTTAGCCAACTACAGCGTGTTGCCCACGATGAGCCTGCCGTCCACCACCGACCTGGTGCGCCTGGATCAGCGCCCGCACCCGCCTATCACCCTGAACAGCCCGGCTCTGGACGTGATGACCGATTTGCGGCTGATCAATCCGGTGGGCATTCATCAGAACGCCAGCTTGCGCGAAGCGCACGACCGAATGATCAGCCACGGCATTCGGCTGCTGTTCGTCCACGATGGCGATGGCCAGTTCGCCGGCCTGATCACCGCCACCGATCTGCTGGGCGAGCGGCCCATCCAGTGCATGAAGGAACACGGCAAGCACTATGCGGACATCGGCGTGGGCGATGTGATGACGCCGCGCAAGCAGCTGGAAGCCTTGAACCTGGGCGATATCGAGCACGCCAGCGTGGGTCATATGGTGGCGACGATGAAGCAGATGGGACGCCAGCACGCGCTGGTGGCGGAGTTCAACCCCGGCAGCGGCCATCATGAATTGTGTGGCCTGTTCTCCACCTCCCACATGGCCAGGTTGCTGGGCATGCCGCTTTCCTTCATCCGCGTGCCGCAGGCCCTGTCGGAAATTCAATATTCCTTGCTGCACGCGATATGAGGGGCGCGGCGCGCAAGTGGGCAAGAATCGGGTCGCCGCGGCGGCCCGATCTGCTTATGCTGGGGCTGTGATCGAATGGAGAGCAGACCATGCACGGCGAAATTCTCGAGGAAGACCGCGACTACGGCCGCATTCGCGACGCCATCCGCTATCTGGTGGCCAACGCCGAGCGCCAGCCGGAGCTGGCCGAGCTGGCCGGCGCGTTGCACCTGTCGGAATCGCGTTTGCAGCGCTTGTTCACCCGCTGGGCCGGCGTCAGCCCCAAGCGCTTTTTGCAGCATCTGACCTGCGAGGCCGCCAAGGCCAGGCTGGGCGGACAGGCCTTGTTGCCGCTATCGCATGAATTGGGCTTGTCCGGCGGCGGACGCTTGCACGATCTGTTCGTGACGCTGGAGGCGATGACCCCGGGCGAATACCGCAACGGCGGCGCCGGATTGGCGATCGAATGGAGCGTGGAAGCCAGCCGTTTCGGCCCGGTGCTGGTGGCGCGGACCGCGCGTGGGGTGTGCGCGGCGCAATTCGTCGCGGACGAGAAAGAGGCCGTGGCCTGGCTGAGCCGGCGCTGGCCCAAGGCCGCGTTGAGCCATGTTCCCGGTGGCGGCGCCGAGGTGGCCGCGGCCATGTTCGAGCCGCTGCGCGCCGAAGGCCAGGCGCCGCTGGCGCTGCGGGTGCAGGGCAGCAATTTCCAGATCCAGGTCTGGCGCGCGCTGCTGTCCATTCCCTACGGCGGCTTCGCCAGTTACGGCCAGATCGCCGCCGCGGTGGGGCGGCCGCGCGCCGCGCGGGCGGTGGGCAGTGCGGTGGGCGCCAATCCGGTGGCCTGGCTGATTCCCTGCCACCGGGTGATACGAGCCGAGGGCGCTTTGGGCGAATACCGCTGGGGCGCGGAACGCAAGGTGGAGTTGATAGGCTGGGAAGGCGCGGTGATGGCGGGTTTGCAGCCGGCCTAGACCGCGAACTGGCCCAGCGCGCGGAAGAACAGCCGGGACAGCAATTCCAGCCCGTCGTCGTCGCGCTGGCGGTAGAGCGCCAGCGGCACCGCCGGCAGCGGCGGCAGGCTGTGTTCCGGCAAGGGCCGCAGCTGCGCGGAGACGGCGTCGGGAAACAGGGCGCCCACACCCAGGCCCGCTTCCAAGGCCGCTTGCACCGCCAGCTGACTGGTGCTTTCGAAGACGATGCGATAAGGCTGGTCAAGCTGGTGCAAGGCGCGCAGCATCGCGTCGCGCCAGCTGCAGGGCGCGGAGAACATCACCAAGGGCAGGACCTCCGCTTCCGGTTTCACGCCGTCGCGCGCCAACCATTGCAAGGGGTATTCCAGCACCCAGCTCGGCGTCCGCTCTAGCCCGCACTGACGCGGGTTGGCGATCAGCAGATCCAGTTCTCCCTGGCGAAAAGCCGGGCTGAGTTCCCGTTCCAGGGCCACCCGCACTTCGAGCTGCCACTGCGGCTGGGTGGCGGCGAAGTCGGCCAGCACCTGCGGCAGATGACGGCTGATCACATCCTCGATCAGGCCCACCCGGCAACGCCGCGCGGCGGCGGGCGCGGCCGTCGGCTGCATCTGTTCGGTCAGGCTGACGATGCGTTCGGCGTAGGGCAGCAATTGCAGCCCCGCTGCGGTGAGGCTGACGCCGCGCGGAGAGCGTCGCAACAGGGTCTGGCCGCAGTGCTGTTCCAGTTTGCGCAGTTGCAGGCTCAAGGCCGGCTGCGTGCGCCCCAAGTCCGCCGCCGCGCGGTTGATGCTGCCGTGGCGCGCCACCGTGATCAGCGCGCGCAGCAAGCCGGTGTCCAAATCTCCAGTCATGATTTTTTCTTATAACAATGCCCTGATTTTTCAGTCTACCTATAAGCGGCGGGAAAGTTTAGCCTAGGGACGGATATTTCTCATGAGGCGTTCAAACATGTTCATCGCGGCTTTATTGCTGGCGGTCGCCGGCTCCGTCGTCTATCACCTGTCGATCAAGCAGGTGCCGGAGGCGGCGAATCCTTTCTTTTCATTGGCGGTCAGTTACGGCGTGGCCATGCTGGTGTGCGTGCTGGGGATGTGGTGGCTGCCCGGCGGCGGCCAGCGCGGGCTGGCCGCGCTGAACTGGAGCAGCCTGGGCGTGGCGGCGGGTATTGTCGGCATCGAACTGGGCTTTTTGCTGGCCTATCGCGCCGGCTGGCATGTCGGCTACGCGGCGCTCAGTTCCAATGTGCTGACCGCGCTGGTGTTGCTGCCGTTGGGCTATCTGCTGTTTCGCGAACAGCCGTCGCTGGGCAAGCTGGGCGGCATGGCCTTGAGCATGGGCGGGCTGTGGATGATGCTGCGCTTCCGCTGAGCGCCGCCCGATAGACGGGCGACGCTCGGACCGCGTTATCAAGCGGCGTTTAGCGGCAGATGGACGGCCAGCTTGAAGCCGTCCGCCTGATCGCAGAACTCCAGCCGGCCGCGGTGTTGTTTGACCACGCGGCTGACGATGGCGAGGCCGAGGCCGCTGCCGCCGTCGGTGCCGCGGTGTTCGGCCAGCCGTTCGAACGGCGCCAGCGCGGTTTCGCGCAGCTCGGCCGGAATGCCCTTGCCGTGGTCCAGCACGCTGAGCACGGCGAAGCCGTTGTCTTGTTCGACGCAGACCTCCACCGGCGGCGCGCCGTAGCGGCGCGCGTTTTCCAGCAGATTGGACAATAAGCGCTCCAGCGCCAGCCCGTCGCCTTGCAGCTCCGGCTCCGCCAGCCGCTTCAGGCGCACGTCCATGCCCTCGCGGGCGAAGCGCGACACCACGCTGGCGGCGAGGTCGGCCAGCGCCACCGGCTCCAGCCGGGTGGTTTCCTCGGCGCGGGCGAAGTCGATGAACTGGCGGACGATCTGCGACAGCTCGTCGATGTCGGCCAGCATATCGTGCTGATCCGGGCTGTCCTGCTGCAGTTCCAGCGAGAGCTTGAGCCGGGTCAGCGGCGTGCGCAGATCGTGGGACAGGCCGGCCAGCATCAGCCGGCGCTCGCGCGCGGCGCTGTCCAGCGCTTGCGCCATCAGGTTGAAATTATGCGCCAGCACCTTCACCTCGCGCGGGCCGTCCTCCGGCACCGCGGCCGGCATGGTGCCGGCGGCCAGTTCCCGGCTGGCCAGCACCACGCGGCTGATCGGCCGCGTCACCCGCCAGGCGACGACGAAGGCCAGCAGGCTGGCGACGATGGAGGCCAGCAGCGCCGCCTGCATGATGGTGTTGATCGGGCGGTCGCTGTAGCGGCCGAAGGGCAGCACCAGCCAGTAGGCCTGGTCCAGCACGTGCACATTGACCCAGAGCTCGCTGCGATCGTCGATCTGGGCGTGGCGCACTTCTATCGGCTCGTTGAGGCCGTGCGACAGCCGCTGCGCCAGGGTCTCGCCCAGGCGCGGCACGTAGTCGGTGAAATTGACGCCTTGATCGGCGTTGATCGGCAGCAGGCGCGGTAGGCCGGGCCGGTTGTAGCCGGCCAGGAATTCGGCGCGCTCGGTGTTGGTCATCGCCTCCATCGTGCCTTCCAGGAAGGCCAGGGTGTCCACCGTCTGCGAATACAGCTGCTTGTCCAGCAGTTTGTGGCGTTCGCCGGCGGCCATCCACAGGGTGACGAACTGGGTGGTCAGCACCACCAGCACCACCAGCACCGCCAGCCGGAAAAACAGCGAGCCGGTCAGCTTGCGCACCGCTTACTCCCGCGGCGTGCCGTCCGGCACGAACACATAGCCGTAGCCCCATACCGTCTGGATGAAGCGCAGCTGGCTGTCCCCGCTTTCCAGCGCCTTGCGCAACCGGGAGATATGCACGTCTATGCTGCGGTCCAGCGATTCGCCATTGCCCTTGCCCAGCGCCATTTCCATCAATTGCTCGCGGGTCAGCGGCCGGCGCGGATGGCTGACCAGCACCGACAGCACCGCGAATTCCGCGCTGGTCAGCGTCACCGGCTGGCCGGCCTTGCGCAGTTCCCGCTGGCCCAGATTGAGCACGAATTCGCCGAAGCTCACTTCCTCGTCGGCGTCGTGGCGCGCGCCCAGCGCCGGCGTGGCGTGATGACGGCGCAGCACCGACTGGATGCGGGCGGTGAGCTCGCGCGGATTGAACGGTTTGGGCAGGTAGTCGTCGGCGCCCATTTCCAGGCCGAGGATGCGGTCGATGTCCTCGCCGCGCGCGGTGAGCATGATCACCGGAATGGTTTCGCCCTGGGCGCGCAGCCGGCGCACCACGGCCAGCCCGTCCTCGCCCGGCATCATCACGTCCAGCACCATCAGGTCCGGACGATTGCGCGCCAGCTTGCGGTCCAGGTCCTTGGAGTCCGGCAGGGCCTCCACCGCGTAGCCTTGCTGGCTCAGATAGCGGGTGAGCAGCTCGCGCAGCTTGGCGTCGTCGTCGACGACCAGTATCTTATTGTGTTCCATGCGATTTTTCCTCGGAGCGGTGTGTCAGCTTAGCGGCTGGCCCCGGGCTGCGGCAGCGCGCCTGATGAAGATATGTTAAGCCGGTTCCCGCGATCACACACCTTAACAAATCAGCGATTGTCGCTCATGTCTGCCTCATGCCGCGAGTCTAGGCTGCCTAATGAGGCGTTCCGGTGGTTTGGCCGCGGGGAGATGCCTTTGGCATCGGCGGCGCATGGTGTATGCTGTCCGCCCTCGCCGGCCCGGATCTTGGGACCGGAGCCCTTTACCAGCCCCTTCGACAGGATAAAACAGCTTTCATGACGCGGTTGCCGATTCTTCTCATCTTTGCCTTGCTGCAAGCGCTCGCCAGCGCGCCGGCCCTGGCGCGAGGGAAGGAGCGCGGCCCCATGCCGCCGGACCTGGAGCCGGCGCCTAGCCGCCGCTGCCAGGCGCGGCCGGATCCTGACTGCAAGGAATTGCGCCGCCTGCGCAATTTGCGCCTGCGCGAAGCGGTGCAGGACGGCGATTTGCCGCCGGAGCTGATGCATCGCGCGCCGCCGCCGTACTGGCGGATGAACCCGGACGGCGCCGCGCCGCCGCCGCCGGATCGCGTCAAGCCTCATTTCTGGCGCGACCGCCGCAAACGCGGCTCGGAGTGAGCCTCCGACGCGTCAAGCCCGGCTGGCGAAGCGAGATTTCTATTGATAAGCTTTGAATAGAGTACGCCAGCCTTTTCATTCCAATTCCAATTCTCATTGCCGGAACGGTTTGCGGAGCAAAACGATTTCGCCGGCATGAGCCTGGCTGGCCGTCCGCCGCGCCGTTAGCGCGCAGCGTCGTTTTCGCCCAATAAAAGCGGTTCACGCTCTCGCGAGCGACAAGGCGTTGCGGCTGAGAAAGAACAGTACACGCGGCGCATCAGCATTTCGACATTGAGCGGATCGTCAACAGCTGTGCTTAGGCGGGCGTGGAGATAAGCGGTCATGCGCAAGGGGCATGCCTTGAAAAACAATAGGGGATACGGCGCGTTGCGGCGCGCCTGGGGATGGGGGCTGGTCTTGTGCTGGCTGGCGGACGCGGCGGCGGCGCAATGGGATTGCAGCCGCGCCACCGCGCCGCAGCGCTGCGAGCTGCACCGTCAGGGCACGATGGCCTGCAATGATTTGCCGGTCAACGGGCGGCACGCCTGCCTGGAATTTTACACGCCGGCCTTGAGCTGCCTGCGCGAGCGCGACGCCAAGCGGTGCGAAGCCTTGCGGGCGGCGCACAGCTCTTGCGACGGGCTGGAAGGCAAGGCGCGCCGCGTCTGCATCAACGAGCGGCTGCCGCCGCCGGATTGCGCGCGTTCGGCCAATCCCGCGCGCTGCCGCGCCCGCGCCGAGGCCGAACTCAAATGCGCCGACCGCGAAATAGCCCAGCGGCTGTGCGTGCGCCAGGCCTTGCAAGCGGAGTGAGCGCGTTTATTTAGCCGTGGTCGGATCGAACCACAGGCCGCGGTCGGCGAAGGGCGTGCTGGGCGGCAGGAAGGGGTTGTCGATGCGGATCAGCCGCCGGTGCTTCAGGTCCAGCCGCTGGATCAGCCCGGCGTGGTATTTCTGGAACAGCCGCTGGTATTCGCCGTTGCGCAGCATCAGCCGCATGCCCTGTTCCACGCGTTGCGCCAGCTTCTGCCCTTCCGCGTCGCGGCCGAACCAGAAATAGGTGGGCAGCGGGTAGTACAGCAATAAAGACCGCTCCAGCGCGATATGCTTGTATTGCGGCTGGTAAACGCGGATCTCCTCCTCCACTTCCGCCACGCCGCGCGAGAACGTGTCGCCCAGACCGCGTTCCAGCATGCGGAACAGGCCCTCGTAATTGGGGTCGGTCACCACGGTCAGCCCGGCTTGCTTGAGGATGGCGTTGTCGCCCCAGCCGTCCCCCTGGATGACGCTGAAACGGCGCAAGTCGGCCAGACCCGTCACCGCGTCGAAATCCGCTTGCCGCGCGTCGCGGATCAGCAGCACGCGATAGCCGAGCAGGCCGCGGTCTATCGGAATCCGCACCGGCAGATAGCGGCGTTCGTAGTCGCGGTTGGTTTCGCGGATCACCACATTGAGCCGGCCGCGCGGGTGGCCCAGTTCCTGCAGCTGGCGGGCTTCGTTCATCCGCGGGGCGAAGCGCAGGCTGTAATCTCCCCAACGCGGGCGGGTGGCGTCCAGCGCCGCGCGCAGAATCGCCCAGTGATAGTCGTAGCGCTCGTCGGCGGGGGTTTCCGGCGCGTGGCCGACGTAGATCATTCCGGCCGCCTGAACGGACGGGGACATGCCGCCGGCCAAGGCGATGAGGACGGCCAGCCAGCAGCCGGCCAGCCGGCGAAGGAATAGGGATTGCCGCATCGGAATAACCTCGAGATGGCGCGCGGAAGCTGCGCGCCGCCCCTTCATGATGGATAGCCGCGCCGCGCCGCGCAAGGGCCGCTCGCCGTTGCCGGGTTTGCGCGCAGTCAAGCGCTTATGCAAAACCAGGACTAGCAGTGAATATTCATATCGACATGAATATATCTGCCTCCTATCATCTCCCGGATGCCGGAACGGCCTTGTCGGCAAGCGGCATTCACACTCGGGGGACGATTTATGCAATTCAAGAAAACACTGCTGGCCTTGTCGCTGGGCCTGGCCCTGGCGCCCGCGCTGACCATGGCGGCGCCGCCGTTGACCGCGGCCAACAGCGGCTCCACCGCGGAAGCGGCGCGCGGCAACGCCTGGCTGGAAATCGACAAGGCGGCGCTGGATCACAATCTGGCCGAACTCAAGCGCCTGGTGGGCGCCGACACCAAGGTGTGCGCCATTTTGAAGGCGGACGCCTACGGCCACGGCATCGCCAACGTGATGCCGTCCATCATCGCCCAGGGCATTCCCTGCGTGGGCATCGCCAGCAATGAAGAGGCCCGCGTGGCCCGCGTCAGCGGCTATAAGGGCGTGGTGGCGCGCGTGCGCAGCGCCACGCAGGAAGAGATAGCGGACGGCCTGCAATACGATATGCAAGAGCTGGTGGGCAATCTGGAACTGGCGCGTCAGGCGTCCGCGCTGGCCAAGCGCCAGGGCAAGACGCTGCAAATCCATCTGGCCATCAATTCCGCCGGCATCAGCCGCAACGGCGTGGAGCTGGCCAGCAAGCAAGGCCGCCGCGACGCGCTGGCCATGCTCAAGCTGCCCAATCTGCAAGTGGTGGGCATCATGACCCACTTCCCGGTGGAGGATAAGGCCGACGTGGAAAAAGGCCTGGCGGCCTTCAAGCAGGAAAGCGCCTGGCTGATCAAGGCGGGCGGCCTGGACCGCAGCAAGATCACCCTGCACTGCGCCAACAGCTTCGCCACGCTGGAAGTGCCGGAAGCGCGGCTGGACATGGTGCGTCCGGGCGGCGCCATCTTCGGCGACACCGTGCCCAGCCATACCGAATATCTGCGCGTGATGGCCTTCAAATCGCGCGTGGCGGCGGTGAACCGCTATCCGGCCGGCAACACTGTAGGCTACGACCGTACTTACACCCTGAAGCGCGAGTCCTTGCTGGCCAATATCCCGGTCGGCTATTCCGACGGCTATCGCCGCGCCTTCACCAATAAGGCGCATGTGCTGATCAACGGCCAGCGCGCGCCGGTGGTGGGCAAGGTGTCGATGAATACGCTGATGGTGGACGTGACCGAGATTCCGGGCGCCAAGATCGGCGACGAGGTGGTGTTGTTCGGCAAGCAGGGCAAGGGCGAAATCGGCGCCGCCGAGCTGGAGGACATCAACGGCGCCTTGCTGGCCGACCTGTACACGGTGTGGGGCAACTCCAACTCCAAATTGCTGGTGAACCGCTAGAGCCGGTTCAAGGCCGCGCGCGTTTTGAATAGGCGCTGAGCCTGGCCGCGCCGCCGCCGTTCGCGGCGGCGGCGTGTGAGTCTTCACAGTCTGCTGGCGAATTGCCCTGGTTTGGACTTAGATGAATCATGTTCACGCATCAGGAGTGCGCCATGCAGTTCGACGAAGTTCGCCCAGAGCATTTCACCACGCTGTCCCGCAACCCGTTTCCGCATATTCTGATCGACCGGGCCTTGCAGCAGATCGCCGGCGGCAGCGCCGATGGCTCGCAGTTCCGCAAGGACGTGCTGGCCGCGGCGGGCTGGAGCCATGGCGGGCTGACGCCGTTCGGCAAGTATCCGGCCGACGCCTGCGTGGCGTTCAACCGCATCCGCAAGGTTCTGGAAGTGACCCAGGAGCCTGGCGCGATTCTGGCGGAGCTGGAGAAGGACGCGCCCACGGTCTGAAGCCCGGCGCGCATCATGCAAAAGCCCGCCTGTCGGCGGGCTTTGTTCTTGCGCGCAGACGCCGGATCTAGCCGGCGGCCTTTCTCAGGATGATGTACAACTCATCCTTCAGCCGCAGCTTTTCCTTTTTCAGGGTTTCGATTTCGAAGTCGACGGAAGGCTCGATGCGCGCTTCCATATTCTTGATCTTCTGGTCCAGGTCGTTGTGTTTGTTGAACAGGCGGGTGAAGTGCTCGTCTTCGGTTTTCAGCTTGCTGATCAGTTCGCGGTATTCGGGAAACATGGGCGACTCCTTGGGCGGGTGGATACATGGAGCGGCTGACGACGCGAACCCGGGCGAAGCCTAAGGGCAAAGACAGCGGCCGTCAGCGATCAGATACTGCCAAACCATGCTAACACCGCGCGGCGGCGAAGGTTATTGATCCAGAGCAGACACCCACCCTTAGGCCAGCCGGGCGCGGCAAGGCGCGCTCAGAGTCTGTTCAACGCCGTATCGCCGAAGCGCGGCAGATTTTGAACGGGTTCTCAGGGCTTGAACCAGGGACGTCCACGCTGGGTGGGCAGCTGGTAGCGTTCCGCCAGTTTCTCGTAGCCGCCGGCGGCGGCGAAGCGGCGCAGGCCCTGGTTGAAGCGGTCGCGGTCGCGGACGTCGCGGAAGGTCAGCCGGTAATGGGTGGGGGTGAACAGCGCGTACGGGCAGAGCTTGGCGCCGACGTCGATTTCCCGGCGCAGCTCGTGGCTCAACTGCTGGAAGATGTTGACGTCAGAAATCGCCACGTCGGCGCGCTCGCTGTACAGCAGGCGGTTGAGGGTGACCTGCGGCGATTCTTCCCGGTAGGACGTAATCTGCGGCGCCAGCGCGGCGAAGTCGGGGCCCAGGTAAAGGTGAGCGCCCTGGAAGGCGGCCACCCGGAAACGGGCCAGGTCGTCCAGCCGGCGCAGGCGGATGCGGCGTTTGCACAGCGTGATCGCCATGTTCTGGTAGACGATGTAGGGCTCGGAAACATGGCCGCCACTATTGGCGATGGCGGCATCCACCTGGCCGTTGGCCAGCCAGTTGTGCGCGCGCAGATTGGGGCCGAAGCGGATTTGGGGCTGATAGCCGGCCTGGATCAGGGCCTGGTGGACGATATCGTATTCCACGCCTTTGGCGCGCTCTGCGTCGATATAGGGCTGTTTGGTTTCGCCCAGCGCCACCCGGATCGACGGCAGCGCGGCTATCGGGGCGCTGAGCGCGCCGAACAGCAGGGCCGGCAAGGCGCGGCGGGCGAGGTGGAGCGGCGAGAAAGCCATGGGGCGGTAGCGGATATCGATGTCTTGCAATGGCGCGCGCGCTTGGGCGGGGCCGCCGAATAGATTATTTATAGCCGCTGGTCCGGGTCCGGTCTTGTCTGATGCGCGGACGCGGGCCGCGGCTGCCGCATTGTAGCGATTGCGCGGCCGGGCTTCCCGGCTTTCCGGCAAGGGGCCGGCAAAAAGCGAGAATATGGCTTATCCACAGGATTTGGCGCAATGCCGTGCTTATCCACAGCGTGCTTAGCGCAGAGCCTGCTGCGCTTCGGCGATGCCGTGTTGAAAGCCCTTCTTATTTGATGCCCAGCCTTTCCATCCGATAACGCATGGAGCGGAAGGTCACGCCCAGCTGCTTGGCGGCTTGGGTGCGGTTGAAGCGGGTGCTTTCCAGCGCCTTGAGTATGGCCTCGCGCTCCACCCGGTCCAGAAAGTCTTGCAGCGGCTCGCCGTCGGCGCATGTCGGCGCTTCGCCGTCGCCGTGGCCGCCGTGATCGCCAGGCAGCAGTTGCAGGTCCGGCAATTCGATGCGGGCGTCGTTGGCCAGCGCCACCGCGCGCTCCAGGATGTTTTCCAGTTCGCGGAAATTGCCCGGGTAATTGTATTCCAGCAAGGCCTTGAGCGCCGCCGGCGCCAGCCGCGGCTTTTCATCGGGGGAAAAGCGTTCCAGCAGGCCGGCGATGTAGCGCGGCAGATCCTCGCGCAGTTCGCGCAGCGGCGGCATGCGCAGCGGCAGCACGTTCAGCCGGTAATACAGGTCCTGGCGGAAGCTGCCGGCGTCCACCCGCGCCGCCAGGTCTTTGTGGGTGGCGCAGATGATGCGCACGTCCACCGCTTCTTCCTGGGCGTTGCCGAGGCGGCGCACTTTCTTTTCCTGAATCGCGCGCAGCAGCTTGACCTGCATCGCCAGCGGCAGATCGGCCACTTCGTCCAGAAACAGCGTGCCGCCGTTGGCTTGCTGAAAGAAGCCGTCGCGGTCGTTGTCGGCGCCGGTGAACGCGCCTTTGCGGTAGCCGAAGAATTCGCTTTCCATCAGCGTTTCCGGGATGGCGCCGCAGTTGACCGGAATGAACGGCCGTTCGGCGCGCGCGCTGTGCTCGTGTATCATCCGCGCCGCCTGTTCCTTGCCGGTGCCGGACTCGCCGCTGAGGTAGACCGCGGCCTGGCTGCGCGCCAGCTTGCCGACCAGGCGCAAGGCTTCCTGGATCGCCGGGGATTCGCCGTCCAGCCGCACCGCGGCGCCGGGCTTGCCGTTGTCCACGCGCAGCACGGACTTCACCAGGCTGCGCAATTGCGCCAGGCTGACCGGTTTTTGCAGGTAGTCGAAGGCGCCCGCCTTCATCGCCAGCACCGCGTTGTCGGTGTTGCCGTAGGCGGTGATCACCGCGATGGGCACGTCCAGCCCCTGCTCGGCGATATGGCGCACCACCTCGATGCCCTCACCGTCCGGCAGGCGCATATCGGTCAGCGCCAGGTCGAAGGGCTGGCTGTTCAGGCTGAGTTTGGCGGCGCCGACGCTGGCGGCGGTGGCCACGTCCAGCCCCATCTTGATCAGGGTCAGTTCCAGCAGTTCGCGGATGTCCGGTTCGTCGTCGATCACCAGCACGCGCAGAGAGGATTTAGCCATAAGCCTTGTGACAGATCAGACGGAACACGCCGCCGGGCGGGCAGTAGTCCAGCCGCGCGTCGTTGGCTTCCGCCAGCTCGCGCGCAATGTACAGGCCCAGTCCGGTGCCGGCGCTTTCCGTGGTGAAAAAGGGTTCGAACAAGCGGGCCTGGGCATCTTCGCTCATGCCCGGCCCATCGTCCATGACCTTGATGGTCAGGTGGTTTTCCACTTCGCCCACTTCGATGCGCACCGCGCCCGGCTGTTTGCTGGAGTAGCGCCAGGCGTTGGCCAGCAGATTATTGAGAATCTGGCCGAAATGGCCGCGGTCGAACTGGACCGCGGCGGCTTGCGCCTGGTAGACGCAGCAGATCGCGCCGGCGGCGGCGGCCTCCACCACGCCGAAGTGGTCCAGCAGTTCGTCCAGAAATGGCTGCAGCCGGATGGGCTCGGGCTTGATCCGGTCGCGGCGGTTCAAGGCCAGCACTTCCTGCACCATGTGGTTGATGCGCTTGCTATTGCCTTGCACGATGCGGATCAGCCGCTGGCGCGCGGGATCGGTTTCGTCTTCGGCCAGCAGATCCGCCGCGTGGTTGATCGCCGACAGCGGGTTGCGGATTTCATGGGCGATATTGGCGGTGAGCCGTCCCAGCGCCGCCAGCTTCACGCGTTTGCCCTCTTCCGCCATGTCGGCCATATCGCGCATGAACAGCAAGAGCGCGTGGTCGTCGCCCATCAGCACCGGCACCATGCGGCCCACCAATTGGCGGCCGCGGATATTGCGGTCTATGAAGCTGGGATTGGGCGGGCAGCCGTTGTGCCGCCAGCGCTCCACCAGCGGCAGCAGTTCCGGGACGACGTGGCCGCGGCGCATGGCGCCGAAGTAGCGCGCCGCCTGGTTGTTGAACTGGCGCAGCAGGCCGGACGGGTCCAGCACCACCACCGCGTCGCGCTGGCTTTGCAACACCAGTTCGTTCAGGCGGTTGAGGTTGGCGATTTCGCCGCCGCGGCGGGTGGCCAAGGCCTCGGAGTCGCGCGCCACCCGGCCCAGCTTCCAGGTGACGATGGAGGTGATGAAGCCGGCGGTGGCCAGCAGCGCGGAGTAGTAGAAGTCGGAACCGCGGCCTATGCCCAGGTATTGCTCGACGCCGACGAAGGACAGCAGGATCAGCGTGGCGATGGAGGCGTAGAACAGCGCGTAGCGGCCGGAGGACAGCAGGCCGGCCACCGCCAGATAGGGCAGGAGCAGGATGCCGTAGCCGCTGCGCACGCCGTCGTTGATGCCCATCAGCAGCACGATCATCGCGATGTCGGCGGCGATGGCCAGGGTCAGTTGCAGGGTGTGGGCCAGCCGGCCGTTGCGCAGCAGGAACCAGGCGCCGATCAGCGCGGCGTAGACGCCGCTCCACAGATAGAAGGCCTTGCCGCCGGCCACCAGCGATTCGCCTTCGCGGTTGGCGAACAGCGACATCGCCAGCAGCACCAGCAGCAGCGCCGCCCGGAAGCTGTTGATGAAGACCAGCCCGCTGCGCGGGGTCAACGGCGTGGGCGGGCGGTCCCGGTTCATGTCGTCGGCAGCTCGCTGATGGCGCCGACGCTCCATTTCTTGGGCATCAGCTTGCCCTTCTTGCCGCGCTTGCCGGCGAACTCCGCCAGCGCCAGTTTTTCATCGGAGGCCTTGCCGCGCACCGACAGCGTGGACAGCAGCGCCTTGTCGCCGTTGACGAGGCCGACGGCGGTGAGGGCTTCGCCGTTGTCCAGCGCCATCAGCATCAGGCCGCGGCCCTTGGCCAGCTCCTTGAGCTCGGCGGCCGGGAAGGCCAGCAGCCGGCCGTTGTCGGCGGCGGCCACCAACTGGGTGGCTTCAGCGATGCCGGCCGCCGGCAGCGGCGCCGGGGTTAGCACGCTTTCTTCCGGGTTCAGCGTCAGGAAGGCCTTGCCGGCCTTGACCCGGCCAGCCATGTCGCCCAGCTTGGCGATGAAGCCGTAACCGCCGGAACCGGCGACGACGAAGCGGGTCTCGTCCTTGCCGGACAGCATCTGCGCCGGCTTGGCGCCGTCCTGCAGGTCCACCAGCGAGGCCACCGGCACGCCGTCGCCGCGGCCGGTGGGCACGTCGGCCGGATCCACGGTGTAGGCGCGGCCCTTGGAGTCCAGCACGATCACCGACCACACGGTGCGGGTTTCCACCACGGTGTGCAGCGCGTCGCCGTCCTTGAAGGCCAGCGCGGTGAGGTCGACGTTGTGGCCGACGCGGGCGCGGATCCAGCCCTTTTGCGACAGGATGATGGTGACCGGCTCGTCGGCTATGGTCTGGGTCAGCACCGCGCGCTCGGCGGTCTTGATCTCGCTGCGGCGCTTGTCGCCGTATTTGGCGGCGTCGGCCTGGATTTCCTCGCGCATCATGGTGCGCAGCGCGTCCGGGGTGTCCAGCACGTGGCGCAGGCCTTCGCGCTCCTCGCGCAGGTCGGACAGCTCTTTCTCCAGCTTGAAGCCTTCCAGCCGCGCCAGTTGGCGCAGGCGGATTTCCAGGATGTCCTCGGCCTGGATCTCGGTCAGGCCGAAGGCCTTGATCAGGTCTGGCTTGGGCTCGTCGGATTCGCGTATCACGCGTATCACTTCATCGATGTGGATGAAGGCGATCATCCGCCCTTCCAGGATGTGGATGCGCTTTTCCACCTGGGCCAGCCGGTGCTGCAGGCGGCGGGTGACGGTGGTGCGGCGGAAGTCCAGCCATTCGCTGAGGATGGGCTTGAGGCCTTTCTGACCCGGCCGGCCGTCCAGGCCTATCATCACCAGGTTCATCGAGGCGTTGCCCTCCAGGCTGGTCTGCGCCAGCAAGGTGTTGATGAACTCGTCCGTGTCCTGGCGGCTGGATTTGGGTTCGAACACCAGGCGCACCGGGCACTCGCTGTCGGATTCGTCGCGCACGCGGTCCAGCAGCGACAACATCAGGCTCTTCAGGTTTTGCTGGTCCTGGGTCAGCGCCTTCTTGCCGGTCTTGACCTTGGGATTGGTGGCTTCTTCGATCTCCGCCAGCACTTTCTGCGCGCTGGAGCCGGGCGGCAGTTCGGACACGATCACGCGCCACTGGCCGCGCGCCAGTTTTTCCACTTCCCACTTGGCGCGCACGCGCACGCTGCCGCGGCCGCTCTCATAGGCGGCGAGGATGTCTTCGGCCGGGGTGATGATCTGGCCGCCGCCGGGGAAGTCCGGGCCGGGCACGTATTGCATCAGCGCCGCGGTGTCCAGTTCCGGATCGTCCAGCAGCGCGACGCAGGCTTGGGCCACTTCGGTCAGATTGTGCGGCGGGATTTCGGTGGCGAGGCCCACGGCGATGCCGGAGGCGCCGTTGAGCAGCACCATGGGCAGGCGCGCCGGCAGCAAGCGCGGCTCTTCGAAGGCGCCGTCGTAATTGGGCACGAAGTCCACGGTGCCCATGTCGATTTCCGACAGCAGCAGATCGGCGATCGGGGTCAGCCGCGCCTCGGTGTAACGCATCGCCGCCGCGCCGTCGCCGTCGCGGCTGCCGAAGTTGCCCTGGCCGTCGATCAAGGGGTAGCGCAGCGTGAAGTCCTGCGCCATGCGCACCAGCGCCTCGTAGGCGGAGCTGTCGCCGTGAGGATGGTATTTACCCAGGATCTCGCCGACCACGCGCGCGGATTTCACCGGCTTGGCGCCGTGGGCCAGGCCCATGTCGCGCATCGCGTACAGGATGCGGCGCTGCACGGGTTTCTGGCCGTCGGCCACTTCCGGCAGCGCGCGGCCCTTGACCACGCTCATCGCGTATTCCAGGTAGGCGCGCTCGGCGTAAAGGTCCAGCGGAATCCACTCGCCGTCGTCGGCGTCTGCCGCGGGCGGAGTGGGCGGCGGCGGGGTCAGGGCGGCGGCGCCGTCCGGCGTAATCTCGGCAAACAGATCGTTATCGTTCATATGGGCAAGGCAGGAGTTGAATCGGTTAGCGTTCATCGGCCGGCGTTTGCGCCACGGCAAAGCCTGTCCTCACGGTTATAGCTGGCAAACACGCCTTGTCGTAAGCTTGGCCCGGGCGCGCCGCTAAGCCGGCCGATGATAATGAATCAGTTCAGGGGAATTCTACTATGGCAAACCGAGTTGCGTGGCACTGCCACCGTTTCGATGGTTTTACGCCGCTGGCGCTGTATCGGGCCTTGCAGTTGCGCGACCGGGTGTTCGTGGTGGAGCAGCAGTCGATTTACGGCGACGTGGACGGCGTGGATCTGCACTGTCTGCACTTGTCCGGCCACGACGACGGCGGCCGGCTGCTGGCTTACGCGCGCCTGATCGCGCCGGGGGAGAAATACCCGGACGCGGCGGCGATAGGCCGGGTGGTGGTGGCGCCGGAGGCGCGCGGCCAGGGTCTGGGCAAGGCGCTGCTGGCGCAGGCGGTGGCGCAGTGCCGCGCGCATTTCCCGCAGGCGGCCGTCATGTTGTCGGCGCAGACCGACGCGCAGGCCTTGTACGAAAGTTTCGGCTTCTGCGTGGTGTCCGAGGCTTACGACGACGGCGGCATTCCGCATGTGGACATGCGGCGAGAGGCCGGCGTCTGAGAACCTGTTTACGATCTGCTGCGCGTCGGCGGAATAGTTAGACAAGGGCGTTGAAAACGCTTTCAGAATGCTCATGTACCCCCTGTACATTCCGCTTCTTCAACCGTTTTCGCCTTGTCTCGCCTTAGCTCGCGAGATCGTAAACACGTTCTGAGCGCTCGCGGCATGGCCCACAATGAAAAACCCACCCCGCAAGAGGGTGGGCGCATTGGACGGGGCGTTGGGGTCAGCGCTTGACCGCCGGGCCGTCGCTGCCCAATTCCACCGCGTAGGCCAGCGCCAGTTGCGAGAACTTCAGCGCGTGGCGAGCCTGGTTGCCGGCGCTGGCGAGGGTGTCGCGCACGGTGTGGATATTGGGGTTGGACTGGTTGAAGGCGGACTCGAACGGGAAGGACGCCGGGTAGCCGTTCTTGTGCCAGGAGGCGTGGTCCGAGCACGCGTAGCCGCACGAGCTGTAGCCCACTTTCAGATTGGGCAGATAGACCTTGGCCAGGTTGGCGAGGAAGGTGTTCTGCGACGCGTTGGTGTAGTCGGTGAACAGGAAGATGTCCTCCGCGCTGCCCTGGTAGTTGGTCATGTCCAGCTGCAAGGCGCCCACCACGTTGACCTTCTGCTGCTTGTAGCGGTTGGCGATGTCGGAGGAGCCGCGCAGGCCCACTTCTTCCGCCGCGTAGGCCATGAACTTGATGGTGCGGCGCGGCTGGTAGTTGTTGGCCATCAGCACGCGGATCACCTCGGTCAGGCTGGCGATGCCGGAGGCGTCGTCGTCGGCGCCCGGCGCGCGGCTGGTTTCGCCGGTGCCGTTGCCCACGGTGGAGTCCAGATGCCCGCCCAGCACCAGGGTTTCGGCGGCGTTGTCCTTGCCCTTGATGGTGAGGATCACCGATTTCTGCGGCCAGGCGCTGTGGGCGAACTGCTCCACGCTCACGTCGCCGCGGCCGGCGGCCAGCTGCCGCCATTGGCTGGCGATCCAGTTGGAGGCGTTGACGCCGTGGCTGGTGGTGTAGAAGCGGTTCTGGTAGTTGGACAGGGACTGGATGGTGCCGAGGATGTTGCTGTCCTGCAGCTGCGGCAACAGCTTGTTGACGGCGGCCTGGTCGTTGATCTGGTAGCTGGGCAGCAGCGCGCTGGCCACCGGGGCTTTCAGCGCGGTGCGCGCGTCCTGCAGATCCTTGTGCACGATGAAGCCGCCGCAATGGCGCAGGCTGTGGTGGATGGCGTCCGACAATTGCGGCAGCACGCTGTCGTCCACTTGCACCAGGTGGACCTTCTCGGTGGCCACGCCCTTGGCGGACACGCCGGCCGGCAGCGCGCTCACCGCCAGCTGGCGGCTTTCCTGACTGCGGCTTTTCGGGCTGACCTGTTGCAATAGCTGGTAGGCGTCGTCGCCGATGGAAATCCACACCGGGGCGGCCTGGGCGGCGCCGGCCAGGCTGGTGGCGGCCAAGAGCGCGACGAGACTCGGTTTGAGAGTGAGCATTCCGGAATTCCTGAGCGATGCCGGCCATGGACGGGCCATGGCCGGCGGATGGGAGAAACGGCGCGGGCCGTCATGGCCGCGCCGTCAGGCGGTCATCAGCTGCCGCAAGCCACGCCCACGGCGGTGAAGGCCTTGGTCACGTCGGCCTTGCTGTAGCCGCGCGCTTCGGCCGCTTTTTCAACGCCGCAAGCGGCGCTGTTGTAAGTGGCGTTGGAGGTCCAGTACAGGCGGTTGGCGTCCACGAACACTTCAAAGGCCTTGCGGGTGTTCCAGCCGGCGCTGGTGGCGATCAGGTAGAAGGCCTTGTTGTACACGCCGCTGGAGTAGTGCACGTCCAGGCCGCTGGTGTAGTCCTTGGCGTGGCCGATGGAGCGGCCGTCCTTGGTCGGATCGGCGAAGTAGCGCAGCGCGCCGGTCTGCTTGAAGATTTCCGCGCCCACCAGGAAGTCGTTCTTGCCCTTCATGTAGTACTCGGCGGCTTCGCCGGCCATGTCGGAGAACGCTTCGTTGATGCCGCCGGACTGGCCGCTGTAGACCAGGCCGGAGTTCTGCTCGGTGAAGCCGTGGCTGACTTCGTGAGCGGACACGTCCAGCGACACCAGCGGATAGAAGCGGGTGGCGCCGTCGCCGAAGGTCATCGCGCTGCCGTCCCAGAACGCGTTTTCATAGTTGCGGCTGTAATGCACCTTCATCAGCAGTTTCTGGTTGATCGGACGCAGGTTGAACCAGTCCTTGTACAGATTGAACACCACGTTGCCGAAGTAGTGGGCGTCGTTCAGCGGCGAGTAGGCGCCGTTGATCTGCTTGTAGGTGTTGGTGGGGCAAGCGAACTTGTACGGGGTGGTGCCGCTGGTGCCGCCGTTCAGGTTGATGGTGGCCACGTTGCCGCTGTCCATCTTGCAATCGCTGGTGACGATCAGCGGGCCGTAGTTGGTGCCGTACAGATACTTGCCGGTCTTGGCGTTGCCGCCGGGGCCGTTGGCTTCGGCGTGGTTCAGGCCTTCCCACTGCTTCAGCACCTGGCCGCTGTTGGCGTCGATGATGAGGTGCGGGCGGCTGGGCTCCTTGCCGCCTTCCACCAGGAAGGACACCAGGTAAACCAGCTGGGCGGTGTTGTTGTCCAGACGGACCACCAGTTCCGTCT
Source organism: Chromobacterium sp. FG89 (assembly GCF_057808735.1). NCBI lineage: Bacteria > Pseudomonadati > Pseudomonadota > Betaproteobacteria > Neisseriales > Chromobacteriaceae > Chromobacterium > Chromobacterium sp. FG89. The sequence goes on along the minus strand of NZ_JBMDIQ010000003.1, from coordinate 64,280 downwards.
TCTCATTGCGGGTTTCGTAGCCGTTGGCCTTCAGCGCCTTGGCGCTGGCCAGCACCTGGGAGGCGCTGAGCGCCGGCTTGACCGAAGCCAGGTCGGAGCCGATGCCGCGCACATAGTAGCCGGACAGCTTGCTGGCCGCGGCGGTGGACGAGCCTTTGGCGAACTGTTTTTCCTCCACCACGGCCTCGCCCCACACCGGCACGCCCTGATAGAACTGCTGGTAGCGGGTGACGACTTTGCCGTTGGGGAACTGGGCGCTGCGCTGCGCTTTCAGTTCGCCCTGGTTGATGCCGGCGGCGCTGAACACGCTGGCGCCGTCGACGAGTTTGCTGGATTTGGCCAGCGCTTCCAGGTTGACGCGCTCGGCGGCGTGGGCGGAACCGTAAGCCAGGGCGAGAGCGGACAGCACCAGTACGCGAACCATCGCAGTTTGGGTTTTCATCACGACTTTTTCTCCAATGTAGATCAGCAGGACACGGTAATGCCCCGCGTCAAGCCGGCGGGTCTTGCATAAAGGCCGCCGGCGCCAGACAGGCTTGCGCCTGCCCTTTCGGACGCTTGGAAACCGTTCCCTCAAGATGGCTGCCGCCATCGGGCGGGGAGGTTTTCGCCGCGTCCCTTATGCATTCCCGACATGGGACGTCGCTCTGAGCATGGGAAAGGAATTGCTGAAACCAGAGGACGTTGGCTTGGTTTGTTCTGACGACCACTTGCCAAATGCATAAATTATGTATTGGTTTTTCCGACTTGATATGCATCTGTTCTAAGTGCCAGTTGCCTGGGCATGGCCGGCGGCGGGCATGACCGAAATCAAAGCGGGGCGTCGAATCCTTGGTAGACAAGGAGAAGAGAGGGAAACATCAAGAAAATGAAAAGCCGCATCATCCCGATGCGGCTTGTTGTGATGCGGCAACATCCAAATCGCTATAAAAGCGGACAAACTGTCTAATTTGAGATGGTTGCAGTTTTTTGAATATGCGTAAAACTCATTATTTCAATGAGTTGTCCTCACTGGAGACCGGTTCACGGCGCCAGCCGCGCGATCTTCCAGCCGCCGTCTTCCCGCAAGGCGTACTGCACCCGGTCATGCAGCCGGCTGGGTCGGCCCTGCCAGAATTCCAGCCGGTCCGGCGTCACCGCGTAGCCGCCCCAATGCGGCGGCCGCGGCACGTTCAGCGGGTGTTTGACCCCGAACATCGCCGCGCGCGACACCAGCACGCCCTTGGAGCCGATCTCGCTGCTCTGCTCGCTGGCCCAGGCGCCTACGCGGCTGGTGTAGGGCCGGCTGGCGAAATAGGCGTCGGATATTTCCGGCGCCACCTGGGCGGCGCGGCCCTCGATGCGGATCTGCCGTTCCAGCTCCGGCCAGAAGAAGGTCAGCGCCACATAGGGGTTGTCGCTCAGCTGGCGGCCCTTGCGGCTCAGATAATTGGTGTAGAACAGCAGCTGGCCGTCTTCCACGCCCTTGAGCAACACGATGCGCGATGTGGGGCGTCCGTCCGCGCCGGCCGTGGCCAGGTTCATCGCCGTGGGTTCCGGCATCTGCGCGGCGATGGCCTGGTCCAGCCAGCTCTCCAGCTGGGCCAGCGGGTCCGGCAGGCACTCCTCCGGCGACAATTCTTTCTTGGAAAAATCCTTGCGGATGTCTGCGAGGTTCAGCGACATTTCGTCCTCCTTGATGGGGCTTATCTTATGCCAGCTTCGCTTGGCCCATATAGGGGTTTGCGCAAGAAGAACGCGTTATTTGGGACGCGCGCGGCGCCGGATTCTGCTATGTCGTATAAGGCGCCGGCGACGGGCCGGCGCGGCTTGCCGCCGCGGCGCAGGACTTGCGGTTCAAGTTAGGCTAAAATACCCCATTTCTTTCCGCGGCTTATCCGCCCATGCATCTGTTCGCCCTTGGTTTGAACCACCATACCGCACCGCTCTCCATCCGGGAAAAGCTGGCTTTTCCTGCGGAGGTGTTGCCCAAGGCGCTGGACAGCCTGGTCAGCTCGCATGCGGCGCGCGAGGCGGCCATCGTCTCTACCTGTAATCGCACCGAAATCTATTGCACCGGCGGCGATCCGCAGGCGGCGCTCAGCTGGCTGGCGCAATATCACGGCCTGGCGCTGGCGGAAATGCAGCCCTATCTGTATCAGCTGGACGAGGCCAACGCCGCGCGCCACGCTTTTCGCGTCGCCTCCGGCCTGGACTCCATGGTGCTGGGCGAAACCCAGATCCTGGGCCAGCTGAAGGACGCGGTGCGCAGCGCCGAACACGCCGGCACCATGGGCACCCTGCTCAACGGCCTGTTCCAGCGCACCTTCGCCGTGGCCAAGGAGGTGCGTTCCAACACCGCGGTGGGCGCCAGTTCGGTGTCGATGTCGGCGGCGGCGGTCAAGCTGGCCGAGCAGATCTTCCCCACCATTGGCGAACTGAACATTCTGTTTGTCGGCGCCGGGGAAATGATAGAGCTGGTGGCCACTCACTTCGCCGCGCGCAATCCCTCCTGTATCACCGTGGCCAACCGCACGCTGGAGCGCGGCCAGCGGCTGGCGGAGCAGTTCGGCGGCAACGCCGTCACCCTCGCCGAGCTGCCGGACATCCTGCCGCGCTACGATGTGCTGGTCACCTCCACCGCCAGCCAGCTGCCCATCATAGGCAAGGGCATGGTGGAGCGCGCGATCAAGGCGCGCCGTCACCGCCCCATCTTCATGCTGGACTTGGCGGTGCCGCGCGACATCGAAGTGGAAGTGGGCAAGCTGGCCGATGTGTTCCTGTACAGCGTGGACGACATCGCCAGCGTGGTGGAAGTGGGCAAGGAAGCGCGTCAGAGCGCGGCCGCGGAAGCCGAAACCATCATTCAGGCCCGGGTTTGCGAGTTCAGCGACTGGCTGAAGAAGCGCGAAACCGTGCCCTTGATCCGCGCGCTGCGCGACGACGCGGACCGGCTGCGCCGCGCCGCGCTGGACGCCGCGCTCAAGCAGCTGGCGCGCGGCGAAGCGCCGGAGCGGGTGTTGGAAACCTTGTCGGTGCAACTGACCAATAAATTGATGCATCCCCCCACCCGGGCCTTGTCGTCCGGGCGCGGCGCGGAGCACGACGCGCAGGTGGAAGCCGTGGCGCGTCTTTATCGTTTACACCCGGAGTCGTAATGAAAGCGTCAATTGCGGCCAAACTGGCGCAACTGGCCGATCGTCTGGAAGAGGTGACCCACCTCCTGGCCAGCGAGGCGGCCACTCAAAATATGGATGCGTTCCGCAAGCTCACCCGCGAGCACGCCGAACTCAGCCCGGTGGTGGAAACCTACCAAGGCTACCGCCAGTGCGAAAGCGACATCGCCGCGGCGGAAGACATGTTGTCGGACCCGGAAATGAAGGAGTTCGCCCAGGCGGAAATCGCCGAGGGCAAGGATAAGCTGGCGGTCTTGGAGCTGGAGTTGCAGAAGTTGCTGCTGCCCAAGGACCCCAACGACGAGAAAAACATCTTCTTGGAAATCCGCGCCGGCACCGGCGGCGACGAGGCCGCGCTGTTCGCCGGCGACCTCCTGCGCATGTATACCCGCTACGCCGAACGCAATCGCTGGCAGGCGGAGATCGTCTCCGCCAGCGAATCCGACCTGGGTGGTTATAAAGAAGTCATCGTGCGCCTGATCGGCTTCGGCGCCTATTCCCGGCTCAAGTTCGAATCCGGCGGCCACCGCGTGCAGCGGGTGCCGGTGACCGAGACCCAGGGCCGCATCCACACCTCGGCCTGCACCGTGGCGGTGATGGCCGAGGCCGACGAACTGGCCGACGTGGTGCTGAACCCGTCTGATCTGCGCATCGACACTTTCAGGGCCAGCGGCGCCGGCGGCCAGCACATCAACAAGACGGATTCCGCGGTGCGCATCACCCATATTCCGACGGGGATTGTGGCGGAGTGTCAGGACGGCCGTTCCCAGCACGCCAACAAGGCCAGCGCCATGCAAGTGCTGGCGGCGCGCATCATGGACATCCAGCGCCGCGAACAGCAGCAGAAGGAAGCGGCCGAGCGCAAGAGCCTGATCGGCTCCGGCGACCGTTCCGAGCGCATCCGCACCTATAACTTCCCGCAAGGCCGCATCACCGACCACAGGATCAATCTGACGCTGTACAAGCTGGATTACGTGATGGACGGCGATCTGAGCGAACTGACCGGCGCCTTGATCGCCGAGCAGCAGGCGGAACTGCTGGCGGAATTGGGCGAGTGAAAGCCGGGCGGTACTAGCCAGGATTATTGCGTTGCCGCTGTCGGCGCAACGCGCTACACTCGCAAACTCAAGAACGGGCGGTTCGCCGCCCGCGCCCAAGCGACGTTCGCGCCGCCTGGGCTTATTCTCCGAACTTTGGGCCACTCGCGTGGCCTTTTTTCTTGTCCGCTCGCCGGAGCGCGGGCAAAAAAAAGCCGGGCCCTGTCTGAACCCGGCAATGCCCAACGTGGATTGGCAGTTAATCTGGCGACGCCGCCGCAGTTTCGGCGACACGCGATAAGCGGTGGAAAATTCTCCGTTGCAAGCGGATGTCATCCTGTAATATTTATAATCCGTTACTATTTCAGTACGGATAAAGCCTTAGGCTCGGGAATGACGGTTCCGTTTCCGGGAAAGCCAAGGCCGGGCTTGGTTTTGGCTGCGGGCGCCGCGCTGGAAATCGGGGAGCGCGGCAGGGACGGTTCGATCAACGCGGAGCGGCGGCCTTCATGCCATTGACGCATGGCGGCGGCTTGCATGCCGCGGTCCGCCGTTCCAAGCCCAGCCGTGCCCGGCATGCCTAGCATACGATGTTGCGCCTGGCATGACAAAGCAGTTAATTTCATGATAACCATGATAAAAAGGCATGTAAGATGAAGCTGCCACCGCTGAATGCATTACGCGTATTTGTCGTCGCCGCCGAGCATTTGTCCTTCACCCGCGCCGCCGCCGCGCTCAGCCTGACCCAGGGGGCGGTCAGCCGCCACGTGCAAACGCTGGAGGAATACTACGGCGCCACTCTGTTCACCCGGCAGGCGCGCGGCCTGTCGCTGACCGCCGAGGGCGAGGCGCTGATCAAGCCGGCGCGCGAGGCCTTCCAATTGCTGAACGAGGCCAGCGAAGCGCTGCGGCTGCGGCAGAGCGATTTGCGCGTGCGCATGCCGCCCACCCCGGCGATGCGCTGGGTGTTGCCCAATCTGCCGGACTTCCAGACCCGCTATCCGGAATACACGCTGCACCTGGTGACTCAGCTGATTCACGACAAGCCGTTCAACCGCGCGGAGTACGATCTGGCGGTGGTGGGCATGGCGCGCGCCGAAGTGGCGCCGGATCTGCGCACCGAATGCATCTGCCGCGAAAAACTGATACCGGTCTGCTCCCCGGCCCTGCTCAACGGCAAGCACCCGCTGAACACCCCGGACGATTTGCGCCATCACACCCTGTTGCACCCCTGGCGCGATCAGGACACCTGGAAGCGCTGGCTGAAACTGGCCGGCGTCAACGGCGTGAATTCGGAAAGCGGCGTCACCTTCGACGCCTCCGAATACGCGCTGCACGCCGCCGTCGCCGGCATGGGCGTGACCCTGGCCCAGGTGTCCATGGTGACCCAGGACCTGGATTCCGGCCGGCTGGTGATGCCTTTCGACACCGTGCTGGAGACCGAGTGGAGCTACTACCTGGTTTATCCGCACGAGCTGGCGGAACTGCCCAAGGTCAAAGTGTTCCGGGACTGGCTGGTGGCCATTCTGGCCAAGAGCGAGGCCAGCAGCTGGCTGGCCCGGCGCGGTTACTGAAGCGCGCGGCGGCGCGGACGCGCCGCCGCCTAAGAACCCGTTCTAAGTTTGCGGCGCTTTGGCCGGATAGTTTAGACAAGGGCGTTAAGAACGCTTTCAGAATGCACAGGTACCCGCTGTACATTCCGCTTCTTCAATCGTTTTCGCCTTGCCCCGCTCTTGCTCGCGCGCCTTAAACAGGCTCTAAGAGCCCCTGCTTTGTAAATCTTTGTGTCCGCTACTGGATTCCTGGTCCTTCTCGGCGCAAAATAGTTGACTAGTCAATTATTGATGGATCAACAAAAATGAACACCTTAGCCGCAACCGCTGGAGCGGCCGGCGCGCTGGATTTCCGCCAGAAAGTGCTGGCCATGCTCGGCCTGTGCTTCGTGCTGCTGATGGTGGCGCTGGACCAGACCGTGGTCGGCACCGCCATGCCCACCGTGGTGGCGGAGCTGCACGGTTTCGACCTGTACGCCTGGGTCGGCACCGCCTACCTGCTCACCTCGGTCATCACCGTGCCCATCTTCGGCAAGCTGGGCGACGATCACGGCCGCAAGCCCTTCGTGCTGACCGCCATCATCCTGTTCACCGTCGCCTCCATGCTGTGCGGCCTGGCCCAGGACATGCTGGAACTGGTGCTGGCGCGCGCGCTGCAAGGCGTGGGCGGCGGCATGCTGGTGGCCACCACCTTCGCCTGCGTGCCGGACATGTTTCCGGAAACCGCGCAGCGTCTGCGCTGGCAAGTGATGCTGACCGCGGCCTTCGGCCTGGCCAACGCGGTGGGCCCGACCCTGGGCGGCTTTCTCACCGAATACCTGGGCTGGCGCTGGGTCTTCTTCGTCAATCTGCCGGTGGGTCTGGCCAGCCTGTGGTTCGTCTGGCGCTATCTGCCGGCGATGCGCCGCGCCGGCGCCGCGTCCAAGCTGGACTGGCAGGGCGGACTGCTGATCGCCGCGCTGCTGGGTTCGATGCAATTGCTGGTGGAATGGCTGCCGCTGCACAAGCCGCTGTGGCTGATGGCCGGCCTGGGCCTGAGCGGCCTGGCCGCGCTGGCCGGCCTGCTGTGGTGGGAGCGGCGCTGCCCCAACCCGCTGCTGCCCTTGGACATGCTGAGCCACCGCAGCCTGGTGCCCTTGTTCGGCTTGTCGCTGTTGCTGGGCGGCGGCATGTTCGCGGTGATGTACTACGCGCCGCTGATGTTCCAGGGCGGCTTCGGCCTGTCGCCCAACCAGGCCGGCCTGCTGGTGACGCCGCTGGTGGTGTGCATCACCCTGGGCAGCATCCTGAACGGCCGCATCGTCACCCGGCTGCGCCGCCCCACCTTGCTGCTGGGCCTGGGCTTGCTGCTGTTCGCCTTCACCGCCGGCGCGCTGGCCTGGGTGGACGCCGGCACTGCGCACTGGCTGGTGGCCGCGCTGATGGCGGTGGGCGGCTTGGGCCTGGGCCTGTTGCTGCCCAATCTGACCATCTTCGTGCAGCAGAGCGCGCCGCGAGAGCAACTGGGCGTGGCCACCGCCATGATCCAGTCCACGCGGATGATAGGCGGCATGTTGGGCACCGCGCTGGTGGGCGTCTTCGTCACCCACCGCTACGTCGCCGGCGTCAACGCCCTGCCGGCCGCGCCGCAGTGGCAGGCCTGGCTGCGCGATCCGCAAATCCTGCTCAGCCCGGACACCGCCGCCCGTTTCGAACAACTGACGACGGCGGCCCGGATCAACGGCTGCGCCTTGCTGGACGCCTCGCGGCTGGCGCTGGTGGACGCCATTCACCTCAGCCAGTGGCTGGTGGCGGCGCTGGCGGTGCTTGGCTTATTGCTTGTGCGGCGAGTCCCGCATGTAGAATTGCGCGATGTCAAAACCAAGACGGCGGTAATCCATGACTGAACGCGCTCCCAATCTGCTGCAGCAAATCGGCCGCACCGGCCGCGCCATGTATGCGGCGTTTGAACAGCAGGTGGGCTATCCCTTGCCGCGCTGGCGCATACTCGCCGCGCTGACCGATCTGGAGCAGGCGACGCAGAAACAGCTGGCCACCCGGCTGATGATGGATCCGGGCGCGCTGACGCGGCAGTTGAAGGGCATGGAGGAGGAGGCACTGGTGCGGCGCATCACCGATCCGGCCGACAACCGCCAGACCCTGGTGACGCTGGCGCCGGCCGGACAGGCGCTGATAGAGGAGGTGCAGCCCAAGCGCGAGGCGTTTTTCCGGCATGCGCTGGCGGATATTCCCGCCGAGCAGATGGAAACCGCGCTGGAGGTGATGCACCGGCTGGAGCAGCGCTTCCGCGGCCAGGATTAGAGCCGGCGCCGCCGGCCGGCGGCGCTCATTCCTGCGGCTGCCACTGATAGGTTTTCAACACCGCCTTGATGCGGCCGCTTTTCTGCAGACGGTCTATCGCCTGGTTCAACTGCGCCACCTTGATGTCGGAATGCGGCGCCACCGCGCACATGGTGGGCATGAAGGTGACCACCAGCGGGTGCAGCTTGAACTGCGCCGCGTCCTGCGGCCAGTTGCGCGCCCAGGCGGCGAACTCCAGTTCCGACACGATGGCGGCGTCGCTCAGCCGCTTTTGCACCGATTTGATCAGCAGCTCCATCCGCGCCTCTTCGTTGTGAGAGGCCGGGTTGCCGCGCCAGAAGCGCTCCAGCGTCGGGTAGTTGTAGCCGCGTATGGTGACGATGCGCTTGCCGGCGAGGTCGTTCACCTGGCGCACCTCGGTGGCTTGCTTGAGCGTCAGCGGACGCTCCAGCTGCGGATAGATCTCATGGGTCCAGCCCAGCCGCGCGGCGTTGCCGAACCAGTCCGGATTGGCGTTGCAGACGATGTCCACCCGGCCCGATTCGATGGAGGCCTCCACCCGCTTGCGGGCGATCAGAATGAATTCCGGACGCAGGCTCATCTCGGCCGCCAGCATCTCGCCGATATCCTTGGACAGGCCGCCGCGCAGGTGCTCGCCGTCCGGCGACAGCATCACCACCGGCGCCGCGTCGGTATCCGCCACGCCTATCCGTAAACTGCCCGCCGCCCACGCCTCCCCGCACCATGCCGCCGCCAGCCCCGCGAGCAGCCACAGCTTATTCGTAATGGCCATATGGATGTTCTCTCTTTATTCTTAAGCAAGCGTCCGGACAGTTGATTGCGAGTGTTAAGATGAGCTTTTGAGTCCGTTGCGCTTGTTATCGTTGTAGACAAAAAAAGTTCAGCCGCCATGACAAAAACATCCTCGCATCCCCTCCGGCAACACCTATCCCAACGCATTCTGATCCTGGACGGCGGCATGGGCACCATGATCCAGCGCCATCAGTTGGAGGAGGCCGATTATCGGGGCGAGCGCTTTGCCGACTGGCCCAGCGACGTCAAGGGCAACAACGATTTGCTGGCGCTGACGCGGCCGGACGTGATCGGCGGCATTCACCAGGCCTATCTGGACGCCGGCGCGGACATCATCGAAACCAACACCTTCAACGCCACCTCCATCGCCATGGCGGATTACGCGATGGAAAGCCTGGTGTGGGAAATCAATCATGCCGCGGCCAGGCTGGTCAAGGAACTGTGCGAAAAGGCCAGCGCCGCCAATCCGGCCAAGCCGCGCTATTGCGCCGGCGTGCTCGGTCCCACCAACCGCACCTGTAGCATCAGTCCGGACGTCAACGACCCGGGCTACCGCAACGTCAGCTTCGACGAACTGGTGACGTCCTACACCGAGGCGATAGACGGCCTGGTGCAAGGCGGCGCGGACCTGCTGCTGGTGGAAACCATCTTCGACACCCTGAACGCCAAGGCGGCGGTGTTCGCCATCCACAAATACTTCGACGAGCGGCCGGACACGCCGCGGCTGCCCATCATGATCTCGGGCACCATCACCGACCAATCCGGCCGCACCCTGACCGGTCAGACCACCGAGGCCTTCTACAACTCGCTGTCCCACGCCGACGCAGTCAGCTACGGTCTCAACTGCGCGCTGGGCCCGGACCTGCTGCGGCCCTATGTCGAGGAGATGGCGCGGGTGTCCGCCGGCTATGTGTCGGTGCACGCCAACGCCGGCCTGCCCAACGCCTTCGGCGGCTACGACCTGGAGCCGGAGGCGATGGGCGTGTACGTCCGAGAATGGGCGGAGTCCGGCCTGATCAATATCGTGGGCGGCTGTTGCGGCACCACGCCGGAACACATCGCCGCCATCGCCCGCGCGGTGGACGGCGTCGCGCCGCGTCCGCTGCCGGCGATAGAGGCCAAGTGCCGGTTGTCCGGCCTGGAGCCGTTCAACATCGGCGACGGGGATCTGTTCGTCAACGTCGGCGAGCGCACCAACGTCACCGGCAGCCGCGTCTTCGCCAAGCTCATCCTCAACGGCGACTACGCCACCGCGCTGGACGTGGCGCGCCAGCAAGTGGAGAACGGCGCCCAGGTCATCGACATCAATATGGACGAGGGCATGCTGGACGCCCACGCCGCCATGGTGCGCTTCCTCAACTTGATCGCGTCGGAGCCGGACATCGCCCGCGTGCCCATCATGATCGACTCCTCCAAGTGGGACGTGATCGAGGCCGGCCTCAAGTGCATACAGGGCAAGGGCATCGTCAACTCGATCTCCATGAAGGAAGGCCGGGACAAGTTTGTCGAACAGGCGCGCTTGATCCGCCGCTACGGCGCCGCGGTGATCGTCATGGCCTTCGACGAAGCCGGCCAGGCCGACACCTACGCCCGCAAGATAGAAATCTGCGAGAACAGCTACCGCATCCTGGTGGACGAAGTGGGCTTCCCGCCGGAAGACATCATCTTCGACCCCAATATCTTCGCCGTGGCCACCGGCATCGAGGAGCACGCGCGCTACGGCCTGGACTTCATCGAAGCCACCGGCTGGATCAAGCAACAGCTGCCGCACGCCAAGATTTCCGGCGGCGTGTCCAACGTCTCCTTCTCCTTCCGCGGCAACAACAAGGTGCGCGAGGCCATCCACGCAGTCTTCCTCTACCACGCCATCCAGCGCGGCATGACCATGGGCATCGTCAACGCCGGCGCGCTGGAAGTCTACGACGAGGTGGACCCGGAGCTGCGCGAACGGATCGAGGACGTGGTGCTGATGCGCGCGCCCAAGGACGGCGGCGACGCCACCGAACACCTGATCGCGCTGGCGGAAAAATACAAGGGCGAAGCCGCCGGCGAGAAAAAGGGCGAAGACCTGGCCTGGCGCGCGCTGCCGGTGGAAAAACGGCTGGAGCACGCGCTGGTCAAGGGCATCACCACCTTCATCGTCGAAGACACCGAGGAAGTGCGGCAGAAAGCCGCGCGCCCCATTCATGTGATCGAAGGTCCGCTGATGGACGGCATGAACGTGGTGGGCGATCTGTTTGGCGCCGGCAAGATGTTCCTGCCGCAGGTGGTCAAATCCGCGCGGGTGATGAAGGCCGCCGTCGCCCACCTGGAGCCCTTCATCGAAGAGGAAAAGATCCGTCTGGGCCTGGCCGACGCGCCGGCCAAGGGCGTGATCATCATGGCCACGGTCAAGGGCGACGTCCACGACATCGGCAAGAATATCGTCGGCGTGGTGCTGCGCTGCAATAACTACCAGGTGATCGATCTGGGCGTGATGGTGCCTTGCCAGAAAATCCTGGACGCCGCCATCGAACACAAGGCCGACATCATCGGCCTGTCCGGCCTGATCACCCCCAGCCTGGAAGAAATGAGCCATGTGGCCAAGGAAATGCAGCGCCAGGGCTTCAGCGTCCCGCTGCTGATCGGCGGCGCGACCACATCCAAGGTCCACACCGCGGTCAAGATCGCCCCGCACTACCAGCACCCGGTGATCTACGTGCCGGACGCCAGCCGCGCCGTCGGCGTGTGCTCCAACCTGCTGTCCGACACCCTGCGCGACGGCTTCGTCGCGGAAAACCAGGCCGAGCAGGACCGCGCGCGCGAAGGCCACGCCAATAAGGCGAGCCGCAAGGTGGTGAGCCTGGAACAGGCGCGCGCCAACAAGGAGGCGATAGACTGGGCCGCCTACCAGCCGCCCACGCCGCAATGGCTGGGCGTGCGCCGTTTCGAGCGCTATCCGCTGGCCGAGATCGCCGCCTACATCGACTGGACGCCGTTCTTCCAGAGCTGGGAGCTGGCCGGCCGCTTCCCGCGCATCCTGAACGACGAGATCGTCGGTGAATCCGCGCGCGCCTTGTACGAGGACGCGCAAGTGATGCTCAAGCAGATCATTGCCGAGAACTGGCTGGGGGCTAACGCGGTGATCGGCCTGTTCCCGGCCGCCAGCGTCAACCACGACGATATTGAAATCCGAGATCCGGACAAGCGCGCCAGCCTGATGAGCTGGGTGGGCCTGCGCCAGCAACTGCCCAAGATGGACGGTAAGGCCAACTGGGCGCTGGCCGACTACATCGCGCCGCGGGACAGCGGCGTGCAGGATTATATCGGCGCCTTCGCCGTTACCGCCGGCATCGGCATCGAGCCGCACGTCAAACGCTTCGAGGACGCCGGCGACGACTACTCCTCCATCCTGCTCAAGGCGCTGGCGGACCGGCTGGCCGAAGCCTTCGCCGAACTGATGCACGCTCGCGTGCGCCGCGAGTTCTGGGGCTATGCCGCCGCCGAGCAGCTGGACAACGAAGCGCTGATCGACGAAAAGTACCAAGGCATCCGCCCCGCGCCCGGCTACCCGGCCTGCCCGGACCACACCGTCAAGACCGCGCTGTTCGAGCTCTTGGACGCGCCGGCCATCGGCATGACGCTGACCGAAGGCTATGCGATGCTGCCCACCGCCGCCGTGTCCGGCTTCTACCTCAGCCATCCGGCCTCGCGCTATTTCGGCGTGGGCAAGATCGAGCGCGACCAAGTGGCCAGCTACGCCCAACGCCGCGGCGTCAGCGTGGAACAGGCGGAACGCGACCTCGCCCCCAATCTGGGCTATGACGCCTGAGGCGGGCAAGCCCTGGCCCAGGCTGCTGCTGGGCAGCCTGATCTTCGGCGTCGGCGCCTGGCTGCTGTTCAGCTTCCGCGACCGCTACGTGGTGCTGTTGCTGGCCGGCGCGCTGCTGGCCTGGCAAGCGTTGCCGGCCGGCTTTAAAACCCGCGCGCTGCTGTTGAGCGCGGCCGCCTGTCTGCTGGACTTCGCCGTCTCCGGGCTGGGTCTGTACCGCCTCGTCGGCGTCGGCGGCCTGCCCTTGTGGCGAGTCGTCTTGTGGCTGAGCTTCAGCTGCTGGTGGTTGCGGTTGCTGGCGGTCTGGCGGCCGTCGCCGCGTCTGCTGGCGCTGGTCGGCGCGCTGGCGGGGCCGCTGCTCTGCTGGTGCGGCTTGCAACTGCGCGCCCTGCAAGCCGGCGCGCCGCTGTGGCTGACGTTGCTGGCCTTGGCGCCGTTATGGGCGGCCTTGCTGGCCTGGACGCCGCGTTTGCTGCCGATGGACCAAGGATCGGCGGCGCAGGCGTGATTGTGGATAAGAAGGCGGTTCTTGCCGATCTGTGGATAAGCTGACGCGTTGTCGCGTTCATGCCTTGAGCGCATTTGGCGTCCCCCTGAATAAAAACCGCATCGTTTACGATGCGGTTTTTATTTGTTTAATCCGAAAAATCATAATTCAATCCAAAGTTAATTAAATATGGATTATTAAAACTGTTGGAAAAGCGGTGAAAATTAACAAAGCGGCTATTTCAGTTTCAGCACAATCGTATCGCGGCGCGCCACAGGCGGATTAGCCGCGTGCGCAGTAAGAAGTTTTAATAAAAACTTATGACTTTGTTATTTTAACGGCGGCCGGGCATGGAAAATTCACACATGAAAATCATTTCGAAAATCACATAATCATTGCAACCGGACGGCAGGCTCGCAACGAGGAATTGGCAGATTCCGAGCGAATCAAGGCGGCCTCGTCCGGTATTTTTGGATGATGAAAACCGCAATAACGATTTTGAAAAGGATATTCCGTGAATAAACTCATTGTCGCCGCATGCCTGTTGGCCAGCGCGCAATTGACCGCCGCCGCGCCGTTCTCTCCCACCGAAACCCATTACGTCAAATTGGATTTCCGCGGCTCGTCCGGCGGCAATATCTGCGGCGGCTCGCTGGTGGGGCCGGACCTGGTGCTGACCGCCTCGCACTGCATTCTGGACAACTGGAACAGCGTGACCGCTCATTACGGCCGTCACTTCGCCCAGCGCGTGGAAACCGCGCGCAACAACGCCAAGCCCAATTGGATCAAGTTCGACCACAACGGCGTAGCGGTGGACCTGGCCCTGCTGAAACTATCCCGCCCCATCGCCGGCCTTGACGGCGCCAGAACGGTGCCGGTGGTGGCGCAGGAGGACTGCAACGGCGCGATAGGCGCGATGCAAGCCAATCTGCGCATGGCGGAGACCGGCGGCCAGCTGGCGGCCAGTCTGATGGACGTCCGCGTCGCCAATATCCAGCGGCTGGGGCCGTCGCCCTTGGCCAACGGCGTGTCCCTGCTGGCCAACGGCACGGTGGGCCGCGGCGGGGACTCCGGCAGCCCGTTGTTGTCGCCCAAGGGCGTGCAAGTGGGCGTATACAACGGCAACGCCGGCAATGTCTCCGCCTACGCCGCATTGTGCAAATACGCGGGCAGCATCAAGGCCTGGTCCGATGTGCTGAGCCCGTCCGGCAGCCAGACCCCGCCGCCCGGCGACTGGGTGTGGCCGGACGCCGCGCGACGCTGAAACCGCGCGTCCAATACGAAAGCAGCCCTTGGGCTGCTTTTTTTTAGTTTCAGTCATTGCGCCTCTGCTCTTCGTGTCCGTTCACGGTTTCGCGAGGCAAGGTGGAAGCGGCTGAGAAAGCGGAGTGTAAAGTGGTAGCTTTTGCATTTCGACAACAGTTTCAACGCTCTTGTCTAACTACCCCGCCAACACGCAGCGGATCGCAAACAGGTTCTAATGGCCGGGCAGGCATTGAACAATTTGGGGAGGTCTGCGGCCGCTGGTCCGCACGTCTTGGCGCTGCGCATCGTCCAGTTAGCGAGATGTCTGCATTGACATGCGGCATGCCAAAAGCCTAATAGCGACCTTGGATTGCTTGTTTTCGACATTTTCCTTGTGCGGAGAAGTCTACAAACGCATAATCGCTCGTCCTAAAAATGATTGTTTGTTGTAAGAATGAACCGGCATTTCCAGTTTCCCCTCCTTGTTGCGGCCTGCCTGGCGGTAGCCGCGTGTTCCGGCGGCCCCGCCACTCAGCCGGTGCGTACCGGCGTGTTTGTCGATAGCCCGGTAGCCGGCTTGGACTACGACAGCGGCAGCCACGTCGGTAAAACCACCGCAACCGGTGAATTCCACTATCTGGATGGCGAAACCGTCGCCTTTAGCATTGGCAAGTTGCAGTTGGGTCGCGGTCTGGGCGCACCCCATCTCAGCCCACTGCAATTGGCCGGCAGGTCGGACGCGGCGGACCCTAAGGTGCTGCGTCAGGTACAACTGCTGTTGACCCTGGACCAGGACGGCAATCCCGACAATGGCATTCAGATCGCGGCGGAGACCGCCGCCCTCTTTAACCACAGCCAAAATCTGGAACAGGTTGGCGATCTGCAAACCTTGCTAGATCAGGCCGGCATTGCCCGCCGCCTGATCAGCGCTGATCGCGCCGCCTATCATTTCCAGCTCAGCCTGGCTGCTTTGCTCACTCAGCCTTCCACTCCTCGCTTCATCCCCTTGGCCGAAGCCGATGGCGTGCCGTTGGATGGGACCACGCAGCGCGCCGGCTGTGTGCAGGACAAGCAGACCGGCCTGATCTGGGAGGTGAAAGCTGAACAAGGCCTGCGCAGCCAGTTCCATAGCTACTACGCCAGCACCGGCGGCATCCTCCCGCGGCCGGCCCAATGCGAATCCGATCAGTCGGATTGCCTGGTCGCCACTTATGTCCAGTCTGTCAGACAGCAGAAGCTTTGCGGTTTCAACGATGAGACGGCGGGTGGAGATCGTGGCTGGAGGCTGCCAACAGAACGAGAGCTGAAGACACTGTTGGATTGGAGCCAGCGGGACAAAGCCCTTGGTTTGCCGGCCTTGGACCGCTACGCATTTCCGGATGCGGCAGCCACCTTCTATTGGACCGACACCAGCTATTCAGAGGAGAGGACGGTGGCGGTTGCCTTCGATGATACTCACCGCAGCCTAGCCAGTATCAGTCTGGGCAAGGACCAAGCGGCAAGGGTGCGTCTGGTGCGAGGTCCCAAGCTGGCCGACGAGCCGCCGCCGCATGGCATGGCCAAGTCCACGCTGGGCTATGCCTCGGTTCGTTCCGAGAATCCCTCCCCCCTCCGCGGCTTGGGCCGTCCGCTCTGATGACTGGCTGCTCGCAATCCCTTTAATGCCGCGTCGCGAAAGACGCGGCATTCAGTCTCTCCTGATCTAGAACCGCAAGCCCACCTTTGTGACCGCGAGTGAGCAAGGCGCGACCCCGGCTTGCCTATCCTCGACATGCTTCTTGTACGAACAACTCTACAAACGCATAATCTGCCGTTTTGAAAATAATTCTCAATTACAAAAATGCACTCGCGCCTTGCACTCTCCCTCATTCTGGCGGGCAGCCTGGCCGTGGCCGCCTGCTCCGGCGGCCCCGCCGCCCAGCCGGTCCGCACCGGCGTCTTTGTCGATAGCCCGGTAGCGGGCCTGGACTACGACAGCGGCAGCCATGCCGGCAAGACCACCGCCAACGGCGAATTCCGCTATCTGGACGGCGAAACCGTCGTCTTCCGCATCGGCCAGCTGGAACTGGGCCGCAGCCTGGGCGCGCCCCAGCTGACTCCGCTGCAACTGGCCGGCAGCCAGAACCCGGCGGATCCCAAAGTGCTGCGCCAAGTGCAGCTGCTGCTGACGCTGGACGAAGACGACAATCCCAACAACGGCATCCAGATCAGCGCCGACACCGCCGCCCGCTTCCGGCGCAGCATGCGCTTGGAACAGGCCGGCGATCTGCAAATCCTGCTGGACAGCGCCGGCATCGCCCGCAGCGTGGTGGCCGCGGACTACGCGGCCAGCCACTTCCGCCTGAGCCTGGCCGCGCTGCGCGAACAGCCGCCCGGCCCGCGCTTCACCGCACTAGCCGAAGCGGACGGCGCACCGCTGACCGACGCCGGCGAACGCGCCGGCTGCGTGAAAGACAAGCAGACCGGCCTGATCTGGGAAGTGAAATCCGTGCAAGGCCTGCGTAGCCAATTCCACAGCTATTACGCCAGCGCCAGCCGCAATCCGGAACGCCCGGCCCAATGCGAACCCGGTCAGGAAGACTGCCTGGCCGTCACCTACACCGAGGCCGTGAGCAAGCAAAAACTATGCGGCTTCGAAGACAGCGAAGAAGACATCGCCGCGGAACGCGGCTGGCGGCTGCCCACCGAGCGCGAACTGAAAACCCTGCTGGACTGGAGCCAGTACGACCGCTCGCGCGGCCTGCCGGCCATGGACCGCCACGTCTTCCCGGACGCCGAAGCCGCCTTCTACTGGACCGCCACCAGCCGCCGCGGCGAAGGTTCGCTGGCGGTGGCCTTCGACGACACCCACCGCACCCTGCCCAGCGTCAGCCTCAGCCTGGGCCAGCCGGCGCGGCTGCGTCTGGTGCGCGGCCCCAAACTGGCCGACGATCCCAATCCGGAACAAAATCAGACAAAGCCGCCAGCCTACATCCCGGTCAGCGCCGACGGCCAACTGGCCGCACCGGCCCAGGCCGCCTGCGTCGACGACAACCAACATCCGGACGGCTGGCGCGACGTCATCCTGTGGCAGATCCGGCCGCGGCCGGCCGGCGCGGCCAGCCTCAACCCGGCGCTGGCCGCATTGCAACAGCAACGGCTGTGCCAGCAGGACAACTGGCGGCTGCCCACGGTGGCCGAGGCCATCCGCTGGCTGCAACTGCAACAGGATCCGGACTATCCCGCCGCCAATGCCGCCGCGCGGGTATGGGCGCGCGACGCCGGCGGCGAACTCTACGGCCTGGACCGCGACGGCGGGAAACAGAGCGCCGCCCGGCTCGCTGCTGAGGCCGAGCAGCCGCTGCTGGTCGCCCTCTCCATCCGTCCGGCCAAACCGCCGCTGCCGGACAGCGACGGCGAGGCGCCGGACGCCGCCCAGCTGGCGCAATGGCGGACCCGTTACAGCCAATACCAGCCCGGCGCGGAGCGCCAGGCGGCTTGGCCCGCGCCCACGCTGGACGCGTCGGCGCAAGCCGGCTTCCGAGATCTGGGCCTGCTGCCCGCGGCGCCGTTTCCGGCCGACAACCCCTATAGCGCCGCAAAAGTGGTGCTGGGCGACAAACTATTCCGTGATCCCCGGCTGTCCCGCAACAACCGCATCGCCTGTATCAGCTGCCACGCGCCGGAACACGGCTGGAGCGATCCGCGTCCGGTGTCCCAAGGCCACATCGGCCAATTGGGCGGCCGCAACGCCATGACCCTGCTCAACACCGCCTACGTCGGCGCGCTGTTCTGGGACGGCCGCGCCGCCAGCCTGGAAGAGCAAGCCACGGGCCCGGTGGTCAACCCGCTGGAAATGCATCAGCCGCTGGGCCAGGCCGTGGCCAAGATCGCCGCCGCGCCGGAATACGCGCCGCTATTCGCCGCCGCCTACGGCGACAGCCGGGTGGATCTGGACCGCATGGCCAAGGCCATCGCCACCTTCGAGCGAACCCTGATCAGCCAGGACAGCGCCTTCGACCGCTTCCTCAAGGGCGAGCGCGCCGCGTTGAACGACCAGGCGCTGTGGGGCCTGCATCTGTTCCGCACCAAGGCGCGCTGCATCAACTGCCACAACAGCCCGCTGCTGTCCGACAACCAGTTCCACAACACCGGTCTCAACTACATCGGCCGCAATAAGGAAGACCTGGGCCGCGGCGGCGTCACCGGCTTGCGCGCCGATCTGGGCAAATTCCGCACCCCCACCCTGCGCGATCTGCTCTACACCGGCGACTACATGCACACCGGCGACATGCCGCTGGATGAAGACGGCGCCGGCGTGATCGAGTTCTACAACAGCGGCGGTAATCTGGTGGAAGCGGTGGGCGTGGAAAAATACACCCTGCCCAAGCCCTCGCCGCTGCTTAAGCCGCTGGGCCTCAGCGCCGCGGAAAAGCAGGCGCTGCACGCCTTCCTGCAAGCGTTGTCCGGCCCGCCGCGGCTGCAGCCGGCGAGCGAAGCCGAGCTGTTCCGGCGCTGAGAACCTGTTTACGATCCGCTGACGCGTTGTCAGCATGGCATTGAATCTCCATGGCCCGGCCTCGCCGCCGGGCCGCGTTCGCGCTGGAATCCACTGGCGCAAACGCCGTTTACGGTTTATTTCAAAATATCGCGCCATGACATGCGCGTGTTTTGCAAGTGGAAACCGTGAACAACAAGGGGAGATGCGATGGCGTGGTCTTTGCAAAGAGCTTTCAATAACGCCGGGAACGGCGCCAACGCCGCCGGAGTGTGCGAGGCCGCGGTCTGCCTGTGGCTCAAGCACATCCAGGACCGCGTAGGCAAACGCAACTGGGGCAGCAGCGCCGGCGACTACCTGCCCACCACCCAACAGGCGGACGCGCTTTACCAGCAGTTCGACAACGGCGCCTATCTGTTCCGCTTCGCCTCCTACCTGGAGCAGCGGGTCTATCCCTCGGTGGCCGCCCACAATCGGGTGGGAGACGCCAATCACGCTGAAACCTTCGGCCTCACCTTCTGCCACTACTGCAACAACTCCCACGGCGCCAGCGCCCAAGCCTGGCAAGACATCATCGAAAATCGGATGGTGCGCGGCGACGCGCTGTTCCTCAACCTGATGCATAACGGCGGCGCTTCCGGCCACGCCGTCGGCGTCTACAAGGGCAGCGACTACATCTGGGTGTTCGATCCCAATAGCGGGCTCTACCGCGGCAATGTCAGCGCCGGCTGCTGCAGCGCGGCGGACTTGTTCCGCGCGGCGCAATACCTGTCCGGGCTGACTACCGGCTACTGGAACGAGACGGTTTACTACGGGCTGCATATGCGGGCCTGAGCCGAGCGCCGCGTAAGGCCGCGGCGCGCGGGCGGGTGAGCGAAATTTGATAGCAGGGAAACAGGGGTTTACTCACTATCGAAACCATTCGCTTCATCATCCCGCTCGTTTCAGCCCATGACCACACTCAATCTCAATACTTTCGTCCAGGCGGCCAGGCTTGGCGGCAGAGTCGTCGTCAATGAAAAGACGCCTGAACCCACGGTGACCGTCGCCAGCCAAGGCTTCAAGGGTCGGCTCTATGCCTGCCTGTCCCAACTACCGCTGCTGAAAAACCTGGAAGCCGTCAAAAGCTATAGCCAGCGCGTACAGGCTGAAAACCAAACCGCTCTGGGCGTCTTCATCAACACGCTCTCCCGGCGTTATGGCCAGGAAAGCGCCCAAGCGGCGCTGGACAGCATGGGCCGGCTCCAGGGCGCGCCGCTCAAGCAGCGGGTGGTGGAGCAACTGATTGCCGTGGCCGAACGCTTTCATGGCCAGGGCGACGCCAAGCCCTTGGCGCGGCAAGTCGTATTCCGCTCTTGGGAATGCAAGGGCATGGATCATCCCGGCCACGCCTCCGTCACCATCAAGAACAAAATCGATGTGAACGCCAATAAGCATGTGCAGGAGCACATCAGCTGGTG
The DNA here is from genome assembly GCF_057808735.1 of Chromobacterium sp. FG89. Classification (NCBI taxonomy): domain Bacteria; kingdom Pseudomonadati; phylum Pseudomonadota; class Betaproteobacteria; order Neisseriales; family Chromobacteriaceae; genus Chromobacterium; species Chromobacterium sp. FG89. Next base: position 43,941 of record NZ_JBMDIQ010000003.1, on the reverse strand, counting down.
GCCGTTTAGCGACGCCCAGGGCGGGCAAATCGGCCGTCTGTTTGGCCAGCGGCAGGGAGGTTCCCTGAGCAGCTACCGGGAGGACAAGCAAGAAGAGGTTTCCAGCCGAACCGCGCAGAAACTCAGCGACGGCGAAGACGCGCGTCAGCAACTGGGTACCGCGGGTTATAAAGCCGCCAGCCAGGACCTGATGGCCAAAGCCCAGTACTACCCCCGCGCGGAACAAAAACGCACGCGGGACGGCGGCTGGGGCGTCAGCGCCCGCAAAGTCTATCTGCCGATGATGGGACGCAATAAAGAAGTGGCCGCCAGCGGCAAAACCGCAAAATTCGTATTGTTCGGCCTCAATGAAAAAGCCATCCTCCACGAGGCTCGCCACGTCAAGCAAGAAGCCGCCGAAGGCCGGATTGGCTATACCCTGGCCAGCACTGAGGAAAACTGCGCCTCCATGGCGCTGCGCATGCTACGCGCCGGCGGCGCGGAAAACTTCGTGCCGTTCAGCGCCAGCTGGGTCACCGAAGACCCCAACAAGGCCCATGCCTATGCCGAGCGCCTGCAAGCCAGGATGGACAGCCTCAACCGCCAGGTCGCCGACATCGGCGAGCGTTGCAGCGGCATGCTGCAACAGCCCGGCGTCAAAGCGGAATGGGACGTTTTCCTCAATCAGGGCCGCATGGGCGAACTCAAGAGAGAAATCAGCCAGCTCAAGCAGCAAATCAACAAGGAAAGAAGACCGGAAGCCCAAGCCGTGCAACGCCAAGCGTTGAAGGAGCGCAATGCTCAGCAGGTCTTTCGCATCGGCACCCACTTCGAACAATTGGCCGTCGGCAGAGCTGACGCCCTGGCGCTGGTCAAGGCCATGCGTGAAGGCGCCCCCAATATAGACGACGACGCGGCCGCCCTCACCCGTAAAACCGCCGGTCTGGTGGAGGCGTTGCACCACTATCTGGAGAGTCATCCCCAAGGCGCGGAGCAACTGAACCTGGCCGCCCACGCCATGATCAAACGCAGCGAAGAGCTGATAGGCCTCGCCATTCAATGAGCGCCGCGAACCGTTGCCGGTCCGCTCACAAGGTATCTTCATGGACAAAAACGCAGAACTTCTAGACAGCCTGGGCCGCGCCATCGGCATGGAACTTACGCTGGACTCGCACGGGCAATGTTTCCTGTTGCTGGACCAGCGGTTGATGCTCTCTATTCGCAGCCTGCCCGACAGTCTCATCCTGTACGGCATGCTGGGTGAATTCAGCGCCAACGGCAGTGCCGGGTTCTGGCAACAAGCGCTGGTCCTTAATCTGACGCTGGCCGAGGCCGGCGAGGGCAGCTTGGCGTTTGACGACAGCACCGGAGCCGTCATGCTGGTCAAACACTTGCCCAGCGATACGCTATCGTCCCATGATTTCATCGAAGCCGTGGACCGATTCGCCGCCCGCTTGGAACAGCTGATCGCCTCGTTGGGAGAGATGGAAAGCTTCGATGCGCCCACCGGCTTGCGTTGCTGATTGAGGAAGTCTACCCCCAGGCTTCCTCCTGCTCTTGACCCCACCCGCCACAGCGGCAACAATCCGCCTTGTGCCGCGCAATGGCGGCATCGGGAGTGCAAACCTGAATAGTAAGGAACACGCGTTGCAAACCGCGCGCGTGCCAACCATCGCGCCGCGTTGCGCGGCCACGATGGTGACGGCTGTACGCCAATCCCTTACGTTCTAGTCTGTTCCCATAGTGATGGGTTCAGAGAACTACATGGGCAAATGAAATCAGAGTCGCATTTTTCATTTTCATGTGGTCTTGGCGCTGAACTGCGCAAGTTCAGCGACAGGCTTTGCTCAGGAGCTTGTATATGAATCCATTTTTTCCCCCGCGCCGCCGCTACAAAGGCGCCTCAAGAGAAGCCGTCGAAACTCTGTTGCCCTTCGTCAGCTTCATCCCCGACCGCACTTATCCCCATTACTGGCAGATCGAGCCCAGCTACGACTCTTATCCACAGGCCTGCGCCGACGGCCGCGAATACGCCGCCCATCTGCTGCAATGGCTGAAGGACAATCCGCTGTTGGTCGGCTCCGGCCTGCTCGGTCGCATCGCCCGCGACATCGACTTCGCCAATGCGCAGCAGCGCGGCGTTTGGGTGGCCTTCTTCAACCATCTGGAACGTGTTCTATCTCTGGGGCTGCGCGGCTTGGACGTGTTCGCCCATGTCGATGGCCAGCACGACTACCACCGGGCGGTGGAGGCGAGTTTTGAGCTGGAGGGGAAGGTAAGGAAGGCTTAAGTCAAGCCAAGAAGTGAGAAGCCCGGCGGTGCCGGGCTTCAACATTCTGGGCGGGAGCATATTCAGCGCTTGTCCTGCTTGGGGGGCTTGAGGTTGGTCTGTGGGCGTGTGTTGGAGTTGGTGGTCTGAGAGCGGCTGGAGACCAGAGCCTGTTTCCAGGCGGGCCAAGTGTCAATGCTCTTCCCTGCGGAGCTGAGAACTAGTAGCAGCTCTTCGGTGCGGTTCTTACTCATCTTGTCCTCCTTGGCTAAGCTTGGCGATTGTAAGCGTAAACTCGTTCGCTGCGATAGTTTCTTTCTCTATATAGCTGAATGGCTGCATTTGCATACGTAACGTGGGAGCTTCGTCTCCTGGCCACGTTACAGCCGTACCATCCCGATTCTTCCTCTGTATTGGTTGGCCATCGCTGATATGCATTGAGAATAGATCAAAAAATCGTCGTGGGCCAACACCAATGAAGGGTTCGAAAACAACTTTTTCTTCTCCATCTGCACTATTTTCACTTATCGAGTCTTTATGAAAATTAATAGCCTTGCTTTTAGGGTAAGGTTCAACATAAACCACTCGTTTAATTCCAGAGGCTACTATATGCTTGGCACAATTATGGCAAGGAAAGGTGGTGCAGTATAGAGTGGCTCCAATTATAGAAGTTCCATTGCGAGCGCAAGCTAAAATCGCATCCATTTCAGCATGTACAACCCGACCATATTCTGTAATGTCTCTTATTTTTGATTTATTTAGAATTTCTCTTATTTCAGTGATTTGAGTTTCGTTAAAGTCATTGCCTAGTTTTCCAATAATGTCTACAATAATTTCTTGTTTTTCTTTTGAATTTGAGTCATGGCCAATCATGAAGTCACGCCCATCCATGCTATCGATAACTTGACCATTTTTATCTATCTCTGGCCAATAAACACCGCCATTAGCTTTGGGTACATCATTGGCACCTGTAGAGATGATGCAGTTTTTGCTAGTAATCACAGCCCCCACTTGCCTAGATAAATCGCCAGATCTGAGCGCGGAAGAGAAGGCCATGAACATACTAAACTCATCAAAGGTGGGCGTTTTGAAGGGGGCTCCAAAAATAATATCAACAATCCGCGCAATACTATTGGTTATCATGTCCTCATGACCGTCATCACTGATAAAAAAATCAGATAAGTGAAACGCATCTCTGGTTTTTTGGCCATAGTCTTCGCTTTCGTCTTCGTCCCGTTGAATCAGTTCTTCTGCTTGTGATGGAGTCATTGGTTTTCGAATGAGACTTGCAAGACGCCTTTCTTTACTTGTATGTATGGAAATACAATAAAATCCTGTCTGATAAATTTCCCGTAGCCGCTTGATCTCTTCTGGGGTTTTGAGTTGATTAATAATGAAGGCCATTTTTCCTATGGCGGCATTGTTAAAATTATTTTTTCTACGCTTGTAGATCATGGCCGATGCACCATTGGCCAAGACTGCTTTGTTTTGGGTGGATGAACGAGTTATGTTTCCCTTGTTCATATAAGAGGAAATACGTTCAAATGCAGACTCGGGTTCTTCTTCTGTGAATAGAGGCTTTATGACTTCCTTAGAAATTCTGACTTCTTCAGAGCGGTACTTATATAAGCGCAATCTCTCTTGAAGAGGTGTGATGACTTTTCGCAAGTCGGTACCCACTGCTCCAACCAGAGCAATCACCAATTCGGAGTCTCGAAATTTAATAATGTCGGTCACACTGTTCTCCAAGATATTTTCCCGCTTGCTCCTCGCTGGGGTTACGCCACCCCCACGCTTCCATGCGTCAAAAACCCCGGCCGTTGAATCAGCCGTTGATAATAGGCGTGCGCATGCGGCAGCTCCGGCTTGTCGAAAGGCGTCAGCTGCCAGCGGTGGATGGATAGGCCGAGCACGATGTCGGCCAGGGTGAAATCGTCGCCGCAGATATAGGGCGTATCCTGTGAAGCCAGCTGGCGATCCAGAATGGTCATATAGTGGCCCCATTGCTGGATGCTGGCCTGGATCCGCGCCGGGTCCTGGTGTTCCGGGCTGTGGCGGCTGAGGCCGTGGAAGGCGTAGCCCCAGGAGCCGTTCAGCTCGGTGGCCTGCCAGTCCATCCATTTTTCCACCTGGGCGCGGCTGCGCGGATCGGCGGGCAGCAAGTGGCTGGCCCGGCGCGAGTCGGCCAGGTAGCGGCAGATGGTGTTGGATTCCCACAGCACCAGGCCGTCGTCCACCACTGTCGGAATCAGCGCATTGGGGTTGAGCGCCAGGAATTCCGGGCTGCTGGCGGACTGGAAGCCGCGGCCCCAGTCTTCGCGTTGGTAGTCGATGCCGATTTCATGACAGGTCCACAGCACTTTGCGGACGTTGATGGAACTGGTGCGGCCCAGGATGCGCAGCATGGAAATCTCCGGCGATGAGGTGGGAATAAGCCGGATCAGTGTAGTCCCGCCGTGGGCGGGCATGCCATTGAAATGGCGAATTGTGGCGGGGATGCGCCAGCTTGGCCGGAAGCCGCGGGATCGGGCTTGGCAAGCGCAAGGCCCTTGTCATATCATGGCTGTCGATTTGGGCCGATAGCTCAGCTGGGAGAGCGCTGCGTTCGCAATGCAGAGGTCGGGAGTTCGATCCTCCTTCGGTCCACCATCTCCTCCTTCTTTTCCCCCGTATTCTCCTTATGCCGGCCCCTGCCGCGCGAAAAACCGCGCCGGCGAATCGCCGAAGGCGCGTCGGAACATCGCGATGAAGTTGCTGGGCGAGGCATAGCCCAAGTCGTCGGCCACCACGGCCACGGCGACGCCGCGCGCCAGCATTTCCATGCCGCGTATCAGCAGCGCCTGTTGCCGCCATTGTCCAAAACTCATGCCGGTCTGCGCCTGAATGTGGCGGCGCAAGGTGCGCGGCGACATCGCCGCCGCGTCCGCGCAGTCGGCCAGCGCGTGTTTGCCGGCGGGCTCGGTCAGCAGGCGATGGGCCAGTTCCGCGAGGCGCGGATGTTCCGGTATCGGCAGGCAGAGCGCCTGCTGCGGCGCTTGCCGCAGCTCGTCCAGCAGCACCGCGGCGATGCGTTCCTGCTCCGGCCGCCATTGCGCGTAATCCGTCCAGGTCACCGCGCGGCGCACCGCGGCGCGCATCAGTTCGGTGATCGCCAGCACCTGCGGCTGCGGATTCAGCGTCCGGCTCCAGTCCGGGCTCAGCAGCAGGCTCCAGCCGGTCAGCGCGCCGCTGACGCGCACCCGGTGCGGGACGCCGGGCGGAATCCAGCCGGCGCGGTGCGGCGGCAGGACCCAGGCGCCGCGCGGGGTGCGGATCTGGATCAGGCCGGTTTCCACGCATAGCAGCTGTCCGCGCGCATGGCTGTGCCAGTCGTATTCGCGGCTGCCCAGCCGGTAATCGCTGTCTTCCCGGTCGTTGCCGGGGACGGCGATCAGCGGCGGGCCGCCGGTCCATTCGCTGAGGTCCGGCGCGTCTTCCGGCGGCGTGATGTCGATCTTGGCCATTTTTCACCATTTGTTGGCAAAACAGCGTTATAGCAGCTTTGGCGGAGGCGCGCACAATCGTCGGCAAGGGTCGGGATGGCCGCCGGCGCGGCAGCGGTCCTGACCGGGTTTCCTCCTGATGAGCAAAGGACAAGCTATGCAATCTCTACGCATTGGCATCGTCGGCGCCGGCCTGGGCGGGCTGTGCCTGGCCCAGGGCCTGGCGCGCGCCGGCGTCGCCGCCACGCTGTTTGAACGCGACCAGGCCGCCGACAGCCGCTGGCAGGGTTATCGGCTGCGCATCGACGGCGATGGTCAGCAGGCCTTGCGGCAGGTCTTGACGCCGCGGCTGTTCGAGTTGTTCCGGCAAAGCTGCTCGCTGGGCGGCGACGATTGTTTCGTCGATCCGCAACTGCGCGCCTGGTCGGAACGCAAGCCGGCGCATTGGCGGCCGTCGGCGCAGGACGAGGACGCGGCGGAGCGCGATCTCAGCGCCAACCGCCAGACGCTGCGGGAAATCCTGAGCAGCGGCCTGGGGGACCGGATCCGCTGGGGGCACGCGCTGCGCGGTTTCAGGGAGACGTCCGGCGGCTTCTTGCTGGATTTCCAGGACCGGCCTGAGTTCGAGGTGGATGTGCTGATCGCCGCGGACGGGGTGGCGTCGACGGTGCGCCGGCAGTTGGCGCCGGACGGAGATCCAGCGGATGAGGGCGCGGTGGTGCTTTACGGCCTTACGCCGCGGGACGCGCTGCCGTCCGAGGCGTTGACGCCGGAGTTGGGTCAGGGCGTGTGCGTGGTGTTCGGCGATGGCCTGACGGCGGTCATCGAGGCGATGCGTTTTCGCGCGCCCTTGCCGGAGTTGGCGCGGCGGCTGGCGCCGGAGGCGGCGCTGAGCCCGATGCTGGATTACTGGTATTGGGCCTGCGTGGCGCGGGCCGAGGATTTGGGCGGGGCTTTGCCGGCGGAGCGTTTGAGCAGCGATGCGCTGCGGGCGCGGGTGTTGCGGGCGACGCGCGGCTGGCACCCGCGTTTGCAGGCCGTTTTCGTCCATGGCGATCCGCAGTGCCTGGGCGCGCGCGCCATCCGCATGGCGGCCGAGGTGCCGGCCTGGCGGTGCGAGCGGGTGGCCTTGCTGGGCGACGCGGCGCACGCGATGAGCCCGGCCGGCGGGCTGGGCGCCAATACCGCGCTCTGCGACGGCACGGAACTGGCGCGGGCTTTGGCGCCGACGGGCACGGCGGCCGAGGCGGCGGCGGCGCTGCGCGTTTGGGAGCGGGACATGCGGCGTCGAGCCGAGCGCGCGCTGCGGGCCTCGCGCGAGGGCAGCGCGCGCTTGCTGCAAAGAACGGCCTTGTGAGACGCGGCCGCCGCCATGGCTTGGCGGCGGCGGGCCTTACTTGCCGTTTTTGATGATGTGCTCGATATTGCGCTCGGCCAACGCTGAGATGGTCAAGGAGGGATTGACCGCGCCGGCGCTGCCGGGCAGCAGCGCGCCGTCCATCACGTACAGGCCGGGATGGCCGATGACGCGGCCCCAGGCGTCGGTGGCCTTGCCTATCACCGCGCCGCCCAGCGGATGCGCGGTCCAGTTCATGCCGGTGACGCCGGCTATGATTCCTGGAAAGCCCGGGACGGTGCGGGTGGCCGCGGCGATTTTATCGTTCACCGTCTTGGCCGCGGCCACGCTGTCGCGGTTGCCGTTCTTCGGCCAGTTCAGCTCCACGCGGTCGGTGGTCGGGTTATAGCTGAAATGCCCGCGATTGCTTTGATCGAAGGCCATGCCCAGCGAACCGATCACCGTGGTCAGGTCCAGCGGCAAGCCCGGCACGTACCAGTTTTCCAGGGTGAGCGGCAGCCCGCTGTTCGAGTCGTGGATGCGGGAGGCGCTGGGCGTGCCTTGGGTGGCCAGCGATATCGTGCTGAAGCTGCGCGTGACGATGGTGTCGCCGTTGCTGCCCCAGCCTTGGCCTATGTGTTCGTTGAGATTGCGCAAAGTGCCCTGCGCCCGCGCCTTGACCAGCAGTTCCGAGCTGCCGATGGAGCCGGCGGCGAGAAAGAGCCGGTCGCAGTTGAGCCGGTAGCGGTCCAGTTGCCGGCCGTCGGGCGCGCGTTTGACCACGTCGACCTCGTAGCGGCTGCCGTCCCAGGCGATGCTGAGCACCTCGTGGCCGGGATAGATCGCGGCGCGGCCGGTGGCCTGCGCCTGGGCCAGGTAGTTCTGGTTGAGGTCGAATTTGGCGCCGTTGGAGTTGCCGTGGTTGGACAAGCCCATGGTGGCGGAGGGCCAGGATTGCGTGCGCAGTTCTTGGCGGATCACGTCCCAGTTGAAGATGGAGTCGTTGGCCGTGGTGGTGTAGCCGGCCTTGCGTACCTGGGCGTCCCAGACGCGGGAATGGTGGAAGGGAATGCTGTTGTAGATGTCCGTCGGCATGGCGTCCAAGCGCAGCATTTGCCGGACCCTGGGGTAGTAGGTCTGGTTCATTTCCGCATAGCTGACCCAATGGCCGAACAGGGCTTCGAAATAACGCTGTTCCGGCTGAATCATCACTCCGGTGAACACCACCGATCCGCCGCCGACGCAGGCGCCGCGCCAGACGTTCATATTCGGGTAATCGGTTGAATCCAGCACTCCGCCGAAGGAGTCGAAATACTTGTTCACGCCTATCAGCATCTTGGCCTGGCGGCGATGCCAGAACGCGCGCCCGTCCGGGAAGGTGTCGTTGGAGAAGATGTCGCGTTTCGGGCCCTTGGGCCAGCGGTGACCGCGTTCCAGCACCGTGACTTGCTGGCCGGCCAGGGCCAGACGCAGCGCTGAGATGGCACCGCCAAAGCCGGAGCCTATCACCAGATTGGGGGTGTAGGCGGGCGGACGCGGCACGGGCTGGAACAGTTCGGGAATCAGCCGCTGGTATTTGGCCAGCTGGAAAGCGCTTGAGCCGAGGAAGGCGGAGGCGGGCGCCGGCAGGATCAGGCCTGCGGCGCCCGCGCTCGCGCCCAGCAAGAGCTGGCGTCGGTTCAGCTGCGCGGCGAGCGGGGAGGAGTGTTCATTGTCCGGGAGGTAAGCCATGGAATCGCCCTTTCTTGTGGAAGAGCCTATTCAAAGCCCGCTGTGCGTCGTGAGGCGTTGCACGGCGAGTCGCGCTTCTCGCTCCGCCGTTTTCATCTTGTCTCGCCCTTGCTCGCTAGGTTTTGACCGGGCTCTAAGCAGCCATTTCGGCTAAACAATTTGCTTATTAAGTAAGCGGGTAGATTCTTGTCTAGCCATGAGAGTGGGCGATACTGTCATTTATGACAATTATTTAATTGACATTAAATCATTTTTGAAACAATTAAGTTGATAATAAGCCATCAAGCCGCAGTGTCGGGCTTGGTTTCAGAACCCTGCGGCGGGCGCGGTCCCAGCCAGCCCGGCCGCCGCAGCGGCGCGGACCGGCTCGCCAAACCGTTTAGGCCGTGGCTTCAAACGCCGGAGGGTAGCTGACGCTGCCGGAAGGCAGCGGCGCGCCCAAGCTTTGCGCCATGAAGTATTCGGCCGGCACGCCCGGCAAAATCAGGCCTGGCCGCGCTTGGAAGCCGAAGCGCGCGTAGTAGCCGGGATCGCCCAACACCACGCAGCCCGACGTGCCCAGCTCGCGCAGCGCGGCCAGCGCCTGTTTCATCAGCAGGCTGCCTATGCCCTGGCCCTGTCGTTCCGGATGCACGGACAGCGGGCCGATGCCGTGCCAGCCGGCGGCGCCGGAGGAGACGAGCACCGGCGAGGCGGCGATGTGGCCCAGCAGACGTTCGCCGTCCAGCGCCACGATGGAAAGCGTGAGCTGGCCGCTGCGGCGCAGCGCGTTGACGATGAAGTGCTCGGTGTGGCTGGAGTGTTCTTCGGCGAGGAAGGCGGCCCGGGTCAGTTCGAAAATGGCGTCGATGTCGCGGTCTTGTTCGTTTCTCAGCATGAGAGTCATAGCGTTCTCCTGGCGCGCCAGCGCGGCCGCCGCTTTTGCGCGGCTGCGCGGCGGCGGTGTCATTGGTTGTCGAGTTGGCCGCGCACGGCGCGCAGGCCGGCCTTATTGATTTGGTAAGGCTGGCCGTTCTTGGAGCTGATCAGGCGTTTGGTCCTGAGCTTCTGGAACACGAGCAGGGTGCAGTCGGACAGCAGATACCCTTCACGGGTATAGCATTCCACGGTGAAGATACGGCCCGCGTCGTCGCGCAGGTGCGCGATGCGGCCGCCTTTGGCCAGGACGTGCAACGTCCTTTGCTCCGGCTTGGAGATATTCATATTGGATGATCATTCGGCAATCAAATGCGAAAACGGGCAGCCGCCGCGATGCGGGCGCTACCAGCTCAGGGGCATTTTGATAACGGCCAGCCGGGAAACCGGGCGGCGTTATCGGATTGCTGCAATCTCCAACATGCAAAGCCTTTGCGAGGATAAAGAAGGGCGCTCATCAAGATGAGCAGGTCAAAATTCTAAGCGGATAGCTAAGTAAAATCAACAGTCTGCGCGCTCAGCGCCAATTCCAGCTGACAATCGAAAGGCTCCAGCGCCAGTTGCGGCGCGTACAGCCAGCGAGCGGGCGCGCAGCCGCAGGCTTCGTAGAAGTCTACGGTTTCAACGGCGGAATGCGAGGAGATGTAGAGCGCGTCCGCGCCCAGCGCCCGGCCGGCGGCGGCCGCCGCCGCCAGCAACGCCCGCCCCAGCCCTCGGCCGCGCCAGCGGCGGTCCACTTGCAGTTCTTTCAGTTGCCGGTAGCCGCCGTCCGGGCCCAGCGCTTGCGGGTCGATGGCGGCGAAGCCGGCCAGGCCGCCGTCCATGTCCAGCGCCAACACCGCGCCGTCGGCGGCGATGCGCGCCAGTTCCCGCGTCAGCTCGCGTCGTTCCGCTGGGGACCAGTCGTCGATGAAGGGCTCGGCCACGCATTGCCGGCCATCGGTTCCGGCGCGATAGACCAGATCAACATCCTGACGGCGCTGGAAGGCGTCCAGCCAGTTGGCGGGGATGTCGCGCGGGCTCAGCCGGCGGATGGGCGGTGCAGACGGGCGGATGGACATGGCGCGGATGAGGATGGCAAGAACGGAATTATCTCAGAAGCTGTTCAAAGTCCGCTGCGCTTTGTGAGACGCGGCGCGGCGAGCGCGCTGGGGCCGGATGGTTTTGGCGCCGGCTCCGGAAACGCGGCGTGTAAGCCGTTGATATCCTATTTGAATTTTATCTATCAATCATGCATATTGATAGATAAAACGAATTAATCGATTCAATTATTTCAATTTTCACAGATATTAACAGAATGTTAGGATTCATAAAAATCAAAGGCATAGCGTAGCCCCGCCGCGCCGAATAAGGGTTTGCAAGAGCTTGCCCTGTTCGAGCGCGGCGTGTCGCGAGCGGAGTGCCTGAATGCAGTGACAAGCCAGCGCCGCCGGCGGAGCCGCGTCGCGCCCCTGGACCGAACCGCGGCCGGCCATGGGTTTTCGGCGGGAATGCGCGTCTTCGCGTTTATCCCGCCCTAAGCCTGGAGCCGGCGGCGGGCTTGCCTGCAAAGACTTGCCTTACGTGAATTCCATCAATCTGAAGAATGTGGTCTGTGAAATGAGTAATAAAGCATCTGAAGCAAAGCGTTTGTCCTCACCCTCTCTGGCCTTGAGCGCATTGAGCCTGGCCGTGGCCTGTTCCTGGTCCGCCTTGGCGAGCGCCGACACGATCTCCAGCGTCGGCAGCAATAATGTCTACGGCGCGGGTTCGGTGGACCCGGCGGTGGCGAGCAACAGCAATAACTCCATCTATGGCGTGGGCGCCGGCAGCAATATGAACGGCACCAACAACTCGGCCTTTGGCGCCGCCGCCGGCGTGAATGTGACGGGGAGTTACAACACCTCGATCGGTCAGAACGCGGGCACCAATGTGCAGGGCAACAATAACGCTTTCATGGGCAACGACTCCGGCTACAACGTGACCGGCGACGCCAACGTGGGCACCGGCATCAACACCATCCGCAACGTCACCGGCACCGGCAACACCGGCAGCGGGGCCAATGCGGCCCAAGACATCCAGGGCGATTTCAACGCCGGCCTGGGCAACAACTCCAACCGCAACGTCACCGGCAGCTACAACACCAGCAGCGGCACCTTCTCCGGCTGGAACATCAAGGGCAGCAACAATACCGCCAACGGCGCGAATGCCGGCAGCAATGTCACGGGGGACAACAATACCGCGGTGGGCAGCTATGCCGGGCGCGGCGTGACCGGCAGCGGCAATTTCGCCGCCGGCAACCAGGCCGGCCAGAATGTGTCCGGCAGCAATAATGTGGCCATCGGCAATCATGCCGGTTCCAACACCAATGCCAGCAATGCGGTGGCGGTGGGCGACAATGCCGCCGCCAACGCCAACAATGCGCTGGCGCTGGGCAGCAACGCCCAGGCCAGCAACGTCAACGACGTCGCCTTGGGCGCCAACAGCCGGACCGCGGCGGCCAATCCCACCGCCAGCGGCGTGGTGGACGGCGTAACCTACAGCTACGCCGGCGCGGCCCCTTCCAGCGTGGTGAGCGTGGGCAGCGCGGGCAATGAGCGTCAAATCAGCAATGTCGCCGCCGGCCGGGTGAGCGGGACCAGCACCGACGCAGTGAACGGCAGCCAGCTGAACGCGACCAACCAGGCGGTGCAGCGGGTGAGCGCCAAGGTGGACAACGCCGGCGCCGGAACCGCGGCGGCCTTGGGCGGCGGCGCGTCCTACAATGCTCAGACCGGCGCGGTGAACGGTCCGAACTACACCGTTTACGGCAATACCGTGAACAATGTCGGCGATGCGATCGACCGGCTGCAGAAAAGCGGGCCGGTGCAGTATTCCGATCCCAGCGGCCGGACGACGACGACAAGCGCCGGCAACGACGTCACCCTGGTGGGCGGGGACGGCGGCAGGCCGGTGACCATCCACAATGTGGCGGCGGGCGCGCAGGGCACGGACGCGGTGAACGTGGACCAGCTGAATGCGGCCAACTTCAACAATCAGCAGCAATTCAAGCAGCTCAGGTCCGATCTGTCCGATACGCGCCGCGACGCGCTGGGCGCGGCGGCCGGCGCGATGGCGATGGCCGGCCTGCCGCAGGCATTCCTGCCCGGCAAGAGCATGTTGGCCGTGGCCACGGCCACCACCGGCGGCGAGTCCGCCATCGCGGTGGGCTTGTCTTCGCTGTCCGACAATGGCCGCTGGGTGGTGAAGTTCTCCGGCTCCACCAATACCCGCGGTCAGGGCGGCGCCAGCCTGGGCGCGGGCTTTCAGTGGTAAGCGGCAGGCAAGATCAATCAGCTGATAGTGAATGAGAGAGATGATGAAACAAGTTATATTCGGCGGCGCTTTCCGCTGCCTGCTGCTGGCGGCCGCCGGCGCGGCCTTGATGGGTTGCGGCAGCAGCCGCCTGAGCAAGATCACCGACGACGGCCGTCTGGCCGAACAGGCCAGTCCGGTCTGGCCCGGCATTGAAGACAACAGCTGGCAGCCGGAAGGCAGCGTGCCCAATCCGGACAATCTGGCCAAGGTGCAGCCGGGCCTGAGCAAGGAACAGGTTTACGGCCTGATCGGCCGCCCGCATTTCGCCGAAGGGATGATCGATGTGCGGGAGTGGGATTATGTGCTGAATCTGAGCCCCAGGGACGGCGGGCCAGCCCGGGCTTGTCAGTACAAGCTGCTGTTCGACAAGCGGATGAAGCTGGCTTCGGTGATCTGGCGGCAGGAAGCCTGCGCCAAGATCGCATCCTAAAGTCTGATCCGACGCCGGAACCACGAAACGAAGCGCCTTGACCGGCGTTTCGTTTTTTTTTGCGCACAGTCCTTGCTGAGCGCGGCGCAAAAAAACGCGCGGCCCAGAGGCCGCGCGTTGCTTGCAGGGATGAACCGCGCTTATTTCAGATCGAAGCGGTCCAGATTCATCACCTTGTTCCAGGCGGCGACGAAGTCGCGGACAAACTTCTGCTGCGCATCGTTTTGAGCGTAGACCTCGGCCAGCGCCCGCAGCTGCGAGTTGGAGCCAAACACCAGGTCCACCCGGCTGCCGGTCCACTTGAGCGCGCCGGTTTTGCGGTCGCGGCCTTCGTACAGCTCATTGGCGCTGGAAGCCGGCTGCCAGGCCACGTTCATATCGAGCAGGTTGACGAAGAAGTCGTTGCTCAATACGCCCGGACGAGCGGTGAACACGCCGTGCGGCGCTTGATCCGCATTGGCACCCAGCACGCGCAGGCCGCCCACCAGCACGGTCATTTCCGGCGCGCTCAGCGTCAGCAGCTGGGCTTTGTCCACCAGCAGCGCCTCCGCGGGCAAGGAATAAGCCTGTTTCTGATAATTGCGGAAACCGTCCGCCTGCGGCTCCAGCACGCTGAAGGATTCCACGTCGGTCTGTTCCTGGCTGGCGTCGGTCCGGCCCGGCGCAAACGGCACGCTGACCTTGTGGCCGCCGGCCTGGGCGGCCGCTTCCACCGCCGCGCCGCCGGCCAGTACGATCAGGTCGGCCAGCGACACTTGCTTGCCGCCGCTCTGCGCGGCGTTGAAGTCCTGGCGGATGGCTTCCAGCGCTTTCAGCACGCGGGCCAATTGCGCCGGCTGGTTCACCGCCCAGTCTTTTTGCGGGGCCAGGCGGATGCGGGCGCCGTTGGCGCCGCCGCGCTTGTCCGATCCGCGGAAGCTGGAGGCGGAGGCCCAGGCGGTGGACACCAGTTCGCTGACCGACAGGCCGGAGGCCAACACTTTGGCCTTGAGCGCGGCGATGTCCGCGTCGTTGATCAGCGGTTGACAGGCCGCCGGCAGCGGGTCTTGCCAGATCAGATCTTCGGCCGGCACTTCCGGCCCCAGGTAGCGGGCCTTGGGCCCCATATCGCGGTGGGTCAGCTTGAACCAGGCGCGGGCGAAGGCGTCGGCGAAGGCGGCCGGGTTTTGATGGAAGCGGCGGGCGATGGGCTCGTAGATCGGGTCGAAGCGCAGCGACAGATCGGCAGTGGTCATCATCGGCGGGTGTTTCTTCGCCGGGTTGTGAGCGTCCGGGATCAGGTGTTCCGGTTTGACGTTCTTGGCCACCCACTGATGGGCGCCGGCCGGGCTCTTGGTCAGTTCCCAGTCGTAGCCGAACAAGGTGTCGAAATAGCCGTTGTCCCACTGCGTCGGATTGGGTTTCCACGCGCCCTCGATGCCGCTGGTGGTGGTGTATTCGCCCTTGCCGTCGCCCAAGCGGTTGATCCAGCCCAGGCCTTGCGCTTCCAGCGGCGCGGCTTCCGGCTCCGGGCCCACCAAGGCCGGATCGCCGGCGCCGTGGGCTTTGCCGAAGGTATGGCCGCCGGCCACCAGGGCCACGGTTTCTTCATCGTTCATCGCCATGCGGGCGAAGGTTTCGCGCACGTCGCGGCCGGAAGCCAGCGGGTCCGGGTTGCCGTCCGGGCCTTCCGGGTTCACGTAGATCAAGCCCATCTGCACCGCGGCCAGCGGGTTGTCCAGCTGGCGGTCGCCGGAGTAGCGGCTGTTGGCCTCGGCGCTGGTGGCCAGCCATTTGGTTTCCGCGCCCCAGTAAACGTCTTCCTCCGGCTGCCAGATGTCCTGACGGCCGCCGCCGAAACCAAAGGTTTTGAAGCCCATGGATTCCAGCGCCACGTTGCCGGCCAGGATCATCAGGTCGGCCCAGGAAATCTGCTTGCCGTATTTTTGCTTGATCGGCCACAGCAGACGACGCGCCTTGTCCAGATTGCCGTTGTCCGGCCAGCTGTTGAGCGGAGCGAAGCGCTGATTGCCGGTGCCGGCGCCGCCGCGGCCGTCGGCGGTGCGGTAGGTGCCGGCGTCGTGCCAGGCCATGCGGATGAACAGGCCGCCGTAATGGCCCCAGTCGGCCGGCCACCAGTCCTGAGAGGTGGTCATCAGCGCCTTGAGGTCGTTTTTCAGCGTGGGGTAGTCCAGCTGTTGGAAGGCGGCGGGGTAGTCGAAGTCCGGGTCCAGCGGATTGGAGGCCGGGGCGTGCTGGTGCAGGATGTTGAGGTTGAGCTGGTTGGGCCACCAGTCGCGGTTGGATTGGGCGTTGACCACGGCCGGATTGCCGGTGGCGTGATGGAACGGGCACTTGGACGCGCTGCTCATGACAGACTCCTTAGGTCAAGGTGTTCAATGACTTGCTGGGATCAGCTTAGTGAAGCTTGCCGCGGGAAGCCATTGAGCAATTTCAATCAGCTCTATGGCTTCCGTCAATCAATCATGCTTTGGCGATAGTTAGTTCATTGGGCGCGCCGCATAGTTCCTGGGCTTGGGAATTAAGACGCGGCTTCAACGCCCTTGTCTACAATCCCGCGGAAGTACAGCGGACCCTGAGCAGGCTCTCCGAGCCTGTTCAAAGTCTCGCGAGCAAGGGCGAGACAAGGCGAAAACAGCTGAGGAAGCGGAATGTACGCGTGGTACATGAGCATTTCGAAGGTGTTTTCAACGTCGAATCGCTGAAGCGCAGCAGACTTTGAACAGGTTCTAAGGGTGTGAAAGGCGTGGGCGGATGGTTAGAGGACGCGCTCGCGCTCATGCGCCAGGAGCCAGGCCTTGCGCTCCAGCCCCCCGCCGTAGCCGGTGAGCGCGCCGTCTTTGCCCAGCACGCGGTGGCAGGGGACGATGATGGAGAGGCGGTTGGCGCCGTTGGCGGCGGCCACGGCGCGGACGGATTGCGGGCGGCCCAGCCTTGCGGCCTGTTCCTGATAGCTGCGGGTGCGGCCGTAGGGCACGCTCAGCAGCAATCGCCAGACCGCCTGCTGGAAGGCGGTGCCGGGCAGGTGCAGCGCCACGTCGAAATCGCGGCGCGAGCCGGCGAAGTACTCGCCGATCTCGCGTTCGGCCTGGCGCAATAGCGGGCTGTCGCCGTCGGCGATCTCGGCGGACAGCAGGCGGCGCAGCGCCGCCAGCTCCGCGTCCACGATGGGCCGGTCGGTGAACTCCAGCAGGCACAGGCCATCCTGGCTGGCGCAGGCGATCATGGTGCCGAGCGGGGTGTCGAAGCGGCGCAAGAGCAGCGGCCCGGCCTGGCGGGCGGCATGGACGTGAATCGCTTGGGGCATGGTTAAGCCGGCTTACTCGCCGTTGCCGGCCGCGTCCGGCTCGGCCGGCACCAGCTGCAGCAAGTCGCCCGGCTGGCAGTCCAGATACAGACAGATCGCCTCCAGGGTGGAGAGCCGGAAGCCCTTGACCTTGCCTTGCTTCAGCAGCGACAGGTTTTGCTCGGTGATGCCGATGGCCTGGGCCAGGTCCTTGGATTTGACCTTGCGCTGGACGAGCAGCATGTCCAGATGGATTTTGATGGGCATGTGTCGCTTTCAGATGAATTGCTTATTTTCGCACGCCAGCGCAATGCCTTCTCGCTGAATGCGCGCAATGATCATGACCACGGCGGCAATGAACAGGCTTTCCAGGTTTTCGGTGTGGAAGCTGACGGCGATCAGCCGCTGTCCCTCCGGCCGCATCATGGTCAGCCAGGCGCTGATCATCGGTTGGGAGACGAGGTCCGCCAGCACCCAGAGCGCCACGCTGGAGCCCACCTTGGATAATAAGGACGCGGAGCGTTCCGTAAAGTATTCCCTGCGCGCATAGAGCTTGAACAAGCGGTGCAAGGCATACAGGCCTTGGGCCAGGATCAGCAGCGGGATGCAAGACAGGACCGCGCCGCCGGCGCGTTGCCACAGCGGCAAGCTAGGGAGATCGAACTCGCTTGAGCCGTAAAACCCTCTGACGGTGTCAACCGTGACGGTCAAGCCGGCGTCGATGATGGACTTGGGAAAGAGCCAGAACAGGATGTCCAGCAGCAGCATGGCGCCAATGCCCAAGACGGTGATGTAGGCCATGGCGGCGCAATAGCGGCTCAATCGCGTGGAGTTCATGAGGGTTCCTTGTGACGGGTTGGAAAGACAATGAGGCCGGAATTACTAAAGTATCGCAAAACAATTATTTTTTATTGTAAAACGATCATTTTTTGCTGTGCAAGTTTGATTTGCATGCTGTTGCGGCAAGCACACGGCTCGGGCCCGCCGCCGTGCGGCGCGCGGTGAGCCCTCAAGCCTGGCTGGGCGCGGCTTTTGGATTGTTTGGAGGCGTGTTGCGTAGAATATACATATGGAACGACAAATTATTATCGTTTAACAATAATTAGTTTATGTAATACAGTCATCGTCTTTTGCGCGGAGGCGGACCGCCCTCGCGCGCTGTCTCAAACCCTGCCCAGCGTGTTTAGGCGCCGGAGCAAAGAAAGAGCCTGGACGATGAGCGATGCAAATCAAGCGAGCGGCGCGCCGGAGCCCCCGCCTGGGCGGGCGGCCGCATGGCCGGCGCCGGCCCGTGTTTAAGACCTTGGGCCGCGGCCGGCGCGCGCGCCTGCTGTGCGTCTTGCTGGTGTGGGGGCTGGCGGCCTGCAGAGGAGAGGGCGCCGGCTTGAGAGCGGCGATGTCGCGGCCGTTTCAGGCCTTGACCGCGCTGGCGCGCGGTCCGGCGGGTTCAGCGGTCTATCCGCGTGGTCATCAGGATGGCGGTGCTGGTGCGCTCCACGCCGTCCAGCGCGCCGATGCGGTCGATCAGCCCGTCCAGCTCGGCCACGCCGGCGGCCTCCACGCCGGCGATGAAGTCGTGGACGCCGCTGACCGAGTGCAGGGTGCGGACCTGGGGCAGCCGGCGCAAGGCGCTTTCAATCGACGGGCTCAGCCGCGGCTCGGCGGCGATCATCACCAGCGCGCGCACTTGGGCGGCGTCGTGAGCGGCGCTGGTGCGCACGCTGTAGCCCAGGATCACGCCGCCGCGCTCCAGTCTTTCGATGCGGCTTTGCACCGTGGTGCGGGACAGGCCCAGCCGGCGCGCCAGCTCCGCGGTGGGCGCGCGGGCGTTTTCGCGCAGCAGCGCGAGCAATTGCTGATCGGTGGCGTCCATGGCGGCTCCGTGCGGGGTGGGCGATTTGGCGCTATGCCGGACTTTTCGTCAATCCGATCAATAATATCCGACAGTTCGTCGCTATGCGCGCTGCAATTTGCCGAACTTGATTCGAGAATGAGGCTTCCCCTGAGACGAGGAGCGAAGCGATGCGGGATGCGATCATTGTGGGCGGCGGCCACAACGGCCTGGTGTGCGCCCATTACCTGGCGCGGGCCGGGCTGAAGGTGACAGTGCTGGAACGGCGCGGCGTGGTGGGCGGCGCGGCGGTGACCGAGGAATTCCATCCCGGCTTCCGCAACTCGGTGGCCGCCTACACGGTGTCGCTGCTCAATCCCAAGGTGAGCCGCGACATGGAGCTGGCGCGTCACGGCCTGAAGGTGGTGGAGCGGCCCTTGTCCAACTTCCTGCCGCTGGACGACGGGGGCTATCTGAAAGTGGGGCCGGGCCGCACCGCGGCCGAAGTGGCGCGTTTCTCGCGCCGCGACGCCGAGCGGTTGGACGATTACGCGCGGCATCTGGACGCCGCCGCCGAGCTGCTGCGCGAGCTGGTGCTGCAAACGCCGCCCAATGCGGTGGCGGGCGGCTGGCTGAACGCCTTGCCGGAGCTGCTCAAGGCCGGCCGGCTGGGGCGGCGGCTGGGCAAGCTGGAACGGGCGCAGCAACGCGAATTGCTGGACCTGTTCACCAAGTCCGCCGACGATTATCTGGACGGCTGGTTCGACAGCGATCCGATCAAGGCGGTTTACGGCTTCGACAGCGTGGTGGGCAACTACGCCAGCCCGTACGCGCCGGGTTCGGCCTA
This sequence comes from Chromobacterium sp. FG89, assembly GCF_057808735.1. NCBI lineage: Bacteria > Pseudomonadati > Pseudomonadota > Betaproteobacteria > Neisseriales > Chromobacteriaceae > Chromobacterium > Chromobacterium sp. FG89. The sequence continues at coordinate 24,499 of NZ_JBMDIQ010000003.1, read as the reverse complement.
TGTCCTGCTGCACCATGTGTTCGGCGAGGTCAACGGCCGCAAAGGCGCGTGGGGCCACGCGTTGGGCGGCATGGGCGCCATCACCCAGGCCATGGCCCGCTCGGCGCGCGAGCGCGGCGCGGAGATCCGCACCGACAGCGCGGTGCGCGAAGTGTTGCTGGACAAGGGCCGGGCGGTGGGCGTGGTGACGGACCGCGGCGAGCGGCTGGACGCGCGCGTGGTGGTGTCCAATCTCAATCCGCGGCTGCTCTACACCCAGTTGCTGGACCCGGCGGCGTTGCCGGCGGATTTCCTGCGTAGGATGCAGAGCTGGCGCTGCGGCTCCGGCACCTTCCGCATGAACGTGGCCCTATCCGAGCTGCCGGATTTCAGCTGTCTGCCGGGCAAGGCGCAGGCGGAGCACCATGGCAGCGGCATCATCATCGCGCCCAGCCTGGCCTATATGGAGCGCGCTTATCACGACGCGCGCGAACGCGGCTGGTCCGGCCGGCCCATCGTGGAAGTGCTGATCCCGTCCACGCTGGACCCGTCCTTGGCGCCGCCGGGCCAACACGTGGCCAGCCTGTTTTGCCAGCACGTGGCGCCGCAATTGCCGGACGGCGCCAGCTGGGACGATCACCGCGAGGAAGTGGCGGACCTGATGATAGACACCGTCGCCCGCTACGCGCCCAATTTCAAGGGCGCGGTGCTGGGGCGGCAGATCATGAGCCCGCTGGATCTGGAGCGCACCTTCGGCCTGGTGGGCGGCGACATTTTCCATGGCGCGCTGGGCCTGGATCAGCTGTTCTCGGCGCGGCCCATGCTGGGCCACGCCGATTACCGTGGCCCCATTCCCGGCCTGTACACCTGCGGCGCCGGCGCTCACCCCGGCGGCGGCGTCACCGGCGCGCCCGGCCACAACGCGGCGCGCGAGGTGCTGCGCGATCTGGGGCGCCGCATGGCCTGAGCGCCAGGCAAAAAAAAGCCCGCGGCGCGAGCCGACGGGCAAAAGGGCTATCAAGAGGGAATCAGTAGAAGCGGTAATCCAGGGTCAGGCCGACGGTGCGCGGCGCGCCGACCACGCCCAGATTGTTGCCGCGCGCCGGCAGCTGCGCGTACAGCACGCCCTGGTTGCCCAGATTGTTGATGTAGCCGCGCACCGTCCAGGCGGCGCTTTCGTAGCCGGCGTTGAGGTTGGCCACGGTGTAGTCGCCGGCGGAGCGGCTGCGTTCATTGTTGATGTCGGAGTAGTAAGACCCCACGCGGTTCAGGCTGCCGCCGACGAACAGGCCGTGGTCCAGCCGCTGTTTGAAGCCCAGGTTCACCGTCAGATGGGGCGCGTAGTTGAATTGATTGCCCTGGATGCCGGGGTTGGCGGCGTCGCTCTGAGTCACCTTGGTGTTCAGCAGGCCCAGGCCGGCGCTCAGCGTCAGCCGCGGCGTGGCCCGCGCCTTGGTTTCCAGCTCCAGGCCGTAGCTTTCGCCCTTGGGAATATTGGTGAAGCGCGAGCCCAGGATGGCCTGGTAGCCGGTGTACTGGTTGAAGAAGGCGTTGACGTTGAGGCTGAGACGCTGCTCCAGGAAGCTGGAGCGGCTGCTGGCCTCGTAGGCGGTGACTTCTTCCTTGTTGTAGGTGTAGTACTCGTTGTTGTTGTCCAGGCCGGAGCCGCCGGCGTTGTAGCCTTTGCGCACCGAGAAGCCCAGCGTGGTGTCCGGGCTGTATTTGTAGCTGAGGCCGGCCTTGGGCAGGAACAGCGTTTCGCCGATATCGAAGTCGGCGCGGGCCTGCTTGGGCATGCCCGGCTGCAGCGTGGTGTTGCGGCGCTGCGTCTCCCGCTCCACGCGGCTGCCCAGATTGAGGCTCCAGCGTTCGTTCAGCGCCAGCGTGGCCTCGCCGTAGACGGCCAGGGTTTTCAGCTTGTCCTTGGCCGCCACGCGCGGCGCCGCGTTCATGTCCTGATCCCTATCGTAGTAATACGCGCCCACCACGCCGCTGAGCGCGCCGTTTTGCGGCGCATAGCTCAGCCGCGCCTCGGCGGTATTGCTCTTCTCATCCAGCCGCATGCGGAAATCGCTGCTGTCCACGAAGGCGCTGACGTTGTCGGCGTGGCCCAGCAGCAACTGGGCGCTCCAGGCGTCGTTGAACTGGTATTGCAGATCGGTGCTGACGGTGTTGTTGAAGGAATCCTGATAACGCGCCTCGGTGGACAGGCGGTGGTATTGGTAATCGAAGTAATTGCCGTCCACATAGTTCAGGTATTCGCCCTTGTTCTTGCGGTGCGACACCGTCAGCTTGGCGCTGAAGCCGGGCAGGGCACCGGGCTTCCACAGCAGTTTGCCGCGCGCGCTGCTGTGCTTGAGGTCGGACGGGTCCCACGGCGTGTTGCCGCCCGGATAATTGACGTAGCTGTGGCCGTTCAGGCCTTCGGCGGCGATGCGGAAGGCCAGCTCCTCGGTGATCGGCCCGGACACCATGCCGGCCAGCGTGGCCTTGCCGTTCTTGTTTTCGTAGCCGGCGCGCAGCGCGCCCTCCCAATCGAAGCTGGGGTCCTTGGTGTTGATCACCACGGCGCCGGCCAGCGTGTTGCGGCCCTGAGTGGTGGACTGCGGGCCGCGCAGCACTTCTATCTGTTCCACGTCCCAGGGGCTGGCGTCCACGTAACGCTGGCCGTTCCAGCTTTCCGGCATGCCGTCCACCGTGGTGCTGACCCGCGGGCGGGAGCCGGAAACCAGGGTGTTGTAGCCGGTGCCGGGGCCGGTGCCTTCCACGCCGCGGATATTGACGATGCCGGCGCCGTTGCTGCTGGCGTTGGGCGTGGCGGCCACGCTGTCGTACACCGATTTGTCGCCGCCGTGATCCATGTCGCGGATCACCGTCACCGCGGTGCTGGTGTCCTTCAGCGAGCGTTTGAGTTTTTCACCGGTGACGGTGACCGTGGGCAGCGCGGTTTGCTGGTCCTGAGCGTCGGGCGCCGCCAGCGCCGCGTGCGAGAGCGTCAGGCCGCCGATGCCGGCCAGTGCCAGCCGGACGGACAGGGCAAGGGGGAGGCGTTTCAGATTGTGTTCCATCGTGCTGCGATTCCTGTTTTTTTTGTGCGTGACTCGAGATCGGCGCGCTTCTGAAGTTCGGCGGCGTCGTCTGGCTGGCGAGGAATCGTTGGCTACTGCGGCGAGGGGAACGAGGAGCGCGGACGGCCCTTGCGGGTCGTTGCGATCACCAGGGGCAAATGATAGTATTTCTCATTCGCATTATGCAAATAAGGTGCGAACATTCTTGCTCAAGCACCGCGGAAAACGCCAGGAAACAAGATGCAGACAATGGAAGAAACGGCGTGGAATCAACACGCTGCGCGCAGTGCGGCTTGCTTGCAACACCCCGAGGCGGGCCAGCCGGCCTGGTGGGAGCGTCTGGCCACCGTGGGCGCGCCGCTCACCGAACGCCTGCCGGACGGCAGCGTATGCGTGACCTTCCTCTGGCAGGACCCCAACGGACCCGCCGCCCGTTCTCCGCTGGCCCGCGTCTACGTGGACGTCAATTCCGTCACCGATCACCATCGCGCCCAGCCGCAGTCGCTGGCGCGGCTGGGCGACACCGACGTCTGGTGGTGGCAGACCGAGCTGCCGGCCAACTGGCGCGGCAGCTACGCCTATATTCCGGTCACCGCCGAGCAGGCTCCGCCGGCGCCGGACGCCGACGCGCGCGCCAGCCGGCTGCGCCACCGCCAATGGTGGCTGGACATCATGAGCCGGGCGGCGGCGGACCCGCTCAACCCCCGCGCCGGCTATGTCAGCAGCTGGGGCGCGCCCTTGTCCGCGCTGCACCTGGACGCGGCGCCGGACCAGCATGCCTGGCAAGCCTGGGATCTGCGCCGCCAGGGCGCGGACCCGGCGCGGCTGAGCGTGATCCAGTGGGACAGCGCGCGGCTGGGCAAGACGCGCAGGGTCTGGCTGTACCAAACCGGCGCGCTGCCGGCCAAGGAGCGCGGCGAGCGGCCGCTGGCCATTTTGCTGGACGGCCAGCATTGGGCCGAGCGCATGCCGGTGTTCGCCGCGCTGGACGCGGACACCCGGCGCGGCCGGCTGCCGCCGGCGGTTTATCTCTTGGTGGACGTTATCGACAACCGGCATCGGGAGCAGGACCTGCCCTGCAACGCCGATTTCTGGCTGGCGCTGCAACAGGAACTGCTGCCGCAGGCGGAGCGCGTCGCGCCGTTCAGCGCGCGGCCGGAACGCACGGCGGTGGCGGGGCAGAGCTACGGCGGCCTGGCGGCGATGTTCGCCGGCCTGCGCTGGCCGGAGCGCTTCGGCTGCGTGCTCAGCCAGTCCGGCTCCTTCTGGTGGCCTTACGTGGAACTGCACGAACGCGCCCGCGCCGTCAGCGAACGACGGCTGCCCGGCAGCCGCGGCCGGCTGACGGAACAACTGGAGGCCGGCGAACTGCCGCCGGGACGGCTGCGGATCTATCAGGAAGTGGGCAGCCGCGAAGAAGTGATGCTGGACGTCAACGCCAGCCAGCGCGCGGCGCTGGAGCGCGCCGGCCATTGCGTGCGCTACCAGGCGTTCGAAGGCGGCCACGACTGGCTGTGCTGGCGCGGCGGCCTGTTGGACGGACTGGCCTGGCTGTGGCGGGAGCCGGCGGAAGGTTGAGCCGGCGGGAGGGGGCTGAACTCCGGTTCTCAAGCCCCGCGCGGAATCACCATCGGCGTATGGCTGACCGGATCGTCGATGATCAGGCAGCGCAGGCCGAACACCTGTTCGATCAAATCCGCGGTGACGATGTCGCGCGGCGCGCCCTCGGCCACGATGCGGCCGTCGCGCATCGCGATCAGATGGCTGGCGTAGCGACAGGCGTGGTTGATGTCGTGCAGCACCGCCACCAGCGTGCGGCCGCCGTCGCGGTTCAAGCGGCGGAACAACTCCAACAGCTCGATCTGATGCGCGATGTCCAGATAGGTGGTCGGCTCGTCCAGCAGCAGCAGCGGCGTTTGCTGCGCCAGCGCCATCGCCACCCACACCCGCTGGCGCTGGCCGCCGGACAATTCGTCCACCAGCCGGTCCGCCAGCGCGTCGGTGCCGGTGGCCGCCAGCGCCAGGCTCACCGCCTCCTCGTCCTCCCGGCTCCATTGCCGCAACAGGCTCTGATGCGGGTAGCGCCCGCGCGCCACCAGGTCCGCCACGGCGATGCCGTCCGGCGCCACCGCGCTTTGCGGCAGCAAGCCCAGCTGCCGCGCCACCGTCTTGGCCGGGAAACTGTGGATGTCGCGGCCGTCCAGGCACACCTGGCCGGACAGCGGCTTCAACAGCCGGCTCAGGCTGCGCAGCAAGGTGGATTTGCCGCAGCCGTTGGGGCCGATGATCACGCTGAAGGAGCCGTCGGGGATCCGCACGTCCAACTGCTCGCAAATGGTGCGCTGGCGGTAGCCCAGCCGCAGGCGCTCGCCGCGCAGCCGCGGCAGGTCCGCGCCGGCCGCCGGCGCGGCGTCCAGTTTCAAATTCAGGGAAGTCACGGTTTTCGGGCTCCGGTTTGACGCAGCAACAGCCACAGCAGATACAGGCCGCCAATGCAGATGGTGACGACGCCCACCGGCAGCTGACGAGGATAGAAGAACTGCTGGGCGCCGTAATCCGCGGCCAGCAGCAAGAGCGCGCCGGTCCAGGCCGCGGTCAGCGGGCTGGTGGCCTGGGTGCGGCGCAGGCGCAGCGCGATTTGCGGCGCGGCCAGCGCGATGAAGGAAATCGGCCCGGCCGCGGCGGTGGCGGAAGCGATCAGCGCCACCCCCAGGCCCATCAGCCACAGCCGGGTGCGCTCCGCCGGCACGCCCAGCGCGCTGGCGCAGTCGTCGCCCATCTCCAGCAGGCGCATGCGCCGCTGCAGCGTCAGCGCCGCCGCCATCGCCAGCAGGCAGCACAGCGCGGAGGGCAGGCCCTTGTTCCAGGTCATGCCGTTGAGCGTGCCCGCCCCCCAGGTGGCCGCGCTCATCGCCGCCTCCAGGCTGGCGTTGATCAGCAGCCAGTGATTGAGCGCGCTCAGCATGGCGCTGACGGCGATGCCGACGATGATCAGGCGGAAGCCGTGCGCGCCTTGCCGCCAGGCCAGCAGATACACCAGGCCGGCGGACAGCAGGCCGCCGGCCAGCGCGCCGCCGGCGATCTGGAAATGGCCGCCGTTGAACAGGGTGATCACCACCAGCGCGCCGGTATAGGCGCCGGTGTTGAAGCCCACCACGTCCGGGCTGCCCAGCGGGTTGCGGATCAAGGACTGGAAAATCGCGCCGCTCATGCCCAGCGCCGCGCCCACCACCAAGGCCATCAATACCCGCGGCAGCCGCCATTGCTGCACCACCGCCACCTCCAGCCGGCCGCCCTGGCCCTGCAAGGCCTGCCACACTTGTTCCAGGCTCATGGGCAAGGCGCCGGCGCGCAAGCTCATCGCCGCCAGCGCCGCGCAGGCGGCGGCCAACAGCAAACAGGTCCACAGCCCGCCCAGCGCCAGCCGGCCGTTGCAGCGGCCGTCCAGGCTGCCCCAGCTCAACACCGCCGGCTTCACGAGCGGCCTCCGGGCGCGGCGTGGCGGCGCGCCAGCCAGATCAAGGCCGGCGCGCCGATGAAGGCGGTGACGATGGAGACCCGCAGCTCGCCCGGCGTCAGCAGGCGGCCGACGATGTCCGAGCTCAACAGCAGAATGGGGGCCAGCAGTAAGGTGAAGGGCAGGGTCCAGCGCAGATCGGCGCCGCCCAGCCAGCGGGCCAGATGGGGAATCATCAGGCCGATGAAGGCGATGGGGCCGGCCACGGCGGTGCTGGCGCCGCACAGCAGGGTGATGGCCAGCACCGCGCCGGCCTGGATCAGCAGCGGCCGGCCGCCCAGGCTCACCGCCAGATCGCTGCCCATGCCCAAAGTGTTCAAGGGCCGCGCCAGCAGCAGCGCCAGCAGGCCGCCGGCGGCGATGACCGGAGCCACCAGCGCCACCGGGGTCATGCTGCGCACGTCCAGCGTGCCGGCGTTCCAGTAGCGCAGCTGATTGAAGGCCAGCGGGTCCAGCAGGGTGATGGCGGTGGACAAGCCCATCAGCACCGCGCTGACGGCCACGCCGGCCAGTACGAAGCGCAGCGGGTCCATGCGGCGCCCGCGCGCGCCCACCGCGTACACCAGCAAGGTGGCGCCCAGCGCTCCGGCGGCGGCGCAGCCCAGATAGCCCAGCTGGCTGTCCACGCCCCAGGCCGCCACGCCCAGCACCATGGCGAAGCTGGCGCCGGCGTTGACGCCCAGCACGCCGGGGTCCGCCAGCGGATTGCGCGACAGCGCCTGGATCAGCGCGCCGGACAGGCCCAGCGCCGCGCCGGCCAGCAGGCCCAGCAGGGTGCGGGGCAAGCGGCCTTGCAGTACGATCACGCTGTCCGGATCGCCGCCGCCGTGCAGCAGGCTGCGCCATACGACGGAGGCCGGAATCGATTTGGCGCCCAGCATCAGGCTTAACAGGGCAATGGCCGCCAGCGCGGCCAGGCAGCACAGCAACAGAGTCAGGCGGCGGCTTGGCGGCGCCGTGGGCGCGGGCAGGGCCGAGGCGGGACGGATTGACATGATCAAATGCAAATGATTCCTAATACAGACTGCTGATGTTACCATGCGGCATCCATAACGGAACACCATCTTGCCGGGCGCGCGCGGGAAGCAAACCACGCCGTCCGCCGGGCGCGCCGGCGCATGCCAAGCGGCCTCCACCCCTGTCGAGATAAAACTTTGTCATGAAAAAGTCGCCTATCTTCGTTGATTTCAGCCTGCTCAGGCTCAACCCGCATTTCCGCTCCATCTTCATCGCCCGCATGATCTCGGTGTTCGCCTTCGGCATCCTGATGGTGGCGGTGCCGGTGCAAATCCATCAGCTCACCGGCTCCACGCTGCAAGTGGGCGCGGCGATGGCGCTGGACGGCGTCGGCATGTTCGCCGGCCTGATGTGCGGCGGCGTGCTGGCGGACCGCATGGACCGCCGCCGGCTGATCCTGCTGGGCCGCTCGCTGTGCGGTCTGGGCTTTCTGGCGCTGGCGCTCAACGGCTTCATGACCAATCCCTCGGTGCTGGCGCTCTACGTGGTGTCGGCCTGGGACGGTTTTTTCAGCGGCATCGGCATCACCTCGCTGATGGCGTCCATCCCGGTGCTGGTCGGCCGTGAAAACCTGCCGGCCGCCGGCGCGCTGAGCATGCTGACCATGCGCATCGGCGGCGTGCTGTCGCCCTTGTTGGGCGGCTTGATCATCGCCGCCGTCGGGGTCAACTGGAACTATCTGCTGGCCGGCGTCGGCACGCTGGCCACCCTGATCCCGCTGACGCGTTTGCCGTCCTTGAAGCCGCAGGGCGGGGAGCCGGCGCATCCGCTGCGTTCCTTGTTGGAGGGTTTTCAGTTCCTGTGGCAGAACAAGGTGGTGGGCGCGGTGGTGGCGGTGGGCACATTGCAAACCCTGCTCAGCGCGGTGCGGGTGTTGTATCCCTCGCTGGCGGAGGACGGTTACGGCGGCGGCGCTTTCGAGGTGGGCCTGATGTATTCGGCGGTGCCCTTGGGCGCGATGATAGGCGCGTTCACCAGCGGTTGGGTGGGCGGTTTGAGCCGCCCCGGCGCGGTGATGTTGAGCTGCGTGCTGGCTTCGTCGCTGAGCATCGCGTCCTTGGGCCTGGTCCATCATCTGGCTTACGGCCTGCTGGCCTTGGCCTTGCTGGGTTATTTCGGCTCCATCGCGTCCTTGTTGCAGTTCACCTTGGTGCAGGGCAATACGCCGGATCATTTGCTGGGCCGGGTGAACAGCCTGTGGAACGCGCAGGATGTGGTGGGCGACGGTCTGGGCGCTTTGGGGCTGGGCGCGTTGGCGCGGGCTTTGGCGCCGTTGACGGCGGTGGGCTGGTTCGGCGCGGCGGCCGCGGCGGCCAGCCTGGCGATGTGCGGGGCTTTTGGGTCTTTGCGGCGTCTGGCCGGCGGCGCGGCCGCCGAGGCGGAGGCGGCCGGGGAGCCGGCGCGGCAGGGCGCGGGGTCCTAGCGCCAAGGGTTTGTTAGAACGGATGTTGTCGCAGGGCGGAAACCTCGGTTGGGGTTTTCGCCCTTTTTACATTTGTTGTGGGGGCGTAGGAGAGGTAAGCCATCTGTAGGTGAAATGAGGGTTTTGAATCCGCTACGCGGATGATGATTTTCATTGCCGGGGCTGCCCGGCGGGCAGGAAGGGGAATTTGCGCGGCCAAATTCCCCTTCACCCCAAAGGCCGCCCTGCAAGCCTGGCCTACGGTTTCCCGCCGGTTCCCGTCAGTCCCGAGGCGCGGCTGAACTCGCAGCGCGCTAACGTCGCGCTGCTCGAACAAGCAGCCGCTTAAGACCTCGGGCCTGCCACCCGTCGGCAGGCTTGAAGGGACCTGGGGCGCGTCGGATACATGCTTTCTTTTAGGGAGCTAGGCTTATCCACAGACAAGAGCAATGGAGCCAAGTTATCCACAGAAATGCCCCGCTTCGCTAAACCACCCCTCTTCATTCAAAAAAGACCACCTCGTGTAGCGCCCAGGTGTCCCCTCGCGACGCTACGCTTGCCTCGCTCGGTTAGCGCGGAAAGCGGCACCAAAATCATCATCCGCGCAGCGGATTCAAAACCAGATCACTCAACAAGTAAGCAACGCTCAAGCAAAGCAACCACCCCACCTTGACCCCAAGCGCCCCCTCGGCAACAATCCCCCCGTTGCCGCCCACACGCGGCACACGGGATTGGCGTCCCGTTATGAATCCCAACTAACAGGCCTACGCACCACTGCGTAGGCTGCTTTACCATGGCCGCGCCATTTGGCAGGCGCATGGTGGGAGAGTGCCATGCACTCACCGGTCTGGGATTCATCCGGTACGCCAATCCTGCCACGCGCCTGCCTAATACCTCCGCTTCTCTCGGCAGGTGGTTTATCTTGTGTCACAGCAGGAGAAACACCATGCAACAGCCTCAAAACTTTCCCCCGCGCCGCCGCTACAAACTGAACGCCCTGGAACAACAGAGCGCACTGCTCCCCTTCGTCCGCTTCTGCCCCGGCCGCACCTACCCGCATTACTGGCAAATGCCCACGCCCAGCAAGGATCTCCTCGCCAACCACGCCTATGGCCGCGAATGCGCGGCCCACCTGCTGCAATGGCTGAAGGACAACCGGGAATACGTCGGTAAAGGTCTGCTCAGCCGCGTGGCGCGCGACATCGATTTTGACGACCGCGCCGGCCGCGGCCAGTGGATGGGTTTCTTCAACTATCTGGAAATCATGATGCTGCTGGGCGCCGACCGGGTCCGGGTTTACCGCCATGTCGATAGCCAACACCAGATCTACCTGGCGCTGGGACAGCGTTTCAGCCTGGAAGCGCGCTTCCGCCGCATCCGCCTGCGAAACCGCTAAGCGTCTTGCGGTGGGTATCGCTGCGCTCCACCCACCCTACGGTGAACGGTCTTGTAGGGTGGGAGGAGCCGAAAGGCGATACCCACCAAACCCCGCCGCCAAGGTCCAAGCATCGGTCCCATCGCGTTGCCGCGTGGGCATCGCCGCGCTCAGCCCACCCTACGGCGGATGGTTTGGTCGGGGGTATTTGTAGGGTGGGAGGAGCCGATAGGCGATACCCACCAAAGCCCGCCGCCAAGACCCAAGCATCGATTCCATCGCGTTTCCGCGTGGGTATCGCTGCGTCCCACTCACCCTACGGCGGATGGTCTTGTAGGGTGGGTGGAGCCGCTAGACGATACCCACCGACACCGTTTGCCGCCGAGCCGGCGCACGCAAAAAAGCGGAGCAGCCCAAAGCGGCCCCGCTTGATTCCTGCTTGCTTGAATGTCCGCCGAGGCTCCAATGCCGTCTTGCCGATGTGGCAGACACTGTCGCGCGGCTTACTGGCCGTGCTTCTCCTCGCCCAGCTTGTCCAGATAGCGCAGGATGCGGCCGCTGTCCTGCTCCAGCTTCTGCATCCGCTCGACGATCTCCTGCTCGTCCAGCGGGCCTTCCTGGCCAAACACCGCCAGCGCGGCGCCGATGTGCTGGCTGGCCTGCTGCTCGGTGGCTGCCAGCTCGCTCCAGGAGCGGGTCTGGCCAAAAGACTGCTGGCCTTGCAGTTGCAGCCAGCCTTGCAGCTCGCTGCCCTGCTCCAGCGGCTTGGCCTCCTCTATCGAGTGATAGGCGGTCTGCTTGAAGATCACGTGGCCCACCTTTTGCAGGCTGAGCTGGGATTTGTCGTGCACGCGGTTCACCTGCGCCATTACCTGCTGCGACTGCTCCACCTGGCTGCTGAAGCGCTGGCGGAAGGTTTCCACCGAGTCCTTGACCTGGCTGGCCACATTGCCGGCGGCGCTGGCCTGGGTCTGCATATTGCCGATGCGCAGCGACAGGTTTTCCAGCACGTCCTGCACATTGTTGGCGGTGCTCTTGCTGCGTTCGGCCAGCTTGCGCACTTCATCGGCCACCACGGCGAAGCCGCGGCCGGTTTCGCCGGCGCGGGCGGCTTCAATGGCGGCGTTCAGCGCCAGCAGATTGGTTTGGTCGGCGATGGCGGAGATGTCGGCCAGCGAGGTTTCTATGCCCTGCCATTCCTGGGCCAGCGCGGTGCTGGCGGTGTCCATGCTGCTGACGCTGTCGGCGATGGTGTCCAGGTGGCCGGACAGGTGCTGGGCGGTTTCCAGGCTGACGCGCGCGCCGTCGGCGGTGTCCTGGGTGATGGCGGCCACGTCGGCCATGGCCTGGCTGATGTCTTCCAGATCGCTCTGATTGCTGGCCAGGTCCTTGCGCAAATGCGGGTTGTTGAGCGCGGCCAGCTGGGAGGACAGGCGGTTGCGGCGGATGTAGCCGTCGTTGTCGGCCATGGTCTGGATGGCGTGGTTGACGCTGCCCAGCGAGCTGGCCAGGATGCCCGGCAGGCCCTGGCTCAGCGGGCGGCGGCTGTAGTCGCCGGCGCTGATGGCCTTGAAGCAGGTGTTGATTTCCTTGAAATAGGTTTCGATCAGGTCGAGGAAATCGTTGAGCTGCCAGGCGAGCTTGCCCACTTCGCCCAGGTTGCGGGTGCCGGTGGCGCGGTGGTGTAGTTCGCCGGAGCTGGCGTAGCCCAGTTGTTCGTGCAGGGTGTTGAGCAGGCCGAAGATGCGGCCGCTGTGGCGCCACAGCAGCAGGGACAGGGCGATGGAGACGGCCAGCAGCAGCGCGTCCACGATGTGGCCGACGATTTCCGGGAACAGGAAGCCGTCCAGCAGCGAGAAGGCGACCAGCAGGTTGAAGCTGATGATGCACCAGCCCAGCTGGGTGCGCAGGAAGGGCGGTTTTTTGTCGTGGTTCATGCGGCGACTCCCGGCGCTTGCAGCACCTGGGCGTTGAGGGACAGGATGAAGTCCTGATAGCTGACGCCTTTTTCCGCCAGCACTTGCAGCAGCCAGGCCACGGAGGCGTCAGGCGCGGTGGCCTTGTTGTGGCTGGCTTCGATCTGGCGCATCTGGGCGTAGACGGGTTCTATGGCCTTGATCGCTTCCTGGCTGGGCGGCCGGCGCACGGAGTAATAGCCTTGCAGTTGGCCGCGCAGATCGTAGTCCGGGGTGACGTTGGCCAGCACCCAGTAGTAGTCGCCGTTTTTGCTGTGGTTTTTCACCACCGCGAAGAATTCCTGGCCCTGTTGCAGGGTTTTCCACATCAGCCGGTAGGCGCCGCGCGGCATGTCGGGATGGCGGATCAGATTATGCGGTTTGCCCAGCAGTTCGTGCTCGGCGTAGCCGGCGATGCGCATGAACACGCGGTTGGCGTAGGTGATGTGGCCGGTGGGGTCGGTCTTGGTGATGATCAGTTCATGAGGAGCGAGCCGGATTTCCTTGCTGGCCGGGCCGGCGGCGGGGTGCGTCATGGTCTGTTTCTCTCTTATTTGTCGATTGCATAACCTCTAAATGTTCATTTTCGGCCACTGGCCCAGTAGGGGCAAGCGTTTATTTATTTGTACTGCCCATGCTTGACAGGGTGCTGCTTAAATTACTTCTTAATAATCCAGTTCTTACAAAAACAAAAGGATGCCTTCGGCATCCTTTGCGGCGCGGGTGGGCAGGGCGTCAGAGCCGGTTCAACATCTTGGGGCGCGCCGCTGGCATGGAAGCGGTTTTCAGAGTTTGACGATCTGGCGGATCTGGGACACGCAGGCGCGGGCATCGTCTATCAGCTTGGCGAATTCCGGGCTGTTGATCTCGGCGTGGCTGAGCCAGCGCACCTTATTGCTGATCCGGTACTGGACGCGGATGCCGGCCGGGGTTTGCTGCTGCTTGGCGTTCACCTCGTACCAGGGGGAGCTGACCTTGCACTCGAAGGCCGGCTGGATGGCCTTGGCGCCCTTGAGCAGCACGTCGGACTGCATGGCGCTGGCGTCGCCCAGGTAGACGTCGGCCAGGTTGCCGTTGCGCTTGTAGCTGTCGAAGCTGTCCCACACGCCCTTGAAGTGGGAGTCGTAGAGAAACAGGCCGGAGATCTTCTCCAGCATGCGCGGGTCGCGCACGCTCATGCGCAACGGGTAGACGGACGGCACCATGAAGGAGGTCTTGTCGCGCTGGACCTTGCAGCCTTCCGGTTGATTGCTCAGCCGGTTGCACAGGCTTTGGTCGGTGGCGCTGACGCCCTGGTAACGGTCTTGCAGAATGGTGTCGATCAGCGTGGAGTTGCCCAGTTCGATATCGGCGCGGACGTCGGCGCTGCCGTCGGCTTGCAGCGCGTTTTCGCGCTTGATGTTCAGATCGGTGCGCGCCGGCTCCATCGGCACCTGGGTCTGGCTGACCACGCCGTCCTTGCCGATGATGAAGGCCCAGCGGTCTTGCAGGTCAGACATGATGCGGCCGGGCTGGAAGAAGGGGTTGGTCGGGTCCAGCCACCAGGTCTGTCCGGCGATGTCGGCGCGGACGATCATGTGGTTGGGCGCGCCGATGCCGGGCAGCAGCAGCGGCGGGGCGAACTTGCCGCGGTAGATCAGCGCCGGCTCGGCGGCGACGCCGGAGCGGCGCAGCATGGCGGTCAGCAGGGTGGAGAGGTCTTTGCAGTCGCCGTAGCCGTGCTTTTCGATTTCCGCCAGCGTGAACGGCACCAGGCCGCGTTCCGCCAGACGGGTGTCGTTGAGGTAGCGGTAGTTGCGGTTGATGTGCTGCATGAAGGCGGCCGCCTGCTCCGCGGCCGGCTTGCCCTGGTTGGCGGCCACCACGGCGGCGGCGGCCGGCGGCAGCGGCGCGGCCAGGATTTCGTTGTAACGGCGGGCGTGAGCGCCGAAGTGGTCTTGCGGCTGGTCCGAGGTGGCGATCACCAACTGCGGCCATTCGCGCAGCGCGCTGTTGTTCCACTCGTTGATGTAGTTGAGGTAGCGCGGCCGGCGCAGCGAGACCTTGACGCGTTTGCGGTCCGCGCTGGCGTCCACCGCGTAATCGTCCAGCATCATGCCGCGCCAGATCAGCGGACGCATGGACTGGATGTCGAAGTTGAAGCTGTCTTCGCGCGCTTTTTGCGGGCCCAGGTCCAGTTGGTAGCGCAGCTGGCGCACCAAGGGCTGCGCCACGCTGTGGGTCTTGATGCGGTAGGACACTGTGCTGCCCACCGACAATTCCGGGAAGGCCATCCAGGTTTGCATGTCGCGGCTGACGCCGGCGTCCGGATTGGGCGCGGCGCGGGTTTCGATCTGGGATTTGCCCAGTTTGATCACTTTGCCGTTGGGCTGGATCACTTCGGCCTGCTCCACCCGCAGGCGGTCTTCGGCCGGGTAGGTGAAGTCGATGCGGGACAGCTGTTCGCGGCCGGAGGGGTGCAGGATGGTGAATTGCTTGCTGGTGACGCAGTCCAGGCTGTTGTCTTTATTGTGCTGGCAGCTGACGGCGGTTTTGACCGCCAGCGGCGCTTCGCTGACCGGTTGCAGCGCGGCGGCGCTGAAGCTGCTGTAGAGGCCGGCGGCCAGCCCGAGAGTGAGTGTACGCATAGTGGAATCGAAAAGTGTGATGTTGCGGTGATGATTATACGGCGCGAGGGCGGAGAAAACGCGCATCCGGCGTCCGCGCCGCCGGATGGGATTAAGCGTTCCATGTTCGCATATTAGCGCTTGCGAATGTGTGTGCTTTTTGTGTCGCTGTTGAGCTTGTCCGCGATCCCGCGCGCAAGTGCGGGACAAGCTGGCGGATGGTCAACGGGCGTTCACGGCGCGGCCCACATCCGCAGCAGGTTATGGTAGTTGGCGGTCAGCGCCACCAGGGCTTCGTTGTCGCCCAATTGCTGGCGCAGGCTGGAGATCGCCGCGTCCATGTCGAACAGCAGCCGGCGCTTGCCGTCGTCGCCGATCATGCTTTGCACCCAGAAGAAGGAAGCCAGCCGCGCGCCGGCGGTGACCGGTTCCACCCGGTGCAGGCTGGTGGACGGATAGAGCACCATGTCGCCGGCGTCCAGCTTGACGCTATGGCTGCCGTAAGTGTCTTCAATCACCAGTTCGCCGCCTTCGTATTCGTCCGGGCGGCTGAAGAACAGGGTGCAGGACACGTCGGTGCGCACCCAGCCGTTGTCGAAGGGGTGGCGGCGCACGGCGTTGTCCACGTGGTTGCCGAAGTCCATGCCGGCCTGGTAGCAGTTGAACAGCGGCGGGAAGATTTTTGCCGGCAGCGCGGCGGAGAAAAACAGGCCGTTGCGCTGCAGCGCGCCTTCCACCATGGCCTGCAGTTGTTGGGCTTCCGGCAGTTGCTGCGGCAGCTGCAGATTGCGTTTGACCTGGGCGGACTGGCTGCCGGCGGTGATGCGGCCGTCCGCCCAGTCGGCGCGGGCCAGCAGTTCGCGGCCCAGCGCCAGTTCTTCGGCGCTCAGCACCGCGGGGATGTGCAATAACATGGGGTCTCCGTAATGGGGCCAAGCCCCCGGCGAACCGGGGGCCGGAGCCGGCTTGCAAGCGGTTTACGATCTACTGCGCGCCGGTAGGGACATTGTGCGATGAGCAGCCGGCTTCGAAGCGCACATGCGCCATCGGCGCAGGCCGCTTTCTCAGCCGTTTGCGCCTGGTCTCGTTCTGGCTCGCGAGATCGTAATCACCTGCTTAGTACTTGAAGCTGACCGTCAGTTGCGCTTCGCGCGGGGTGCCCAGCGTGGCGTGCGCCGGGTAGCCGCCGTCGAAGTAGGTCTTGTTGGCCAGGTTGTTCACATTCAGCTGCACCTTGTACTTGCGGGTCTCGTAAGCCAGCATCGCGTTGGCCACGGTGTAGGCCGGCAGGTAGTTGGTGTTGGCTTCATGCGCGTAGCGCTTGCCCACATGGGTCAGGCCGAAACCGCCGATCACTTCTTCGGTGAACTTGTAGGTGGTCCACAGGTTGGCGGTGACCTTGGGCGTGTAACGCGGCATATTGCCTTCGGTGCCGGAGGCGCCCAAGGCCGGCGGCGCGGCCTTGTCGATGCGGGATTTCATAAGGGTGAGGCCGGCGAAGACATCCCAACGCTCGGTCAAGCGCCCGGCGCCTTCCACTTCCACGCCGTCGGTGTGGCGCTTGCCGGACAGCAGCACGGTATTGGGGTCGTTGGCATCCGTATTTCGTTCGTTGGTCTTCTCGATGCGGAACAGCGCCGCGCGCAGGCTGGCGTCGCCGTCGAACAGATCCCACTTGGCACCCAGTTCAATGTTGCGGTTTTTTTCCGGATCCACTTTGGCGGTGGCCTTGTCCAGCGCGTAGGCCTCGCCCGAGGGGTTGAACGAGGTGCCGTAGCTCAGATAGTAGGACTGGGCGCTGCTGGGCTGCCAGATCAGGCCGCCGCGCCAGCTCCACACATTGTCGGTGCGGCTGACGTCGTAGCTGCGGCTGGGGTCCTGGCTGACGGAGCTGTCACGATTACCGGCGCGGATCTTGTAGTCGCCGCTGAAACGGTCGAAGCGGGCGCCCACCACGGCCTTCCATTGCGGGTTCAGCTCCAGCGTGTCCATCGCGTACAGGCCGATATTGCTGGCGTCGAACTGGGTGTTGCTGCTGCGGTAGCGGCTGAGGTCGACGGGCACGCCGGGATCCGGCGCGCCTACCGTGGTGCTCGGCGGGGTGTTGAGCAAGGCGTAACGGCTGGTGTCGGATTTCTCTTTGCTCAGCTCCAAGCCGGTCAATAGCGTATGGCGCACGCTGCCGGTATCGAACTTGCTGACCAGATCGGTCTGGTTGTTCCATGACCAATCGATGCCGTCGCGCATGGGTTTGCTTCGATTGATGCGAGAGCTGTCCGTGACCGGGTTGCTGGGGGTGATGCCCGGGATGCGCGGCGCGGTCGGCGAGACATCGCGCCAGAAGCGGTTGAAACGCAATTGGTTGCTCAGCACCAAGTCGTCGCTGAAGCGGTGGGTGAGCTTGGCGGTGAGGATGTCGGTCTGGGTTTTCTCGAAGTCGCTGTTCAGGCCGTAGAAGCGGTCGCGCGGCACGTCGATGGGCTGCTGGGTGTTGGCGTTGAACGGGATGCCGTAGTCCGGAACATTGTCTTCCTTCTGGTGGAAGTAGGACAGCACCAGGGTGGTGGGTTCGCCCAGGCCGAAGGCCAGGGACGGCGCGACGCCGAAGCGCTGGTTCTTCACCGGGCCGCGGTCGCTGCCGTCGTCGGTGGCCATCAGGTTGACGCGCATCGCGGCGCTGTCGCTGAACGCCTGGTTGATGTCGAAGGTGGAGCGAGCGAAGCGATTGCTGCCGACGCTCATTTCACCCGCCACCAGAGAGCCGGCGAACGGCGTCTTGCTGGCCTGGTTGACCACGCCGCCGGTGGAGCCGCGGCCAAACAGCATGGAGCTGGCGCCCTTCAGCACTTCCACTTTTTCCAGGTTGAAGGTGTCGCGGTTGTACTGGCCGATGTCGCGCATGCCGTCCAGATAGGTGTCGGTGAAGGCGGAAAAACCGCGGATCACCACCTGGTCGCCGGTGCGGCCGCCTTCGCCGGCGGCGAAGGTGATGCCGGGCACGTTGCGCAGCGCGTCCTTCAAATTGGAGACGGCCTGGTCTTCCAGCAATTGCTTGCTGAGCACGGTGACCGATTGCGGGATGTCCTTCAGCTTCTGGTTCAGCTTGCCGATGGCGCTGGATTCGGTCTTCAGGCTGCCGCGCACCGGCGTTTCGCCTTCCACGCGCACGGTTTCCAGTTTGGTGGGCGCGTCGGCGGCCAGGGCCAGTCCGGGGGAGAGGGCGGCGGCGAGCATGCCGGCGCCGATTTTCGCGGGCAACTTGCGCGCGACGATGCCGCTGCCGCGGCTTGGGGTGGGCAGATGTTCCATCAGGGTTCTCATTTTGTTTGTGTCGTTATAATCGCCGGCCGGCTAAGGCCGGCTCTGCTCTTCTTTGCCTGACTGCGCGCTTCTCCGGCCTGGTCCGGGCAAGGAGCGGACGAAGGCCCTCCTGGTCTGCGCGGCGGCAGTCCGTGGAGTGGGTGGAGAGGGATGAGGAACCGGCGCGAAATAGCGGCTGGATAAGCGGCTGCGCGCTGGCGGGTATGGGACGCGGATCTCGCGTCTACTGCGGCTCAGGCTCTTAGAACCTGTTTACGATCTGCTGCGCGTCGGCGACACAGCGTTAAAAACGGTTTCGAAATGCTCATGTATCACGCGTACATTCCGCTTTCTCAGCCATTTTCGCCTTGTCTCGCCTTAGCTCGCGAGATCGTAAACACGTTCTTAGGGGCCGGCTGGCAGAGTCCTCAAGCAAACCAATGGCGTGGGCTTGCGTGACGGCTCTGCGCGAGCGGCCGGCGGGCGCCGGCCTGCTCGCAGGCGGTCTTTACGGCGCTTCGGTGGCGAAGCCGATCTTGCTGATGCCGCCTTGTTGGGCGCTGGCCAGGGTTTTGGCCACGGTTTCGTAACGCACGCTCTTGTCGGCGAACAAGTGCAGCTCCACTTGCGGGTTGTCGCGGGCGGCGGCGGCGAAACGGGCGTCCAGCTCGCTTTCCGGCACTTTGACGTCGTTCCAGAACACCGCACCGGCGGCGTCTATGGCCAGGCGGATTTCCTTGGGCTGGCTCTGCTGCGCGGCGGCGCTGGCCTGCGGCAGATCCAGCTTGACAGTATTGGTCAGCAGCGGGGTGGTGATGATGAACACCACCAGCAGCACCAACATCACATCCACCAGCGGGGTGGTGTTGATGTCGGCCATCGGGGCGGAGCCGCCCTTGTCGAAACTACCGAAGGCCATCGATCTCTCCGGACTGAGTCAGCAACTGGGCGTGCAGATCGTGGGCGAAGTAGTCCATGTCCTGAGCCATGATGCGCTGCATGCGGGTCAGGGCGTTGTAGGCCAGCACCGCGGGGATGGCGGCGGCCAGGCCGGCGGCGGTGGCCACCAGGGCCTCGCCGATGGGGCCGGCCACCGCGGCGATGGTGACCTGGCCGGCCGCGCCGATGTTCACCAGCGCGTGGTAAATGCCCCATACCGTGCCGAACAAGCCGATGAAGGGCGCGGTGGAGCCCACCGAGGCCAGCACGGTCATCCCGGTTTCCTGCTTGCCGTTTTCCTGGGCCAGGCCCTTGCGGATGGCGCGGGTCAGGAATTCGTCCAGATCGCAGCTCTGGCCCAGCGGGCGCTCAGCCTGGCTGCGGTAGTGGCGCAGCGCGGCCAGGCCCTGGCGGGTGAGGTTGGCGAAGGGCGCGCGGGAATCCTGCAGCTGGGTTTCCGCCTGTTTCCAGTTGGGGGCGTCCCACAGCGCGGCCTCGGCCTGCTTGTTGGCGCGGCGGATATGCCAGGTGCTGACGCCGCGAACCAGGATCAGGTACCAGGTCAGCACCGACATCAGGACCAGGATCATGAACACCGCGACCAGCACGGCGTCCCCTTGTTGGAATACAGTCATTAGATTCATGATTTGGCAGACTTCAAAGAAAATTCAACGGGAACGATAAAGGTGTAGGCGATGGCTTCATTGCCGCGTTTGGCCGGGGTGAAGGTCCATTTCTTCACCGCCGCCAGGGCGGCGCGGTCCAAGCGCGGGAAGCCGCTGGTGTTGGCCAGCGCCACGTCCAGCGGCTGGCCTTGGGCGGATACGTGCACCCGCAGCTGCACGGTGCCGGTTTCGCCCTCCTCGATGGACAGCGCCGGGTAGGCCGGCTTGGGATTGTTCAGATAGCCGCCCCGGTACATCGGCTCGGTGATCGAGGGCTTGGCGTCGGCGGACTGGCCGCGCGAGCTGCCGCCTTCGGCGGAGCTGGTGGCCGCGCTGGGCTTGCTTTCCGCCGCGGGGGCGGCGGTGGGCACGCTGATGGCCTTGGCGCTGGGCGCGGCCGGCGTGGGCGTGGCCATTACCTTGGGTTTGACCGGAGTCGGCTTCGGCGTCGGGGTGGGCTTGACCTGCGGCGTCGGCTTTTTCTCGGGCTTGGGCTGCTGCTTGGGCGCAGCCGGCGCGGCGGCCTTGCTGGGCGCGGCCAGGCTGATCATTTCCATGCTGGCGACGCGCGGCAGCGTGATCGGCGCCTGCATCGCCACTGCGCCGCCCATCAGCACGAAGACCAGGGCATGCAGGCCCACGGTGCTGGAGAGCGCCGAGTATTGAAGAATTCGCTGGTTCATGACGGTGATGATAATACAAACTATTCTCATTATCCAAGCTGGAAAACGCGTATATCCTCACGTCATTGATATGGGTAAATAAATGACGGGAAAAGGATTTTGCCAAGCGTCGCGTCCGCCGGCGCGCCGGAGCGGCCCGGCGCTTGCAATCCATGGTTTTGCCTGCATATTTTGCAGCATTGGCCACGGCGGAGTGCCGGTGGCGACATTATTGGAATACAAAACATGCAACAGTTCGACGGAACCACCATCGTGTCCATTCGCCGCGGCAATCGCGTGGCGCTGGGCGGGGATGGCCAGGTCACCCTGGGCAACATCGTGATCAAGGCCTCGGCGCGCAAGGTGCGCAAGCTGCACGGCGGCAAGGTGCTGGCGGGCTTTGCCGGCGGCACCGCCGACGCCTTCACCCTGATCGAGCGTTTTGAAGCCAAGCTGCAAAAACATCAGGGCAATCTGCTGGTGTCGGCGGTGGAACTGGCCAAGGACTGGCGCACCGACCGCATGCTGCGCCGGCTGGAGGCGATGCTGATCGTCGCCGACAAGAACAGCACCCTGATCATCACCGGCAACGGCGACGTGCTGGAGCCGGAGCAAGGCATTGCCGCCATCGGCTCCGGCGGCGCCTACGCCCAGTCCGCGGCGCGCGCGCTGTTTGAAAACACCGATCTGGCGCCGGAAGTGGTGGTGAAGAAATCGCTGGAGATCGCCGGCGACATCTGCATCTACACCAACCACAACCATGTGATCGAGCTGCTGGACGACGCCGAAGAGCCGGAAGGCAAAGAGCCGGCAGCCAACTGAGCCGCCCGATTCAAGAATCAAATCGCCGGGAGCGCCGCTTCCGGCTGGAGAACGTCATGACGCAAATGACCCCGCAGGAAATCGTCCACGAGCTGGACCAACACATCATCGGCCAGAACGCCGCCAAGCGCGCGGTGGCGGTGGCCTTGCGCAACCGCTGGCGCCGTCAGCAGGTGGCCGAGCCGCTGCGCAGCGAAATCACCCCCAAGAACATCCTGATGATAGGCCCCACCGGTGTGGGCAAGACCGAGATCGCCCGCCGCCTGGCCAAGTTGTCCGGCGCGCCCTTCATCAAGATAGAAGCCACCAAGTTCACCGAGGTGGGCTATGTCGGCCGCGATGTGGACACCATCATCCGCGACCTGGTGGAAGTGGCGATCAAGGACACCCGCGACGCCGCCATCAAGCGCAACCGCCCGCGCGCGGAAGACGCGGCGGAAGACCGCATCCTGGACGTGCTGCTGCCGCGCCCGCGTCAGCAGGCCGGTTTCTTCGGCGGCGAGCCGGAAGCCGAGGCCAAGCCGGAAGACGGCGCCACCCGCCAGAAATTCCGCAAGATGCTGCGCGAAGGCGCGCTGGACGATAAAGAGATCGAAATCGAAATCGCCGCGCCGGCGGCGCAGATGAATGTGATGGCCCCGCCGGGGATGGAAGATTTCGCCAGCCAGCTGCAAGGCATGTTCCAGGGCATGGGCTCCGGCAAGAAACAGACGGCCAAGATGAAGGTGACGGAGGCGCGCAAGCAGTTGATCGACGAGGAAGCCGCCAAGCTGGTCAACGACGAGGAACTGCGCGCTGAAGCGCTGAAGAACGTCGAGCAGAACGGCATCGTGTTCCTGGACGAGATCGACAAGGTCACCAGCCGCAGCGAAGGCCAGGGCGGCGCCGACGTCTCGCGCGCCGGCGTGCAGCGCGACCTGCTGCCGCTGGTGGAAGGCACCACCGTGTCCACCAAGTACGGCATGGTCAAGACCGACCACATCCTGTTCATCGCCTCCGGGGCCTTCCAGCTGTCCAAGCCGTCGGACCTGATCCCTGAACTGCAAGGCCGTCTGCCCATCCGCGTTGAACTCTCCTCGCTGACCGTGGACGACTTCAAGGCCATCCTCACCAGCACCAACGCCTGCCTGACCCGTCAGTACCAGGCGTTGATGGCCACCGAGGGCGTGGAACTGGAGTTTGCCGAATCCGGCATCCAGCGCTTGGCCGAGATCGCCTGGCGGGTCAACGAGAAAACCGAGAACATCGGCGCGCGCCGTCTCTACACCGTGATGGAAAAGCTGCTGGAAGAAGTGGCGTTCGACGCCAAGGCCGGCCGCTGCGAGATCGATGCCGCCTATGTCGACAGCAAGCTGGAACAAGTAGCCGAGCGCGAAGATCTGGCGCGTTACGTGCTCTGATCTACTCCTTATATATAGAAACGCGAACGGCGGCCGATGGCCGCCGTTTTTGCATCCGCCTCAGCGCGTCTCACAGGCCGGCTTGGCGGCGGCTGGCACGGCCGCCAAATCGCGGAACGCCTCCGGGTGATGCTGCCAATACCAATCCTTCACCTCCTCGTGGTCCAGCTCCAGGAAAGCCTTCAAGCCCGGCAACAGCAGCATGGGCAGCACGGTGGCCAAATGCAGCAACGCGAAGATCAGATAAACCCGGTCCAGCGGCAGCACATGCAGCAGCGCTCCGGCCAGCGCCGGCCCCAGCATCGAGCCTATCTTCACCAGCATCACATTGATGGCGGAAAAGCGCGCGCGGTAATTCTCCGGCACCGCCAGCGTGCGGTGGGTCTGGCCGATCAGCTGGTTCAGCGCGAACATCAGCCCCATCACCGCGAAACAGGTCAGGATCAGCCAAGGGTTGTCGCTGAGCGCCACCACCAGCATCAATATGCCGCAGACCAGCATGCCGAGGGTGCGCGCTTGGTAACGGCTGAAGCGGCGCAGCAGCACATGGGTGAACCATAGCGAACCCAGCAGCATGCCGGCGCTGATCGCCGCCTCGCAACCGCCCAGCCAGGCGGCGGACAAACCCAGCGCATGCAGCTTGACCGGCAGCAGGGTGGTCACCAGCGGCATGAAGGCCACCAGGGTGATGAATACCGCCAAGGTCCAATAGCGTTCCAGCGGAATGCGCCAGCGCGCGTACAAGCCGCTGCGGATATCTTCCAGCCAGGGGCTGCGGACGGCGCCTGCCGCGCGCGGCGGCACGCGCACATATAAGGAAGCCGCGGCGGCCACCACCAGCAAGAAGGCATAGGCCAGCAGGGTCAGGGTGGGCGAGGTCGCCGCCATCAGGCCGCCGCCCAAGACCGGGCCGATCAGATTGCCCGCCGACTGCGAGCTTTTCTGCAAGGACAGCGCATCGCCCAGTCTGGCCGCCGGCACCATCTCGGCGGCGATGCTCAGCATGGACGGCAGCACGATGGACCAGGCCAGCATGGCCAGCGACTCCACCGCAATCACCCAGCCGATGCGATACCAGCCCATGGCCGCCATCAGCGCCAACAGCAGGGCGCTCAACATCGCCAACAGCATGCCGCCGCCTATCAGCCGGTTCTTGGGCAGGCGGTCGCCCAAGGGCGCGGTCAGCGGCAGCGACAGCAACATCACCAGCGCGGTGATCGAGCCGAACCACGCCATATCGCGCGCGCCGCCGGATTGCACCACCCACCAGCTGATGGCGACGTAACCGGCGCCCATCGCCAGCCCGCTCAGCACGTCGCTTAGCATCAAGGCGTAAAACGGCGCGGGTAGGCCCTCCAATCGTTGACGCAAGGTTTGCTGCATGAGGAGGGCTCCTGGGCGGTGGGGATGCGCTTAGCTTAACAATTAATGACTAAGGCATAAAGTCTGCGCCGAATAATTTGCCGGAAAGCGGGTTTTTCGGAAAAACTGGGGAAAATATGCCCGCTTTCGCAGCTTATCTGCCGACGACAACAAGCTGGGAAGCCTTTTTTTCCGGCTTGCCCAAAAGTTCTTGTAAAATTCTTTATGGATGATATCCATTTAAATCATTGACTTAGGTGTTGATATCTTAAAAACCCTCTCTTTTTTCAAAATAGGTGTTGACGGAGCGAGGGCTGTAACGTATATTTCACCTCCTCAGCAGACAACGCAGCGGCGGAAACGAAACGCAGCGATCTGCACCGATCTTTAACAGAACGAATAACCGATAGGTGTAAGTGCTCGGTCGATG